>NZ_CP043929.1:3918001-4236003 GCF_008632455.1 Methylomonas rhizoryzae
CTACGCGGCCGGGTGGGCCGTTCGCACCACCGCGCTTACGCCTACTGTATCGTCCCGCCTAAAACCTTGATGACCGCGGATGCCGTCAAACGCCTGGAAGCCTTTGAAACTTCCGGCGAACTGGGCGCCGGCTTTATGCTGTCTTCACACGACATGGAAATTCGCGGCGCCGGCGAATTGCTGGGCGACGAGCAAAGCGGACAAATGCAGGAAATCGGTTTCACGCTGTACACCGAATTATTGGAGCGCGCCGTCGCTGCATTGCGCTCCGGACGACAACCGGAATTGGAGATTCCGTTAGAACTGGGGCCGGAGGTCGATTTACAAATTGCCGCATTAATTCCGGAAGATTATCTGCCGGATATTCATGCTCGCCTGGTGCTGTACAAGCGCATCGCCAGCGCGGAAACCGAAGAAGACTTGCGTAAATTAAAAATCGAGATGATAGACCGCTTCGGCCTTTTGCCCGATCCGGTCAAGGCATTGTTCGCCGTTACCGAACTTAAACAGCTGGCCGCGCCGCTGGGCATCAAGAAAATCGAAGCGTCCGCCAAAACCGGACGCTTGGTGTTTAGCAGTTCGTCGCATATCGACACCGGCGAGCTGATCTCGCTGATTCAAACCCAAACCGCGCTATACAAATTCGACGGCGCCGATAAGCTACGATTTAACCGGACCTTCGACGATCTGGAAAGCAAAGTCGCTTTCCTACAACAATTGCTGTTGCGCCTAACGCCGAAAGATGCACCGTAGCTAAAACAATGGTTTACGTCAAACTCACGGATAATCGCCAAAAGCATCATGAACAGCGCCATGGAAATAAACAAACGCTAAACCAGCCCAGACTGCTAACAAAGCTCTTAATTCGCCTTCGCATAAAATAAATCGACAAAAGCCGATATTTACGCTATTTTCTAGCCATGCAGAGCATGGCGGACCTAAAGTCGCCTCATATTACAACCTAGCAATGAAGGGTGTACTATGTCCAAATTATTCGGCCTTGGCGTTAGGCGAAACAATCGCACCGGCTTCAGTCTCACCGAATTGATAGCGACTGTGGCAATAGCCTCAATCCTGTTGACATTGGCTTTGCCTAGCCTTAGCGCAATAGTCGTCAACAACCAACTATCCGCAACCGCCAACGAATTTTTGGCGGCTCTGAACCTGGCCCGCAGCGAAGCGATCAAACGCGGTCAATACGTGGTAATGCGCAAGACCGGCAGCAATTGGGAAGACGGCTGGCAGATTTTCATCGACCTCAAACGGGATTCAACGGAGAGTAAAAACGCCTTCGACGCCGAGAGCGACATCCTGCTAAAAACCTACCCCGGTTTGAACGATGGCTACACCTTGCGCGGCAACAACAGTAGATTTCAATCTTACGTCGGCTATCAACCGAACGGCAGCAGCAACGGCATGGGGAGTTTCGCCCTTTGTAAGAACCAGCAACTGCAAGGCACAAAATTGCTGATCGTCAACCTGGTAGGCCGCCCCAGGATTGCTACGGACAGCGACCGCGACGGCATCCCCGAAAAAGACTCCGGACAGGACATCACTTCATGCATGTCCGGATTTTGACCCGGCAGGTATTTCGTGGCTTGCCGCAAATCTTATACGCTCTGTGTTGAATTTCACATTCCCCGATCCCTGCCTATACTAGCATCTTGATCAGGGGTAGGCGCTTATCCGCTTATCGAACCGGGCTCATCGAATTTAGGAGGAAAGACATGCCGATCAGGCAAAGCGGGGTAACTTTGATCGAACTGATGATCGCCGTTGCGGTTGCCTCCGTATTGCTGAGCATGGCTATTCCCAGCTTCAAACAAACCATCGTCGGCAACCGCTTGTCCACCATAAACAATGAATTTTTCGCTGCGCTGAATTTTATCCGGGCCGAAGCCATTAGGAGCGGGCATAAAGCGGCCATTTGCAAAAGCCCGGAAACCACCTCGCCAAGAACCTGCTCGACCTCGGCGAGCGAATATTGGGAACAAGGCTGGATTGCCTATGTGGACAGCAACAACAACGGCAGCTTGGATAGCACCGAAATTCTGAAAGTCTGGCCGGCGCTTCCGAATCAATACACCCTGCGCAGTTCCGCCTTTCCACACATCATCTGGTACGACCCCAGGGGCGCCACGTCCGGCAACGGTAATTTCGCCGCCTGCCATAACAGTGACGAAGAAAGCGCCAAAGCCGTCATTATTACGCCGTTACGGCCCCGTATCGCGGTTGACAATAGCAGCGATACCGACCACATCCCGGAAACCGATAACGGAAACCTTACCAGTTGCGAGTCCCCCTAGTATGCGCCCTGTACATCGCCAACCTCAGCTAGGTTTCTCTTTACTGGAAGTGTTGATCGCCGTATTGATTCTATCCTTCGGCCTGCTTGGCATTGCCGCGCTACAGACCAATGCCCTCAAAAATAACCAAAGCGCCTTTCAACGCAGCCAAGCCACAATGCTGGCGTATTACATGCTGGACGCCATGCGAGCCAACCGCGATGCCGCCATGATTGCGTCTTACAACTTGAGCAAAACCTGTTCCGCCCCCGCCACCGGTTCTTTGATCACAAACGACCAAGCGGCCTGGATTTCCGCCCTTAAAACCAATTTGGGCAACCTGAACAGTACCTGCGGCGAAATTACCTGCAACGTAACCAGCTGCACCGTGAAAGTCTATTGGGACGACAGTCGCGGCCTCGGCGGCGCCAGCACCCAAACCGTGGAAATCAAAACCCGACTATGAATAAAACCTACGTCCCCAACTCCCCCCAAGCGGGATTCAGTTTGATCGAGCTAATGATCGCGATGATGCTGGGCCTGTTTTTGATCGGCGGCGTCGTCAGCGTGTTTTTATCCAATCGGGCGGTTTATCGGCAAAACGAGAACCTGTCTCGCATGCAGGAAAGCGCCCGCTATGCCTTCGAAGTGATTGCCCGCGATTTGCGCGAAGCCGGCGGCATACCGTGCGGCAGCAACCTGCCGACCGCCAACGTTTTGCTCGGTGCCGGCACCACTTGGTGGGCCAACTGGGGAGAAGGTTTGCACGGCTACGAAGGCACCGAAGTACTGCCGGCCAAAGCGATCGGCACCAGCACCGCCTCGAGAGTGTCCGGTACCGACGCGGTGGCGATATTAAGCGGCACGGCGTTTAACGGCACCACAGTCACCGACCATAATCCGACCGCCGCCGAATTCAAAGTCAATACCACGGAACACGAAATCGTCGACGGCGACGTCATTTTAGTGTGCGACTTTAAGCAAGCCGCCATTTTTCAAACCACCAACGCCAATTCCAGCAACGTTACCATCGTACACAATACTGGCGGTTCACAATCGCCGGGTAATTGCAGCAAGGGCCTGGGCGTGAAGCCGGACTTGTCTACTGATTGCAGCTCCACCAACGGCACATCCTATTCTTTCGAGGACGGCGGCATTCTGACCAAGTTGTCCTCTAACGCTTGGTATATAGGCTACAACAGCCGCGGCGGTAAATCCTTATATAAGGTGAAGATGTTTAACAGCGGCGGTAATGCCATCACTCAGGCCGACGAAGTCGCCGAAGGCATCACCGACATGCAGCTGCAATACTTAGCCAAAGACGCCAGCGGCAACTTGGCCAGCGACTACGTAGACGCAACCAGCATCACGGATTGGAAGCTCGTGGTCGCGATCAGATTGGTATTCACCTTGCAATCACTCGAGAACGTAGCGACCGGCGCCGCACAACCCTTAACGCGCACCTGGAATGCAACGATCACCGTCAGGAATCGGCAGTCATGAAATCGATAAGCTCAATGGCGAGCAAGCAACGCGGCGTGGCCTTGTTTGTGTCGTTAATGTTACTGGTCATCACCACGTTGATAGGGGTTGCCGGCATTCGAACGGTCACGTTAGAAGAAAAAATGGCCGCAAACAGCTTCGACCGCAATTTAGCCTTCCAAGCCGCCGAAGCCGCATTACGCGAAGCGGAAAAGTACGCGGAAGACAATAAACCTACGCCATCTTATACCGATAGCACCGCCAACAGTTGCCCCACCAGCCCGAACGTGATCAACAACTGCACGAACGGCATCTGCCCGAAAGCCGACAGCGATTGTACCCCGCGTTGGGAAAGCGCGTCCGGCTTTACCGGCTGGACCAATGCCAGCGCCAGCTTGGGAACCCTGGCAGGCAACGCCCCCCAATATTTTATCGAATACTTGGGTAGCGAATTTCAATGCACCGACGGCGGCGCCTCCGATCCCAAGAACTGTAAACGTTACCGAATTACCGCGCGCAGCAATCCGGGAACAGGGCGGGCCACCGTCATGCTCCAGTCGATTTACGCCACCAACTAACGCTGGAGGACCCTATCCATGAAGCAAAATGCATCTTTCGTTCTCCGTTATTTACTCAACGTAGCGCATGTGCTGCCATGGTTTTGTCTCAATCCGGCGCTTGCCGCAGTGGACATTCCCGATATTCCCTTGGCGGTTAATATCTCGGCCACCCCGTTAACCTTGTTAACCGCCGCCAGAGACCACAAGCTGTATTACGAGGCCTATAACGACGCCTCCGACCTGAATGGCGACGGCTCTATTGACGTTGGCTATCAACCCACGATTACTTATTACGGTTATTTCGATTCCTACAAATGCTATAGCTATAACAGCTCTAACGGCGTATTCGAACCCGCTTACACCACGGTCAACAAAACGTGCGCCAATTCCAGCGGCGAATGGAGCGGCGATTTTCTAAACTATTTGACCATGTCGCGTATGGACGCATTGCGTAGAGTGCTGTATGGCGGCTACCGCAGCACCGACACCGACAGCGCCACCATTCTGGAAAGAGTTTATATCCCGCAAGACGCCCACAGCTGGGGAAAAGAATATACCAGCACTGCGGTGGACGGTTACGACATCAGCTCTTACACCCCGCTCTCCCAACCCGCTACCGACAAACGCCATCTGTTCGCCAACACCACGCTGCTGGAAACGACCACGCCGTTATTGCGCGTGTTGGAAAATAGCGGGTTTAGGGTGTGGGAATGGCTGTCCATTGAACGCCCGGTAGCCGGCAGCGACTGTGCCACCGGCAACAACGTGCGCACCGCTTGCGCCGTTGCCGGCAGCACCAGCTGGGAGATAGTACCGGCCAGCTATTTTTCAGGCTTGACTCAAGCGACATACAACACCGGCAATACCTCGCGCAGTGGCAACAATTGCTATTGCACCTACCCCACTACTAACTCGGAATTCAATAGCTTAGAGACTAATTACGCCACCAGCAGCAGACGCTACGGCAGCAAATCCGTTACGCAAATCAACGGCAGCGGTAACCCGAACTCCTCCGCCTCCGGCTCGCAAGACAACTACCTCACCCTCTTCGAAGGAACGTTGACCATCCCAACCGGGAAAAGCGGCACCTATACCTTCGCAGTTGACGGCGACGATGCCGTCGAGGTGATCATCGATGGTACGGTAGTGGCTTGGTGGTACGGCGGCCACGGCTCCAATAACAGCGACACCAGCCTAACCAGTCATTCCGGCAGCATCTATCTGTCGGCCGGCGCTCACACCGTCAAATTCCGCCATCAAGAACGAGATGGCGGCGACAGCTACTATTTGTATTGGAAAAAAACCGTGGTTGCATCCACGCTAACCGATTACGCGGTACGGGTAAAAGCCTGTGTTAGCGGCTTATTGGAATCGGAATGCCGCGGCTACCCGTCGGCCAGCCCGGTTTATTACAAACCCGGCGGCATTTTGCAGCAATACGGCGAAACGGACGCCATGGCCTTCGGCTTAATGACCGGCTCTTACGAGAAAAACACCTCGGGCGGGGTATTGCGTAAAAACATTTCCCCGTTGACCAACGAAATAGATTTGAACACCGGCCAGTTGACCTCCACTGTTGGGGTCATCAAGGCCCTGGATAAATTAAAAGTAACCGGCTTCGGTGACTATTATTTTTATCACGAGGACTGCGGCGTACCGGAAGTCGGCGGCCCGCTTGCTCAAGGCAGATGCCGGATGTGGGGCAACCCGATTGCGGAAATCATGTACGAAGGCTTGCGCTATTTAAGCGGTGCCACATCCCCAACCACCGCATTCGACATCTCGGCGTCAGGAAACGACGACACCACGCTTGGCTTGCCCAAACCGGACTGGCTGGATCCGTACCGCACCACTACAGGCGGCTATCCGCGTTGCTCGAAACCCTCGCAAATCGTCATCAGCGACATCAGCCCCAACTACGACACCGACCAATTGCCGGGCCGTTACGAATATACCGCTCCGTCCGGCCTGACTAGCTTCAGCGGCGACAGCAGCATCAACGGCAATTCCTTGGGCGTCAAATCGCTGGGAGACCAAGTTTGGGCAACCGAATTCGAGGGGGCCGCGAGCAAGAACTTTTTCATCGGCCAATCCGGCAATACTTATGACGGCGCCCCTACGGTAAAAAGCGCTTCCAGCTTCGGCAGCATACGCGGCCTGGTACCGGAGGAACCCACGCAACAAGGCGGATACTATCCCGCCAGCGTCGCCTTCTTCGGCAAGACGAAAGACATCAATTCGGTTACAGACGCCCAAAATGTCGATACCTATAGCGTGGCATTGGCTTCGCCCAAACCGCAGATGACTTTTAGCGTAAACGACAAAACCATAACCTTGGTCCCGTTCGGCAAAACCGTCGGCGGCTGTTTGTCGGCCAGCATCCTTGAAAGCAACTTTAGACCGACCAACACCATTGTCGATTTCTATGTCATATCACTGAAAAATACCAACAGCAGCAACCAGGACTCCAGCGTCAATAGCGGCCGGCCTTACGCAAAATTCCGGATTAATTACGAGGATTCGGAATACGGCTCCGACCACGACATGGATGCGATTGTGGAATACGAACTCAGCGTGACGTCCAGCAATAAATTGGACGTTAAACTGACCTCGGACTACGCGGCAGGCGGCTGCATTCAGCACATGGGCTACGTTATCTCCGGCACTACCGCCGACGGCACCTATTTGGACGTGCGCGACTCGGACACGGACGCGGCATCGGACGTCAACTACGCGCTGGACACACCCGATACTAGCAGCGCATTGCCGTTAACCAACACCCGCACCTTTACCCCCGGAAACACATCCAGCGGCAGTTTCGTACCGCACGATCCTCTGTGGTACGCCGCTAAATGGGGCGGGTTTTCCGACTTAAACAACAATAAACTACCGGATTTAAAACTGGAATGGGACGCCGATAGCGATAACGCGCCGGACACCTATTTCTACGTCCAAAATCCGTTAAAACTCAAAGAATCGTTGCGCAAAGCCTTCGATAAAATCATAGACCGCACTGCCAGTGCCAGTAACGTCACCTCCAACAGCACCTCAATCCTTACCGATACACAGGTGTTTCAATCGCTGTTTAGTACGGCGACTTGGTCCGGTAGCTTACGAGCATTCCCGATCAGTACGGGCTCAGGGGTGGGCGATACATTCAACTGGGATGCCGCAGAAAAAATCCCTACCCATACCGGCCGCAAGATTTTCACCAAAACGGGCGGTACGGCGACAGAATTTTTGTGGGCCAACTTGACCACTACCGACCAGGCGGCATTAATCAGCGAAAACGTTACCAATTGGCTGCGAGGCGACTCGTCGAACGAGGTGAACTCGAGTGAGAGCGGAACGCTACGGGACCGTACGTCTACGGTTTTAGGCGACATCGTGCACTCGTCGCCCTATTACATTAAAGACACCGAGACGGTGTTCGTCGGCGCCAACGACGGTATGTTGCATGCCTTCGATGCCGAAACCGGCGTCGAACTGTTTGCCTACATTCCCAGCATACTACTTCCCAAACTTAAATATTTATCTCAAATTAATTACGGCAGCGATTCCAACCCGCACGATTATTTTGTAGACGGCGAAATTGCGGTGTCGTCCACCAGCCAAACGCCTAGCCATAATTATTTGATCTCCACCTTAGGTCACGGCGGCAAGGGTTTATTCGGCTTGGAGGTAATCAGCCCTTCCTCGTTTTCCGCCAGCAACGTTCTTTGGGAATATTTCGACGCAACGGATGCCGATCTGGGCTATATGTTGGGTCGCCCGGTCATTGCCAAAATGAATGACGGCACTACCGCGCTCATTGTCGGCAACGGCTACAACAGCAGCGACGGCAAAGCGGTGTTATACATCTTCAATCTAACTACCGGCGCCGTCATCAAGAAAATCGATACGCTGGTCGCCGGTGACAATGGCCTAGCCTCACCCGGCGTATTCGACAACGACAATGACGGCGACGTCGACTTCATTTATGCCGGCGACCTTAAAGGCAACGTCTGGAAGTTCGACGTATCGGCGAGCAGTGCCGGCTCCTGGGACGTCGCGTTCAAATCGGGCATTACCCCGGCACCGTTTTTCGTCGCTCAAGACGAAAATGGTACGGCCCAACCGATCACCGCGCAAATAACCGTGGCGGTGGACGACGTGCAAAGCGATGCGAATTACGGCAAACGCTTTATTTGGTTCGGCTCCGGCAGCTATTTTGTCAGCGCCGATCCCGCAAACCTGAACATTCAAACCTGGTACGGCCTGATAGACCAAAACGCGCAAATCAGCGGACGCACGACCCTGAAACAGCGGACTGTGGTAGCGGAAGGAACTTTCGACGGCAATCCGGTACGCACTCTTTCGGCCTCCACAGACGGCGACATGATAGGCAAAAACGGCTGGTATCTGGATCTAACCCTTGCCGCCGGGACAGCCCAAGGCGAGCGGATAGTGACCTCGTCCAAAGTCTATAAGCTTGCCCAACCTACCCTAATCGCAAGCTCCATCATTCCTGACGACGATCCGTGCAAGTCCGGGGGTAGCGGTTACGTCAATGCCGTCAACCCTTACACCGGGGCGAGATTAACCATCGGCATTTTCGACGTTAACGGAAAAAATAAATTCGAGGACGACAAATTGAACGACATACTGATCAGCTCAATCGATTTAGACGTAGGAATGCCCAGCGAACCGGTATTAGTCGGAAACAGGCTGGTAGTTGGCGGCTCCAAAGGCGAAATCAAAGACCTCGAAGTCAACGTGGACGTCACCGTTAATAAAGGCAGAATATCGTGGCGCGAACTAATTTTTGATTGACGCAAATCGGCTAAGAGCCAACACACTGCTCTCAGCAATTTAATACCTTTTTACGATATCGAGGAGACCAAGCAAACATGGCGAGTAATTCGACGAATCGAGGATTCACCTTGTTGGAATTAATGATTGCCGTGGCGGTAATCGGCATATTAGCGGCGATAGCCTATCCCTCCTATATGGAACACGTCGGAAAAACCCGCAGAACCACGGCAGGCTCGTGTTTACTGGAGCTAGGCCAATACATGGAACGCTATTACACAACCAATATGAGTTACGCCAACGCAACCTTGCCATCGACGCAGTGTAGAACCGACTTGGCGGGTTTCTACACATTTGCTCTTGCAGACGGCGAACCTACTGCATCCACCTTTTTGATTGAATCCGCACCGACAACAGGCCCTCAAGCCAATGACAAATGCGGCACACTGACCTTAAGCGAAACCGGAGAAAGAGGCATCAGCTCCGCGCACACCGGTGTGACCGCCGGCGACTGCTGGTAATTTAACTTCCCGACGCTCTACCGGCCCACGGACGGGCACGAATGTGATGTAACCCGCATTCTCCAAGACAAACCGCGCCAAGCATACGCCCGGGCCCATCTTATGCGTATAGAATTTCCTGCTATATTTTCTTTCAAAACATTAAACAAAATTTAGGAGTTGATCGTGGCAACGATTCTTGCAGTTGATGATTCAGCATCGATGAGGCAGATGGTTACTTTCACGCTAAAAGGCGCCGGATACAATGTCGTCGAAGCCGTAGACGGAGTTGACGCGCTAACCAAGGCAAAGTCCCAAGCTTTCGATTGTATTGTGACCGACGTCAATATGCCGAATAAAGACGGTATCACCCTGATTAAGGAATTACGCGCCCTACCCAACTACAAATTTACCCCGATGCTAATGTTAACGACAGAATCGGGAATGGATAAAAAACAACAAGGTAAAGAAGCAGGCGCGACCGGTTGGATCGTTAAACCGTTTAATCCTGACCAATTATTGAAAACCATCAACAAGGTTTTGGGCTAAAACGTTTCGGTCCACACAAACATCACAACCTGGGTAGCGACGATGTCTATTGATATGGCGCAATTTCATCAAGTCTTTTTCGAGGAGAGCTTCGAAGGACTTGACACAATGGAATCAGGCTTGCTTAACCTCGACATGGGAGATGTCGATGTGGATGAAATCAATAACATCTTTCGCGCGGCCCATTCGATTAAAGGCGGTAGCGGCACATTCGGGTTTACCGCCGTATCCGATTTCACTCACGTGATGGAAACCTTGTTGGATGAAATGCGCGACGGGCGCCGCCAAGTCACGCAACAAGCTGTAAACGTCTTGCTAGGCTCGGTCGACTGTCTGCGCGAGATGCTTCAGAGCATTCAAAGCAACCAGGACATCGACCGGCTGACCGTAAACATGCATCAGCAAGCGCTTGACCACGAATTGAACAATTCACCTGACGGCACATCGACAGATTTAAAATCATTCGTCCCATCGCCGTCCGCTGAGCTTTCCAGCTTGCCCCCCGCCATTGCCGATTGCGTATCCGAGTGGACCATCGCGTTCAGCCCTCATGCCCACATGTTGAAAACCGGCAACGAGCCTATCAGAATGTTTCGAGAACTGGCTACGCTAGGGGAGTTAAGCGTAAAAGCCGATTTACAGGGCGTGCCTGACTTGTTCGATCTTGACCCGGAAGAATGCCATCTGTCTTGGAGCCTCACGTTAAAAGGAAATGTTCCCGCAGCCGATATTGACGAAATTTTTGATTGGGTGGAAGAAGATTGCGATTTCGCCAAACAAGCCCATTACGTAACAACCTCCATCCTTGCGGATAGCCGCAGCTATAGCAACGAAGACAACAACTACAGTGGCGCGGTTTATAACACAGAAGGGCCGAACGCCTTTTCGTCCGACGAAGATTCTTCCTCGATTGCGAATAACGACATTCAAGACCCGACCAACAAAAACAAAAAAGACGAAACTAAAGCCGCTGCTAAAGGTTCCAGTTCCATTAGGGTAGATACCAGTAAGATCGACACATTAATCAATATGGTCGGTGAGCTGGTAATCACCCAATCCATGCTCAGCCTAATCGGTGAGCATTTCGAACTCAATAAATTGGATCAGCTAAAAAACGGCCTTTCCCAGCTGGAGCGCCATACCCGGGAATTGCAAGAAAGCGTGATGAATATACGAATGCTGCCGATCAGCTTCGTATTCAGCCGTTTTCCACGCCTCACCCACGACCTTAGCAGCAAACTCGGCAAAAAAGTCGAGCTTAAATTGGTTGGCGAAAATACTGAAGTCGATAAAACGGTTGTCGAATTACTCAGCGACCCCTTAGTGCACCTGGTTAGAAACAGCTTGGACCACGGCATAGAAATGCCCTCGGTTCGAATTGCCGCCGGCAAACCGGAAGTGGGTACGGTGACGCTGGAAGCCTATCATCGCGGCGGCAATATCGTCATAGAAGTCAAAGACGACGGCAAAGGTCTCGATAAAGAAAAACTCAGAACCAAAGCAATCGAAAAAGGACTCATCGACCCGGACACCATTCTTACGGATAAACAAACCTACGAACTGATATTCATGCCGGGCTTCTCTACCGCAGAGAAACTAACCGATATTTCCGGCCGCGGTGTCGGCATGGACGTGGTACGCCGCAACATTCAATCGCTGGGCGGCAATATCGAAATTGTGTCCGAATTAGGCCGCGGCACAACCATATCGATTCATCTACCGTTGACCTTGGCGATACTCGACGGTCAATCGGTTGCGGTCGGCAACGAGACCTATATCGTACCGCTAGGCGCCATCATCGAATCCCTGAACATAAAAGAAGAGCGGGTAAACCGAGTGGTAGGCAAAGGCGAAACCTTCAAATTGCGCGATCAATATCTGCCCATTATTCGGATGCACGAGATTTTCAATGTCCCTACCGCGAAACACACCAAACTGACGGAAGGTCTTTTAGTGGTAGTCGAAGGTCAAGGCGAACGTTGCGGCTTGTTTGTGGACGATCTTCTCGGGCAACAACAAGTAGTCATCAAGTCATTAGAGGCGAACTACAGGCGAATCGAGGGCGTTTCCGGCGCCACCATACTCGGCGACGGTTCGGTGGCTCTGATACTTGACATACCGGGCTTAGTGCGACTGGCAAATCAATAATCTAACGGCTTATGTCTCAAATACAAGAAAGCGAATTAACTGAAAAAAGGCTGCAATTAGATAGCGAGCAGTTTTTAAGCTTTACTCTAGGCAAAGAAGAATATTGCGTCGATATTTTGCGCGTGCAAGAAATTCGTAGCTGGGAACCGGTATCGAGAATCCCCAACGTACCCAGCTACGAAAAAGGCGTGGTTAATTTACGCGGTTCGATTGTGCCTATTATCGATTTACGGGAACGCTTCCAACTCGGCCGAAGCGAATATACGCCGTTAACCGTTGTCGTAGTCGTTCAGGCCCATATCGGCGATAAAACTCGGATTATGGGCATCGTTGTTGATACTGTGTCGGACGTCATTGATGTCAATAAGAAATTAATACAAGGCGCTCCGAATTTCGGCACTAAAGTCAGTACCGAATTTATCAGCGGCCTGGTATCCGTGAACAATCGCATGGTTATGCTGCTTGATGTAGATAAATTACTGAGATTGGATGGCGTAGACGATGATGACGATACGGTCAAAGCCGCTACTTCGCATTAAACCTTACACATTTATTTATAACTTTTGCCGCTAAATAATATTTATCAGTTAATTAATTTTACCTCCATGCAAGCCGGCCACGCCCGGCTTGCAAGCGAAAGCCCAATTCACTGATACGCAAAAAACCACGAATTCGAAAATACGTCGGGAGAAATACATGTTTAACTCATTATTTAACAAGCAAGCGAATTCTGTTAATGATCGACACAACCAGAGCGCGATGCAAACCGACTACCTCGGCCAAATCGATGCGATAGAAAAATCCCAAGCCGTAATCCATTTCAACCTGGACGGCACCATAATAAAAGCCAATGATATATTTCTGAAAACCATGGGATATACATTGGACGAAATTAAAGGCAAACATCACGGTATATTTGCAACACCTGAATATCAAAACAGCCTGGAATACAAGCAGTTTTGGGAAAAACTGAACCGAGGCGAATACGACAGGGGTGAATACAAACGGATAACCAAAAGCGGCAAAGAAGTGTGGTTGCAAGCCACTTACAACCCCATTATGGATACTAACGGCCGGCCGTTTAAAGTGGTGAAATTCGCCACCGACATCACCGAAGCCAAACTTAGAAACGCGGATTACCTAGGGCAAATAGAAGCCATCAAAAAATCGCAGGCCGTCATCGAGTTCAACATGGACGGCACCATTATTACCGCTAACGATTTATTCTTGAAGGCTATGGGCTATGGTCTGGACGAAATAAAGGGCAAACATCACAGCATATTTGCCTCTCAGGAAGAAGCATCCAGCCCGGCGTATAAACAATTTTGGGAAAAACTTAATCGCGGCGAATTCGACAGCGGCGAATACAAGCGTATTGGCAAAGGCGGCCGGGAGGTGTGGCTGCAAGCTTCTTACAACCCCATCATGGACATGAACGGCAAACCGTTTAAAGTCGTTAAGTACGCCACAGACGTTACCGAAACCAAACTCATCAATGCCGACTATACCGGACAAATCAACGCGATCCATAAATCGCAGGCCGTCATCGAATTCAACATGGACGGTACGATAGTCAATGCCAACCACTTGTTTTTAAACGTGATGGGTTACAGCCTCGACGAAATCAAGGGCAAACATCACAGAATGTTTGCCGATCCGGAAGAAGCTGCCAGCCCGATGTATCGGCAATTTTGGGAAAAACTCAATCGCGGCGAATTCGACAGCGGCGAATACAAGCGCTTCGGCAAAGGCGGTAGGGAGGTGTGGCTGCAGGCTTCTTACAACCCCATCATGGACATGAACGGCAAGCCGTTTAAAGTCGTCAAATACGCGGCGGATATAACGGAACAGACCTTAACCAAACAAACCTTGGAACAAGTCTTCTCGGAAGTCGGCGAAGTGATGAACTTTGTTTCGGAAGGTGATTTGACCCATAAAATACTGGGCGATTACGAAGGCATTTACTTGGATTGTAAAAATGCGATCAACGCGACGATAGACAGGCTGAGCGAAATCGTCACGCAAGTCAACGAATCGGCGACGTTCATCAACAACTCCTCTCAGGAGATTGCCAGCGGCAACAATAACTTGTCTCAACGCGCCGAACAGCAAGCGGCAAACTTGGAGCAAACCGCAGCCAGCATGGAAGAACTGACCAGCACAGTAAAAAACAACGCGGAAAACGCTCAACAAGCCAACGCCGTAGCCAGTAATGCGCGGGAGCTGGCCGAAAAAGGCGGCAACGTGGTGGCGGCCGCGATGACCGCCATGCAGGAAATTAACGAAAGCAGCAACAAAATTGCGGACATCATTGGCGTGATCGACGAAATCGCTTTCCAAACCAATTTATTGGCACTCAACGCCTCCGTCGAGGCCGCTAGAGCCGGCGAACAAGGGCGCGGCTTTTCAGTGGTCGCCACCGAAGTACGAAACCTTGCCCAGCGAAGTGCTACGGCAGCGCGGGAGAGTAAAGAGCTCATTCAAACAAGCGTCCAAAAAGTCAGAGCGGGTAGCGAGTTTGTCAATCAAACCGGATCTTCGTTAAACGAAATCGTCACCAGCGTTAAAAAAGTCGGCGACATCGTGGCGCAAATAGCAGCGGCAAGCGCTCAGCAATCGTCCGGCATCGCGCAAGTCAATCAAGCGGTGGCGCAAATGGATGAAATTACTCAGCAAAATGCCGCATTAGCCGAAGAAGCCTCTGCAGCCAGCGTATCGATGAGCGACTTATCGAATAACATGGTCGAACTATTATCATTTTTCAAACTCGACAACCACCCGGTATCCTCTAAACATAGCAGCCCGAAATCACATAAAACACATCAACCCGCTCGACCAAGTACTGTCGTAGAGGCTACACGCAAGTCGTCAACCCAAGCGCCTAAAAAAACTTATAAAAGTGTGGCCGGCGATGAAGATTGGCAAGACTTTTGAGAGCAAGCGTAGATTTGATGCCGAATTATTGGGAAAACAAAATGAGCTCCACTGCCAAGCCTGAAAATCAAGTCGAACAATTCCTGACTTTTGAACTGGCGGGAGACGCATACGCGATAGAAATACTCAAAGTACAAGAAATTCGCGGCTGGGAAAAAGTCAGAAAAATTCCCAACACCCCATCATATGTAAAGGGCGCCTTAAATTTACGCGGCACTATTGTGCCGATTATCGACCTTCGCGACCGGTTTAATATGGAGCCTGCAGAATATACACCGGTCACGGTCGTAATCGTAATGTGTATTCAAACGGAAAGCTCAGGCAAGCTGGTAATGGGAATAGTGGCCGATGCGGTTTCCGATGTATTGGACATCCATCCGGAGGATGTAAAATCTCCCCCTAATTTAGGAGTCAAAATTAATACTCGCTATATTCGCGGCATGTATGTGGGTAGAAAAAATATGGTGATGTTGCTGGATGTAGACAAATTGCTTAATCCTGACGAATTTGTCGAAATTTCAAATATCCCGGACGTATTAAGCGGAAAATGAGTGCGCGAATTGTTGCCGTTATTAATCAAAAAGGCGGAGCAGGTAAAACCACCACATGCGTTAATCTCGCTCATGCTTTATCGAGATTGGGCTATCGCGTTTTAACAATAGACCTCGATCCTCAAAGTCATCTGGGAATAGCCCTGGGACAAACAAGCCGTACCCAATCTGGAATCGATCAAGTTCTGCTTGGCCTGAGCTCGATAGAAATTCAAATGCTATTAGTTCGCGAAAATTTAAACTTGATCGTGGCCGGCCCCAGACTACAAGAAATCGAACAGCTTGCCGACGGAACCAGCCACCGAGGTGATTTGTTAAAAACCGCACTGACCAATTGCAACGATCTGGACTTTATATTTATCGACTGTCCACCTTCGTCTGGAATTTTGGTAGCAAATGCTTTATTTGCGGCTGAAGAATTGCTAATACCTATGACCAGCGACTATATGGCATTACAGGGCTTATCGCATTTAATGGGTACAATTAAAAAATTCGAAGCCGCTTTAGCTAAAAACTACAAAATTAAACTGGTAATGTCACGCTACATTCCAACTAGGCGGCTTTCTCATGACGTACTGGAAACCATACAAAAATATTTTCCCAATCAGATATTAAAAACCCCGATTCGAGAGACCGCGTCTTTAGCCGAGAGCCCGAGCTTCGGTAAAACCATTTTCGAATATCGCCCCGGATGGCGGTCGGCAAAAGACTTTTCGTCACTAGCAAACGACTTTATTAACGAGAGGGTGATGTGATGTCCGAACAAAATGAGCATAGTTTAATCGGTTACGATCCATTAGCATGGATGAAGGATGCAGAACAATCTAAAAATCATCTGATTGCAGAAAACGATGCATTTGTCGACTCGGAATCAATCCTTAAAACTACCAAAGCTGAGACTCTAGCGTCGGATAGTCTAATCACCGCTACCGAGTTATCCGAAGCTGAATGTAATGCAAATCTCCCTCAAAACATACCATCAGAAAATAACATCGAAATAACCCCAAATAAAAACGCTGACACAGCGAGCACCGCTCAAATTACATTAGAAAAAGCGCCAAGCATTCAGAACATTAATCTGCTACACGAGCAACTGCTAGCTGCCTTAAATAAAAATAATAAAATCGATATAGACGCATCTGCGGTCATCTCCATCGATACAGCCACATTGCAGCTATTGCTAGTCGCTAAACGGACGGCACTCCCCCTTCACAAGCAAATCTCGATCGACTTTCCTTCAGACCAGTTTATTGCAGCCGCTCATTTGCTGGGGCTTGCCGAAATATTAGACGTTAACCACGCCGCCGCAGGATTTTTTTAAAAAATTCGGCGTAAAATAAACTTAATATACTACTTACTCCCCATAACAAGTAGCAATACACGCCAATAGCGGCCTGATGCGAAATAAATTTATTACATTATCATGCAGAAAGAACTATAAAAAGCCATATATATTATGAGCGCAAATATAAAAGAAAAGCCCCGCGAGTTTGAATATACTCTGGAAGACTTTGACTACCTTAGAAAAATATCTAACGAGCACTCCGGCATCCAAGTACCAAATGATAAATTCGACATGTTTTACTCTCGCTTATCCAAGCGGGTTCGCCTGTTAGGCTTAAAAAACTTTAAAGAATATTGCAAATATTTAGAGTCCAATCCGGAGCATGAATTTACTGAATTCATTAATGCGGTAACAACCAACTTGACCTCGTTCTTTAGAGAAAATCATCATTTTGAATACATTATAAATCCGCTTTTACCGAATTTACTAAAAAGAAATCAAAATCGGCAACAAATAAAAATATGGTCGGCCGGATGCTCAACCGGCGAAGAACCTTATTCTCTAGCCATGACATTATTGGAAAATACGCCACCAGCTTGGAGCATCAAGATTTTAGCCACGGACTTGGATACCAACGTATTGGCGACAGCGGCAGAAGGAATATATTCGATGGATCTGGTTGAAAATATTGGAGAGAAGCGGCTACAACGCTGGTTTCAAAGAGGAACGGGCTCCCAAAACAATAAAATTCGCGTTAAACAGGAACTTAAACAAATTATAAGTTTTAAGCAATTAAATCTAATAAAAGAGTGGCCCATACAAGGCAGCTTTGATTTTATTTTTTGCCGAAACGTATTGATATATTTTGACAAGGATACTAAAGAAAAATTAGCCAACCGTTACGCTGGCGTGCTCAATGCCGGAGGCACTTTGTTTATCGGACACTCCGAATCTTTACATCAGCTGGACACCCCTTTTCACCTTATTGGTAAAACCATATACCAAAAAGCCTTATGAATAAACGGCACGACATACCTCCGGCTGCCATTCCCGGCTTTTCCGAGATAAATAGATATTGGGATCAAGAAAACCAAATCATTTCCGCTAAATTATTACCGGGTGAATATTATGTCACCTATGAAGACGAAATGATTACTACCGTTTTAGGTTCCTGCGTATCGGCCTGTATTCGCGACAGCGTCTCCGGTGTTGGCGGCATGAATCACTTTATGCTCCCCGAAACGAGCAAAACAAAGCTGGCATCCCGGGATGAGTCGGTTATTGGTACCGCTTTACGTTACGGAAACTATGCCATGGAGCACTTAATCAATACGATCTTACAAAACGGCGGCAAACGAAAAAACCTTGAAGTCAAATTATTTGGCGGCGGCAAAATTATTGCCACCTTAGGCGATGTAGGCTCCCGGAATATTGCCTTCGTTATGGATTACGTGGATATGGAGGCGCTAAAATTGGCATCGCATGACCTAGGCGATATTTATCCTCGGAAAGTAAACTATTTTCCGAAAACCGGTAAGGTTAGAATGAAAAAAATCAAAGACCTACATAACGAAACCATCATCATGCGGGAAAAACAATACGGTTCTCAAATTAAAGACATTGAAATTGAAAGCGACATAGAATTGTTCTAGGAAATTTCATGGATAAAATTAAGTTGCTGATAATCGATGATTCCGCATTGATTCGGCAAATGCTCACTAAAATTTTCAGCGAAACCAACGACATCGAAGTAGTCGGTACCGCAAGCGATCCTTTAATTGCCCGAGAAAAAATAAAGGCGTTGAATCCTGACGTGCTAACCTTGGATGTCGAAATGCCCAGAATGGATGGATTAACATTTCTTCGCAACTTGATTCGGCTTCGGCCCATGCCCGTGGTAATGATTTCTACGCTGACATCTCAAGGCGCAGAGGTCACCTTGGAAGCGCTTGGGCTAGGCGCGATAGACTTTGTCGCAAAGCCCAAAGCGGACGTCGCTCAGGCTCTGCAAGTTTATGCGGATGAAATTATCGAAAAAGTGCGTATAGCGGCAAAAGCCAAAGTAAAAGCATTGGAACTATTCAACTCCTCTAGCCAAGTGACAAACCGGGACGACAACAACACGACCCCGATTTACAAAAATCATTTTCGAACTACCAACAAAATTGTTGCGGTCGGCTCTTCAACAGGAGGCACGGAAGCACTGAAGCAAGTGGTAAAAAGATTGCCCGCTAATGCTCCGGCCATGGTTGTTACTCAACACCTACCTGTTGCCTTCAGTGCGTCCTTTGCCAAGCACGTTGACGAAGCCGGATTATTGAACGCTCACGTTGCCTACGACGGCCAGCTTATAGTTCCGGGAAACGTTTATATCGCACCGGGAGATAAACATTTAAAGGTAGCGCGAGACGGCGCACGCTATATCTGCCGTTTAGACGACGGTCCATTGGTTAATCGGCATAAGCCATCCGTTGAAGTGTTGTTTCAATCAGTCGCTGAAAACGTCGGTAAAAATGCAATCGGCGTCATGTTGACCGGAATGGGAGCGGATGGTGCCAACGCGATGCTGCAAATGCGGCAAGCCGGCTCAATCAACATAGTTCAAGACGAAGCCTCGTGCGTTGTTTGGGGCATGCCGGGGGAAGCCTTCAAGCGCGGCGCCGCTCACCATGTGCTTTCCCTAGACAAAATAGCCAATCAAATCATGGCATTAGTTGACGGATGACTCTATGATAATATTTCTCCGTAATCATGGAGTCGCATTAGTCTGTACAGTGCTATTATTGAGCGCCTCCCCCATCCTTCTGCCTGCGACCATTGGAGTTTGGTTGCCGAGCGCTGTAATCGCCGGTATTTGGATTTACAAAATCTGGAAACTGGATAAACATCAACAACCACTGCATACCTACGACTCTAACGAAGAGTCCGGCCGCCTGCATCGTGTCATAGACCGCTACGTAAACGGACTTAAGTCTTGCAGCGATGAACAAGTGCAAGTCTACTTCGATGAACTGCATAAATTGAAATTTATCGTGGCCGACGCCGTGGCCACTATGAGCAATAGTTTTAACACGTTGCACCGCTTGACGTCCGGCCAGTCGCAAATCGTACACGCCCTGCTCAAGGATTTGGAAGGCGGGAATTCCGAATCCGACGCTACCATGACTTTTCAACAATTCACGGAAGAAACCGATCTTGTGCTGGGTTATTTTATCGAGCACATCCTCCAAATCAGCAAACAAAGCATGGAAATGGTGGGGGTCATCAACGATGTGGGCAGTCATATGTCACTAATTGAAAAACTACTGGGAGACGTGCAAAAAATAGCGGACCAAACCAATTTGTTGGCTTTAAACGCCGCGATAGAAGCCGCACGTGCAGGTGAAGCCGGCCGGGGATTCGCCGTAGTCGCTGACGAAGTCAGAACCCTATCCAAACATTCGGATAAATTTAGCGAGGAAATAAGAACGGTCGTCGTATCGTCCAAACACAATATTCACCTTGCACAGTCGATGATAGAAGTAATGGCTTCTAAGGATATGAATCTCGCCATCAGTTCGAAAGCCAAGATCGGTAAAATGATGGCGGACATTGCAGTCATTAACGACAAGGTTTCCCGGAGTGTGGCCGAGGTTTCAGAGATAACCGAAAAGGTGGAATCGAGCGTCAACGATGCCGTCAGAAGCTTGCAATTCGAAGACATGTCCCGACAACTCATTGAATGCCTGCAACAAAATCTTCAACACTTACGCGCGCTATCCGACGAGATCGAGATCGGCATTAGCGTTTTTAAAACTAGCGACCCCGCGGAATGGGAAAAACAACTGAATGACGGCACCGATCGGATGAAAGCCATGAAACAAGAATGGCGTAGCACCCAGAATACCGTAGTAACCCAAAACTCGGTTGCCGAAGGTGAAATCGAGTTATTTTGACTTTCAAAGCCCGCAATAATCGCTAAACTTTAAGATCAGCCCCTACTCGTGCGGACTGCATACGTCTTTTCCACCCTCCTTTTCTAACTGACAACTCGATATTTCAAGAGGCATTAATATGGGCATAGAAGCCAAAGTGGAATTCGGAACCTTGACCATTCGAATAAGCGGACGTTTTGATTTCGGCGTCCACCAACAAATGCGGGAAGCCACCAATCTAGTCAAGCCGGACGTCACCAAGATCGTGGTAGACTTGTCTTTCACTGATTATCTTGATAGTTCCGCCCTAGGCATGCTATTAGTTCTCAGGGAAAAAAGCGCCACACAAAGCAATACTGTGGAAATCAAGGGCGCTCATGCCGAAGTAAAAAAAATACTCGAAATCGCCAACTTCGATAAACTGTTTACCTTGTCTTAACTAAAACCAACGTTCTCCTGAATGGGTCCGCTCCTCCCACTCACTTGCCTAATCGACCGCTGCACAATGCGATGAGTAAGCAAACCGATTTTTCCAACCTGGATTTCGTCAGAGATTTTTTCCATCGCTTTCTACCCAATTCCCAAGTCGTTGCCTTAGCAATCAGCCTAGTCGTAGGCTCATTGCTGATTTACGGCCTTTCCGGCCTTTTAATGCCGGTGTTTGCGTCGATTGTCATCGCGTACTTACTGGATGGCTTGGTCGTCAAGACCGAGAAGCTGGGCTTACCCCATCTGATTTCGGTACACGCCGTGTTTTGTAGCTTTCTTACCGTATTGGGTTTCGTACTTTTTGTGCTGGTTCCGGTCGTATCGGAACAAACGGTGCAACTGGTACAACGCATACCGGAGATGGTCTATAGCGCTCAGACTGAGATTCTCAGATTACCGGAGGTATATCCGGAATTCATCTCCCAAGCGCGAATACGAGAAATCATGTTCGTCGTACAACAAGATTTGTTGAAATACGGCCAAAACATCCTTTCAGGCTCGGCCCAGTCTTTCGCCGGTTTATTAGCCGCCGCGATTTATTTATTTCTGGTGCCGATGATGGTGTTCTTTTTTTTAAAAGATAAACACATATTAATCAAATGGTTGTCTCAATATTTACCTAGCGATATGTCGCTGACCATCACGGTGTGGCAAGAAGTCGATTTGCAAATCGCCAATTACGTCAGAGGCAAGCTCTTAGAAGTATTCATCTTATGGGCGGCCAGTTATTTGACCTTCGCCATGCTGAATCTGAATTATGCAATGTTGTTGGCCGTGCTGATGGGAGCGTCGGTCATCATTCCTTATGTCGGCGCAACCTTGGTCACCTTGCCCGTGCTGGGAGTGGCTTACGTGCAATGGGGTAGTAACAACGGCGATGAATTCATGTACGTATTGATTGCCTATTCGTTGATTCAAGCGATTGACGGCGTCGTCCTGGTGCCCTTGCTGTTTTCGGAAGCAGTCAACTTACACCCTATCGCTATCATCATCGCGATATTATTTTTCGGCGGCCTATGGGGATTTTGGGGGGTATTTTTTGCCATCCCGTTAGCCACGCTGGTTAAAGCCGTGTTAACCGCGTGGCCCAGAGCCGGTCATGCGCACAATACGCTAGGCGTTTAATTACAAATGATCGGAAGCATAGTCCGCAAGCCGCGAGCGCTCTCCCCGCTTTAGGGTGATATGCGCACTGTTTTCCCAGCCTTTAAACCTATCAACCACATAAGTCAGTCCCGAGCTGGTTGCCGTCAAATAGGGCGTGTCGATTTGCGCCAAATTGCCGATACAGATGATTTTCGACCCCGGCCCCGCCCGCGTAATCAAGGTCTTCATTTGCTTTGGCGTCAAATTCTGGGCTTCGTCGATAATCAAAAAACGATTTAAAAAGGTGCGTCCGCGCATAAAGTTCAGCGAGCGTATCTTCACCCGATTCATAACCATGTTGTGGCTCGCGTTCTGCTCCCATTCATTGGCGCCGGAACGGCTACCCAACAACTCCAAGTTATCCATCAACGCCCCCATCCAGGGCGCCATTTTTTCTTCTTCCGAACCGGGTAAAAACCCGATGTCTTCTCCCAACGGTACGGTTTCGCGCGTCATTATAATTTCATAATATTCTTTTCTCTCCATCGTCAGAGCCAAACCGGCCGCCAGTGCCAGCAGGGTTTTGCCGGTACCGGCCGAGCCCAACAACGTAACAAAATCGACATTTCTATCCAGCAGCGCGTTTAAGGCGAAATTTTGTTCCCTGTTTTTAGCAATCACTCCCCAGACGCTGTGATGCTTGTTCCGATAATCGTTGGCAAGTTGTAATACCGCGCTTTCCCCGTTGCGGGATTTAACAATCGCTTCGAATCCCGATTCATCGTCGAGATACAGAAATTGGTTGGGATACCATTCAGCAACCAGAGGGCTATGGATGCGATAAAAGGTATTGTTGTTTTCCTGCCAAGATTCCATTCGATTGCCGCATTCCTCCCAAAAATTGGCGTCCAAGGCCAAAGAGCCGCTATAAAGCAAGTCTATGTCTTCGATCGTTTGATCGTTGTGATAATCTTCCGCCGTAATTTGTAAGGCGGCGGCTTTAATCCGCATGTTGATATCTTTGGACACCAAAATGACTTTGACGTCCGGATATTCTTTAGTTAAAGCCAATACCACGCTTAAAATCGAATTATCGGCTATTTGTCCGGGTAAATCGTCAGGCAACAAATGCGTCAATTGCCGGGTTTGAAAATACAAACGCCCGGACTGGTCAACCTCGTTTGCCAGACCGTGCTCTATCCGAGACAGAGGCAAACCTTCGTTAATACTATGCCGATCGGCATCTCGAATCAGTTCGTCCAGAAAACGACTCGCTTGCCGCACGTTGCGCGAGACATCCGACAACCCTTTCTTGGCGTGGTCCAATTCCTCCAGCACCACCATAGGGATGAATAAATTATGTTCTTGAAAACGAAAGATCGAAGTAGGGTCGTGCATCAGCACGTTAGTATCTAAAACAAATAATTTTTTTTCGTTTGACTGAATATTCATGAATTATCGATCTCGAGATTGCTCGGTATAGCCGAATTTCCGTTACGCCCTCATTACTCTATCAGAAAAGCGAGCAAGGCATTGAACTCGGAGGCAACCGTAATCGGCCCGATTCCAAGCGGCCGGCTAACCGTGCGCCGCACGCATACCGCGAGCGGAACGCTGGATTTGTTGCCGACACCGGCCCCTTAAATCATCCCACCCTTTTCATCCCTAGCAAGTAAGCCGCACCGCTTCAGAGACCTGTCCACAACTGGTAAAATACGCACCAAACGCCGCGCTCCGGCGCATTCACACTATCCATCGACGCAAACATCACCATGAAATTAGAAAAATCCTCCCGTTTCACGCCTGCCCCCGGCCCGGTCGTCACCATCGTTCTGGACGGCGTCGGCATTTCGCCGCGCGAAGACGGCGACGCGATCAAAGCCGCCCGCACGCCCACTCTGGACCGGCTAATGGCCAGCTACCCCATGACCAGCCTGCGCGCGCACGGTACGGCAGTCGGGATGCCCAGCGACGAAGACATGGGCAATAGCGAAGTCGGCCACAACGCCATCGGCGCCGGCCGGGTATTTGCCCAAGGCGCCAAATTGGTCGCCGAATCTATTGCCAGCGGCCACTTGTGGCAAGGCCACGCCTGGCACGAAGTCGTCGCGGCTGCCAAGCAAGGCGGCAGCTTGCACTTCATCGGCCTGTTTTCAGACGGCAACGTGCATTCTCACATCGACCACCTGAAAGCCATGCTGGAACGCGCCAAGCAAGAAGGCGTCGGTAAAGTGCGCTTGCACATTTTGCTGGACGGCCGCGACGTCGGCGAAACCTCGGCGCTGGATTACGTCGATCCGTTTGAAGTCTATCTAAGCGAATTGCGTAGCGCCGATTTCGACGTGGCTATCGCCTCCGGCGGCGGCCGTATGAGCATCACCATGGACCGCTACGAAGCCGATTGGAGCATGGTCAAACGCGGCTGGGACATCCACGTCCGCGGCGAAGGCCGGCAATTCGCCAGCGCGCACGAAGCGGTCCAAACCTACCGCAACGAATTGAACGTCATCGACCAAGACCTGCCCGGCTTCGTCATCGCCCAAGGCGGCCAGCCGCTAGGCCCCATCGTCGACGGCGATGCGGTGGTGTTTTTCAATTTCCGCGGCGACCGGGCTATCGAAATCTCCCGCGCCTTCACCGAACAGGAATTTTCCGCATTCGAGCGCGGCCCGCTGCCTAACGTGACCTACGCCGGCATGATGCAATACGACGGCGACACCAAACTGCCGCCGCGTTTTCTGGTGGAGCCACCGGCCATAGACCGCACCCTGGGCGAATATCTGGCCAAAAACGGCGTGTCGCAATACGCGATCAGCGAAACCCAAAAATACGGCCACGTCACCTATTTCTGGAACGGCAACCGCACCGGCAAATTCGACGAAGCGCTGGAAACCTATGTGGAAATCCCCAGCGACGTGGTACCGTTCGAGCAAAGGCCGTGGATGAAATGCGCGGAAATCACCGACGCCCTGATAGCCGCGGTGCGCAGCGGCAACTACCAATATCTACGGGTCAACTACGCCAACGGCGACATGGTCGGCCACACCGGCAACTTCGAAGCCGCCGTCACCGCGATGCAAAGCCTGGACATTCAGCTGGCTCGTCTAATCCCGGCGATCCTGCAAGCCCAAGGCACGGCGATCATTACCGCCGACCACGGCAACGCCGACGAAATGTACGAGCTGGACAAAAAAGGCAACGTCATCCGCAACGGCGAAGGCCGCGCCAAAGCCAAAACCTCGCATACCTTGAATCCGGTGCCCTTCGTGCTGATTTCCGGCGAGGAAAACCCCGGTTATAAACTGCGCGACGATTTGGCCGCCGTCGGTTTATCCAACCTGGCTGCCACCGTACTTAACTTGCTCGGTTACGAAGCCCCGACCGATTACGATGCGAGCTTGATCGAAGCGGTTTAAAGTCCGTCCTCAGGTGGGCGCCATATGCAGTGCGCCCACCACTTCAACTAACTTTCCGGAACGTGCGGCTGATGTGCTTTGCCGATTGGCGAGAATTAGCCCAACTGGGAAACGATCGGCGCCACCCGTTGATTGACTGCCTCCAGCAATTGCTGCTGGCTCTTGCCGCTGTCCAAACCGGACTCGATAGGCAGGATAAAAGCCTGCCACGCGCTTTCGCCTGGCGGGAACGTGCCGGTTTCGAAAAAACCGGTATTGAATGCGCTACCCCACGGTTCGTAATACTCGGTTTTCGGCCGGCCGGCTGCCAACGGCGGATTCTGCGCCAAAGCCTGTTGCCGGTTAAACAACGCGGGGTTACCCCAGGACCACATCTTGGTGTAGTGCGGCCGACCGGCATCGGATAGCGTCAGGTAGGCAATGCCTCTGCCGTCGCCGTAACTCAACGCATGGTAATCGCCGTCCCGGCGCGGATAGTCGTACAAAATGCCGCCACTCCCGGTCGGCCAAGCCAGCGGCTTGTTCAAATCGGCGTCGTTCCAATTGGCCGGCGTCGGCGGACAGCCCAACACGAAGCCGTTTTTGCCGCGATAAGCCGGTAAATCCCGATCCGGGTCCAAACGCATGTCCTGCGCCAGAAAGTTGTCTTTCACCATGCCCTGATACACCCACAAATCCTTGCAGCGGCGTTTGTGCTGATGGGAAATCACTTGCCCGTCGGCGTTGACCGGATAGGTCTGCGGCAGCCAAATCTCACCGGTCACCTCGCTGTCGCGGCTATTGATTAAACCGGCGCGCAAACGCACGAAATCCTCGCCCGGACGCAGGCCGATCTCGAACACGAATAAGGCATCGGTCACCGGATACTTACTCATCGGCAAATCGGAACCCGGCGCCGAAAACTGGCCGCGACTCAAGGTATCACACAGCAACGCCCGGTTCTCCGCCGAATCGCGAATACTCAGCACGATGTTGGAACCGGCTTGGTCGGCCACGAATTCCACGTCCCAATCGCTGTCGTAATACAGTCCGTGCTCCGCAGTCACCGCCGCCACCCGGATGCCGCCGTGCAAAATCAAGCCGCGGGTCAACGGAAACGCGTTGGAACCGGCGCCGTAATACGTCGCCCCGGCTTGGTTTTGCCAGATATATTCTTGGCCTTCTTTTTCGATGGACACCAAATTGCCGCCCAGCGCAATCGCCTTGACCCGCAACACGCCGTTGTCCAACACCCAGCAATCGACCGTTTCCCGCCCGCAAATAGGCCCGTTTTCTATGCGCTCGATGGACTCGACGAAGGTCAACACATAAGTGCTGCGGCTAATCGTTACCCCGCTGGGAAATGCGGACGGCAGCTCGCCGACAGCGCCCGCGCGCAACGCTCGTAACGGAATAACGCCTTGTGTTTCGGCCATGCTCTGCCTCCTGAAATGGGGGAAATTGCGCTGAAGTTTAGTGCAAGGTTGGAGATGCGGCGGGATTTGTAATGCTTAGCAGGAGGGGGGCCTTTTTCCGAATCTGCTCACTGCTGTTCGTATTCTATGGCCTTGCAGCACTGTACGGCGAAGTTATGGACTGCTCGACAGGACCGGCTTGACTTAATCTAATATTCCGATAACACCAAGTAATTCATCCAACCCACGATTTAGCGGCGCAGTTCGCGGTAGCGGTAAGCCAGGCTAACGCCCCGCGAGCGCTCGGTGAGTTGTTTGATGCGATACTTAACGTGGTGTAACGCATGGTTGCCCCGGAAGCGAAACCCGAGAAACTCCAATTCGTTGCGGGTGCGCCGGAGCGGGAGGCAAGCCCCCTATTTTTCAAATTCAATTCACGCCTTTCTGCGCCACAAATCCTTCCCAATTGCTGGTCGTTACCGCGCGCAAGTAAGCTTGGGCCATCTCCGGTGTGAGCAATTCGAACAATACCCGGTTTTCCAGCCAAACCTCCACCACCTGAAACATGCCGCCGCGCTCACAAGTGATCGCCCTCCAGCCTTCCCGCGCGGCAATCGCTTTGATAGCGGCTTCGTCCAATGACACGGATAATGCGGCGTGGGTAGGCACGTAATCGGGCTGATCCCCATCGGTTTGAAACTGCACCTCCTGCTCTCCCGAACCGGGTTCCATGACGGTACCAAGCGGATAGACCTCGACCAGCGTGGCATGGCCGTCGTCGCAGATCGCAACGTGACTGCCATGCGCGGGTGGAAACGGGTAAGCCTTGCCGCCGATCAATTCGGCAACGACGGCTGCTACTCGGGCTGGTTCATGGGCGGAAATCGATAAATGGTGAATCATATTCGGTTCTCAATTTGTACTAAAAATGGGGGCGGGTTACTTTTTGCCGCTTTTTCCTCGACAATCATATATCCTGACTTTTATTTGAGCGAATACTCCGATGATCATTGCTCACATGCCCGCAGGGTAGGTCATCGCGAAACTGCTGGTCCGCTATGCAGAGCCGCTTGGAATATCGGCAACCGCATTTCTCTGGTCCGGTGTCGTCGGAGCCTTGGCACCCGACCTCGACATGTTCTATTTTTACCTCGTCGACCACCGACAACACCCTCACCATAGCTACGTCACCCACTACCCGGTGGTTTGGCTTATGTTGCTACTCGGCTCTATTATCGGGTTTTACCTTTCTACCTCTAAACATATCGCCACCTATGCGGCGATATTTTCACTGAACGGCTTTGCACATATGTTTTTCGACACGATAGTAGGCGATATCCGCTGGACCGCGCCTTGGGGTAATAAAGCATTCGCTTTCTTCACGGTACCGGCGCTCTACAAGCCGTGGTGGCTCAATTTCCTGCTGCACTGGTCGTTTGCCGTAGAGCTTGCCATCGTTGTTTGGGCCTACTATCTTTGGCACAAGTCACGCCATCTCAAACAGTGAGATACTGGCCGATTTAACCAATCCGTTAGAGGCTGCCATGAAAACCCTTATCTTCGCAACACTAATCGCAGCACTGCTGGTAACCGGCGGATGCGCCTCCCGTAACCAAACGCCGCCGCAAGCATCGGCGGCAGGGACAGGCAATCCGCCTGAATCGCTTATCGAGGGTAACTTTCCGCCCGACAGTGCCTTTGCGAAAATTCGCCTGGGCATGGCACAAGGCCAGATCCACGAAATCCTCGGTCAGCCCAACGATACCAAGTACTACCAAACCGGCAAGGCATGGATACCGTTTTACTTCGGTCAGGACACGATGCGCGCCGACGAATTTTACAAAGGCGTCGGCGTCCTCACCTTCACCGGGGCCGGCATCGGCGGGGTGCATTGGACGCTGTTTAGAGCGGTATACGATCCTAGCGAAGACGGCTATCCGAACAATTGACCAAGCGAGTTAAAGAGACTTCCGTTCAAAGTCATCGCCCTGCTCCGGCATGAAATGGCCGGAATTGGGACTTCATGGACGGACCGGCATCCACCCCCGGCACTGGCCGCCCGCTACCCTGAGCGAACATCGAAGATTCCGGTTAACCGGCCAATAAATTGACTTGAACATTCACCAACATACTCGGGGAATGATTCCTGGGCCCGATGTAGCTACCCGAAATGGGCGGTACCGCTTCCGGATTACGAGCCACCGCGACGGCGATGTGGCTATTTCCGGTCATGTAACCGACAGTCGGATCGAAACCTTGCCAGCCTGAGCCGGGAAAATACACCTCCGCCCAAGCGTGGGTAGAAGCGTTGCCTATTTCCGTCGCGGGGGCGTGCAGATAACCGCTGACGAAACGGCTTGCCAGACCCAGACAGCGACAAGCCTCGATAAACAGGGTGGCGTAATCTCGACAAGACCCGCTTCCCAGATTGAGGGTAAGCAGCGGCGATTGCACCCCGGCCTCTTCTCGGACGGTGTAGCGAAATTTACTGTTGATGACGTGATTGAGCATGGACTGCAAATACGGCATATTCAGATCGCCGATTTCGAAGCCGATTTCCCGCAACCAACTCTGTAAGGCTGGTTGTTCTTGTTTAAAAATAGGCTGTTGGTAGGCGGCAAGATCAATCAACTCGGCCGGATCATAATTTCGCGGGTTGACCAGCGGATAAGCGGTTTTGCTAATATTCAGCGCTGAGTCTTCGTAATGTTGGATCACAACCTCGCTCACAATTCGCAGCCTGTTCGTAGGCTGCGAAAATTGAATCAAAGCCACGGAATTGTCGAACACGTCTCGATACCACTTGATGGAATAGGTCGGACTAATCTCCAATTTCGAAGATTCGATACGCACATCGTGGCCCTCGCGCGGCCGAAGCAACAGACGGTGACTGTTCAGCGTGACCGGGGCCCAAAATACATATTCCGTAACATGCCGGATACGCAGTCTTTGCACGCCGTCATTCCTGAATATTCGGCAAGCGTTCGACGCTGACGGACAGGCGAGCAGGACGTAGCGGTAAGCCGAATTGGGTAAAAATGGCGACGTCGGCGGCATCATGGCCGTAGGCGACTATCACTCGCCCCCCGCGCGGCGTCGGCTGGGTAGGATCGAAGGCATACCAACGCCCGCCGACGTAAGCCTCGAACCAGGCATGAAAATCCATGGGGTGCAAACCGTACAAATAGCCCACGACCATGCGCGCCGGGATGCATAACGCTCGGCACAATGCGATCCCCAAATGCGCGAGGTCGCGGCAAACGCCCTGTCCCGCCAGATTGACCTCTATAGCCGATAGCTGCAGCTGAGCGGTGTCCTGATTGAAACGAATGTGCTCGCGCAACCACCGATTAACCGCATCCACCTGGTCGTAACCGGGCGCCATTCCCGCCGCTATGTCGCGCGCAAGCTCGATAAAGCGGTCGGATTCGCAATACCGCGAGGGCAAAAGATAAGTCAATACCGAATCGGGCAGCGACCCAATTTCAGCAAACGGTGCGCCGGGTGCGATGTCGATTTGCTCGGAGGTTCGAATATCCGCGTCGGTATGAATCGAGAGCGTACCCGCCGGAGCTATCAGACGCTGACATAAATTTCCGTATGCATCGATATACTCAAACAGCTGGATGCCCGGTTCAATGACAAAGGACTCTCTCTCAATCCATTGATTCCAGCCGCTGCGTGGCCGCAGCATGAGTATGATCGGCGTGGGCAGATCGACTTCAAAACAAAGGTCGCAACGAGTACGTAACCGCATAAACCTTATCCCGCTAGCGTCCATCGGGGGAAAAACATTTCATTGACCATAACGTAAGAATGCCTACAAGCGGAAACTATAGCTGCGCAAGTAAAAGGAGTTGCATGGTTTTGCTCAATCCCCGTATCGGTTGCGGCCGGGAGGTTGACGAATACATTCGATTTTGAGTGCGCGAAAAAGCTTTGCGCCGCAGCGATAGTCCGATCATCGCCGCGCCGGCGGGCAAAACCGCACTCACCGCAAGCGCCGGCTGGAAAGTCACTATCCTTGTTTGCCGCCGCGCTTCGCCGATAGCCGGTACACTTTGTCTTCCGCACGGGTCGGCATTTGCTCAGGCAAGCGCGGGTCGGATTCGAAAACGCTTTCCATACAGGTCAATTTAACATCGAAATCGGCCGCGTAAAGGGCGTCAATTTCTTCGTCAATCCCGAAGATTTGGCTTAAGGGTTCATTCGCCTCGGCATATTCTGTGGTCAACAGCAAGATTTGAGCGCCGGGAGAGACAATCTTGAACAAATGCGCCACATAACGTTTGCGCAAGTCTGGCGGCAGCGCAGTCAAGGCGGCGCGATCGTAAACGATGTTCACCGGACCTAAAACAGCAGCGGTCAGGGCAAAATAATCGCCGCACAATATACCGAGTTTGCCGCCCTGCCATAAGGTGAATCGGCCGAGTTTACGGCGGGTGGGCTGCAATTGGTTTTCCCGAAAAAAATCCCGCACAGCGATTGGGCTCAACTCCACCCCTATGACCGAATGTCCTTGCTGTGCCAGCCAGATCATGTCCAAACTTTTTCCGCACATCGGTACGAATACCCGGCTGCCGGCCGCACAGTCCAGACTAGGCCAATACCTTGGGAGAAAACGGTTGACGCTGGCTTGATGAAAATCGCCGGTGTTTTCCTCCTGCCAGCATCGCAACCACAAGGGATTGTCGCGGCCGGTCATGCGGCAACCGCGGCCGAAGGCCGGTTGAAGATCAGAAATCGACCTTTGTAGGGGTCGCCGTTTTCCAACCGGCGATCCGCCCGGCGCCAGCTATTTTGATAACCCAGCGCGCTCATTTCCCGGCAGAAGGCAACCCGGTTGCCGCGGTCAGGGTCCACGATGATCACTTGCGCGTCCTCCGCGGCGTGCTTGTCGATAAAGCGTGCCAACAAACCGGGGTGTTGCGGTTCGTAGAGCACGTCGCTGCCGATGATCAGATCAAACCAGCCCAGCTCAGGGTTATCGCCGGCCCAATTACCGGTTTGATAAGGTAAAGGCGTCATTCGATTCAAAACCAGGTTTTCGTTTAAGAATGCACTGCTCAACGGATGCCAGTCACTGACGGTGATATCGCCGGCGCGGCGGTGAATCACCAAACTGGACAATGCCAGTCCGGCACCAATTTCCAGAATGCGCTTACCATCCAAATCGAAGTCGTGCATGGCCCTAGCCAATACTAGCGCCGAAGGCCAAATTTGCCCGAACAGCGGCCATCCGGCTGAGGAAATGCCCATACGCTGAGCGTCTCCGGCAGGGTCTGAAAACTGCTGCAGATCAAGCAGCGAACGGATTTTATACTCGTTACCGGCTACGGTAACGGTCTGATATCTAACTTGATAGGATGGCATGATTGGCGTCTTCTCATGGTGAGCAGTGATGCGGCGGAGGGTTCTAATCGAACGGGCACAACACTTCGAGAGAAGAGACATGCAGGCCGAAAAGGCACTAGCAGAAGGATTAACCTAATGTGAAAGTCTTGCGGCAGCTTATCACAACTCAGTGCAGGACGGCGAAAATAGCAAGGTAGTCCATGCAACCCGGATACCTGCCGCATCAGCAGCCCATAAAGGCTACACATCGGCAAGCTTTATGTCTTGCGGGCGGTAACAGACAAACAATTGACATATCCTACTAAAACAGTATGTTTATGTCAGCTTCGGCACAGGTGCTAAAATTATCGGCGCAGCAACTGGAACGCCAGTCCACGGCCGGTGTTCCGTGTGATTCGATTTCATGGCCTTGCTGACTTGCATGGCTACTCTGCGGCGAATCCGGCGGCAACCGTTGCGCGGACCGCAACAGCGCGCTCGCACCCTATCCTTGAGGGCATATCCGTGAAAATGCACGACAGCAAATATCTGGTATCGGTACTGGAAACGGTATTGGATGCGATCATCACGATAGACGATTGCGGCATCATACAAACCGCGAACGCCGCCACCGAACGCATGTTCGGTTATTTAGCCGAAGAAATCGTCGGCCAAAACGTCAGCATGCTGATGCCGGAACCCTATCGTTCGGCGCACGACGGCTATCTTTCCAACTATTTGCATAGCGGCGAGAAAAAGATCATCGGCATAGGCCGGGAAGTGCAGGGTAAACGCAAAAATGGCAGCGTCTTTCCCATGTCCTTGGCAGTAACGGAAATGCGCTTCGAAGAAGCCGATCACCTGCATATCGAATTTGTCGGCATCATTCGCGATCTCACCGTACAACATCGGCAACTGAACGATCTAAAGCTATTGCACGCCGGCCTGGAAGCCGCGGACGACGCGGTAGTGCTGACCGATGCGCAAGGCGTGATCGTCTGGATCAATTCCTCTTTCACCCGTCTGACCGGCTATACGGAAGCCGACGCGCTCGGCAACAACGTGCGCATCCTCAAATCCGGCGTAACCCCGGACGCCGTGTACCGCAAACTGTGGGAAACCATCGCCAACGGCCAGGAATGGCGCGGCGAAATGGTCAACCGCCGCAAGGACGGCAGTCTCTATCCGGAAGATCAAAGCATCACTCCGGTACGCAGCGAAGGCACGATTACCCATTACGTTGCGATCAAGCGCAACGCCACCGCACGCAAACTGGCGGAACAAAACGCCGCCTCGGTGGCCATGGCGGCCTATGAACATCTGCACGGCGAAATCCTCGGCACCATGAGCCGCAGCCGGGACCGGCGCAATTTGCTGCAAGAAACCTTGACCATACTCGGCAACTCCGGCAAGTACCCGACTTCGGCCTTGTATTTGTTCGACGACTGGCACGGTACCCTGCAATGCCAGGCTAGCTACTGCGCACCGGACGATTTGGCCCAGGAGATCAACCCCGGCGAAGGCCTGGTCGGCCAAGCGTTTAACGAGCGACGCATGTTGACCATAGAATCCGCCGATCAAATGCCGCTACGCATAGAAACCGGCTTGTTGGTGATCAACCCTGTCGCCGTACTGGCCTGTCCTATCAGCTATCAAGAACGCTGCCTGGGCGTACTGGTATTGGCCGCAGCCAATCAGGTGTCGGCTTCCGACCGGGAATTCAACCAACGCATCGCCACCGAACTCGGCGCAGCCTTACAAAACTTGCGCCAATACGAAGAGTTGAAAGCCATGGCCGAGCAGCTGAAGCTGCGTACCCAGGAAATCACACACAAGAACGCCGAGCTGGAACATACCAATCAACTGAAGCGCGAATTTCTGGCCAATATGTCGCACGAATTGCGCACGCCGCTGAATGCGGTAATCGGTTTTTCGGAAGTACTGCGCGACGAACTGCTGGGCCCGTTGAATCCCAAGCAACACGACTACGTTGGCGAAATTCTGGACAGCGCCAGCCATCTTCTATCGTTGATCAACGATATTCTGGATTTGTCGAAGATCGAAGAAGGCCGCATGGAATTGGCGCTCGAACCGGTCAACGTAGAAGAAGCCTTGCGTAACTGCATGTCCATCGTCAAGGAAAAGGCCAACGCCCGTTCGATCAAATTGAATCTGGAATTTGCCGGCGAGATCGGCATCGTCCGGGCGGACGGGCGCAAATTGCGGCAAATCGTTTACAACCTGCTATCCAACGCAGTCAAATTCACGCCGGAAAACGGCCAAGTACAACTGGCGGCCAGACTCGACGAACACAAACTGCGCATAGACGTTTCCGACACCGGCATCGGTATTGCGGAAAAAGACCAAGCCCGGCTGTTTCGGCCGTTCGAACAATTGGACGGCGGCCTGGCGAGAAAACAAGAAGGCACCGGCTTGGGCTTGGCCATGGTCAAACGCTTGGCCGAACTGCACGGCGGCACGGTATCGGTCAACAGCCAATTGGGTGTGGGCAGTTGTTTCAGCGTGTGCTTACCCGTTCACCCGGTAACGGACGCCGGCGAAAAACCGGCCGGCGAAGCGGATTCCGCAGTCGTCGTATCCGCCGTAGCTCAGGCCTTGCCGCCGGCAACCTGTATCTTGCTGATAGAAGCGCAAGACGGGGTCGCCGACATCATTACCGCCGAACTGACGGCGGCCGGCCATCACGTCCTGCGCGCCACCACCGGCCGGCAAGGCTTGAGCCTTGCGGCGGAATTGCTGCCTTCCTTAGTCATTCTGAATATCCGCCTGCCCGACATCGACGGTTGGGAGGTGTTGAAACTGATGCGCCACCAACCGGAACTTAGGGCTATCCCGGTAATTTCGGTCGCGGCCGAAGCCGATAAAGGCGTGCACTTGGGCGCCATCGACGTGCTGGAAAAACCCTTGCGCCGGGAATGGCTGTTGGAAGCGGTCGTCAGGGCCCTGCCCAAAAACGATCTACATACCAAGCCCTACATATTGGTGGTCGACGACGATCAGCGGGCGCTGGATTTTATCGGCACGCGTTTAACCCAGGCCGGTTTCCGCGTCACCACGGTCAACGGCGGCCGCGCCGCCATCGAATCGGCCAAATCGTCCCCGCCGGATTTAATGATCGTCGACCTGATGATGCCGGAAATCAGCGGCTTCGAAGTCATAGCCGCCTTGCGTCAGGAGCCGGCCACCGCATCGATACCGATCATCGTGCTGACCGCTATGCAACTGGGCGATCAGGAACGCCGTAATCTGGAACGCAGCCAAGTGATTTGGATGGAAAAAAGTTCGTTCAATTTGGCCGACTTCATGCGTTTGGTCGAACAATCCATGGTGCAGCCGCTACGTAAAACCCGGCTTGCGCACGATACGGGCGGCTATCAGGCCAAACTGCTGGTCGTCGAGGACAATCTGCAGCACGCGGAGCTACTGCGCATTTATCTGGAAGACGCCGGTTACCAAGTCAGAATCGCCAACAACGGCCGGCTGGCGCTCGAAGATCTGGCTTCCAGCGAACCGGACCTGATCGTCCTGGATTTATTGATGCCGGAAATGGACGGTTACGCGTTCCTGGACGCCAAAGCAGCCCGGCCGCAATGGCAACACATTCCGGTCATCGTGGTTTCGGCGATAGCCAACCCGCAAGCAAACTCGCCGGTACTGGCCGCCGACGCGGTCCTGCGCAAGCCCATCGGCCGCGCCGAATTGCTGGAAACCGTCTCGCGCTTCGCCCCCAACCGGCAACAGCATCACAAACCCCGGCTGCTGATCATCGACGACGACCCGAAAGCGGTCAAAATCATCACCAGCTTTCTGAGCGGCGGCGAATTCGAACTGGTCACGGCATTCAGCGGCAGCGAAGGCCTAGCCCTGGCGAAAAGCGAAAAGCCGGACATAGTGCTATTGGATCTGATCATGCCTGATCTAACCGGCTTCGAAGTATTGGCGTCGCTAAAAGAAGACAGCGCTACCAACCGCATTCCGGTATTGATTATTTCGGCCAGACGCCTGAGCGCCCAAGAACACATAGAGTTGCAAGACAAGGTAACCGCTATCGCCGAAAAAGGCCGCTTATCCAATCATTATCTACACGACTTGATCAAACGTGCTTTATATGGAGACCGTCCATGAGCAGCATTGCCGTGATCGAAGACCACGCTCCGAGCCGCAAGCTGCTCACCGACGTGTTGGAAACGGCCGGATACCGGGTATTAAGCGCCGAAAATGCCGAAACCGGCATTGCGATGATACGGGAAGCCGAACCGGATTTGATCTTGATGGACATCCAAATGCCGGGTATGGACGGCTTAACCGCGATTCGCTTGTTAAAAGCGGATTTTCGCACCGCTAAAATCCCTATCATCGCGGTCAGCGCCCTGGCCATGGAAGGAGACCGCGAACGCATCTTGGCGTCCGGCTGCGAAGACTACACCAGCAAACCGATACGCTACAAAGAATTGCTCGGCCAAATTCAACGCATGTTGCAGCCGACATGAACGAGTCGTCCTTACTCATCGTCGACGATGAGCAGATTAACCTCAAATTAATCCGCAACCTGTTGCAGCGCGAAAACTACCTGCTTTACGAAGCCCGGGGTGGGGAAGAAGCCCTGTACATCGCCAAGTCAAAATTACCGGACGTGATTTTATTGGACGTGATGATGCCCGATTTGGACGGCTTCGAAGTAACCCGCCGCCTGAAAGCCGACGAATCGACCCGCGATATCCCGGTGATATTGCTGACCGCGTTGGACGGCAGCGAAAACCGTACCAAGGGTTTGGAGGCGGGTGCCGACGAATTCTTAAGCAAACCGGTGCACGTCGACGAATTGCGGATTAGGGTACGTTCCATGAGCCGGCTGGCCAATATGCACCGCGAACTGCGCACCCGCACCGAGGTCGGCCGCCGCTTATTGAAACTACCGGCCGAAAACGACTTTCCGGACATGGACAGCATACTGCTCGCCGAAAACGACCCTGCCCTGGCCAAACTATTGACCGGGGTCTTGGAGCAAGCCGGTTTTTACGTGTTCATAGCGGAAAGCGAAGCGGAGCTTTGGGAAGTTTTGACGCAAATTCTACCGGGCTTGATCATACTCGGCCTGGACTTGCCGGAAAATAGCAACCTGCAATTGCTACGCTCTTTAAAACGGACGCCCGGCTTGCAAGACATTCCGATTCTGGAAATCGCTGCGGACTGCGAACCGCAACAAAAACTCGATTGTCTAGCGCAAGGCGCCGACGATTATTTAAGCAAACCGGTCAACAGCGACGAATTGGTCGCGCGTAGCAAGGCCGCCTTGCGCCGCGCCGAAACCTTGCAGCAAATCAAACGCGAATACGAAAGGCTTTGCATAGACACGATTACCGACGCCTTGACCGGCGCGCTGAATCGCCGTTACTTGGACGCCGACCTCGCGCACCGCACCGGCGAATTGAGCCGCTATCCCGGTAAGTCGCTGGGCGTGGCAATGCTGGACATCGATCATTTCAAATACGTAAACGACCAATACGGCCATGTGGTCGGCGACCAAGTGCTGAAACATATCGCCAAATTAGTGCAACGGCAATTACGCGCGTCCGACTATCTGGCGCGTTACGGCGGAGAAGAATTCTGCTTGATCATGCCCAACACCCATCACGACCAGCTGTTGCAAATTGCCGAACGCGTAAGGTGCGAGATGGCGCACAACAGCTTGCAAGCCATCAGCAACCATACCGTGACGGTAAGCCTCGGCGTCACCACTTACCGCCCCGGCGACACCGCGGAATCCCTGCTGAAAAGAGCCGACGCCGCGTTGTACAAAGCGAAATTGAACGGCCGCAATCAAGTGTTCGGTATCAGGGCGCAACAGCTGTAAACAGAAGGTATAGCCATGTATAAACTGTCCGGTCCGCCGAAACGCCTGCTATTGGTGGACGACGACCCCCGCAACATCAAAATCCTGGAGATGTTCGTCAAAACCGCCGGCCACGACTGCCGCGGCGCCGCTAACGGTAACGCCGCGTTGCAGCTATGCCGCAGCTGGGCGCCCGATCTGTTGCTGCTGGACATCATACTGCCGGACATGACCGGCATCGACATTGTCAGAATATTAAAAGCCGATCCGACTACCGCGGACATTCCCATCATCATGCTAACCGCCAGCGCCGACCGGGCCGCTTGCCTGCAAGCCTTGGCCGCCGGTGCGGACGACTACCTGCACCGGCCGGTGGACCGAGACGAACTCAGCATACGCATAGGCAATCTGCTGCGGGTTAAAGAGCGCAACGATTTGCTGCGCGAACGCCTGGAACTGGTGGACCAACTGGCCACCGTCGCGGCAACCGTACCCGGCCTGATTTTTTCGATGCAACGCCGACAAGACGGCCAACTCAGCCTACCGTTCGCAAGTTCGGCCATCGAAGACCTGTTCGGTATGACACCGGAACAAGTGCAAAACGACGCCGCCGGCTTGCTGGCCCAGATCCATCCGGACGACGCAACGGCTTTTCTGAGCGCCATGCAAGTTTCCGCGCAAGGCTTAACGCCGCTGAGCACGCAGTGGCGCATGCACCATCCGATACGCGGCGAGCGCTGGATCGAATGCCATGCCCGTCCGCACCGTATAGCCGACGGCGGCATACTCTGGCACGGCCATGCTCAGGACATATCGGAAGCCAAATCGGCCGAACGGCAACTGCGTATCGCCGCGGTTGCATTCGAGTCGCAAGACGGTATGGTGGTCACCGACGCAACCGGCACCATCTTGCAAGTCAATCAGGCGTTTTCGACCATTACCGGCCTGGCTAGCGCGGAAACCATAGGCAAACATCCCTTGACCCTGCAAAACGGCCACATCGACGAGAACCTGAATCGCGTCATCTTGCAATCCTTGCGTCACGAAGGGCGCTGGGAGGGCGAAGTGCGCAGCCGTAGCAAAGACGGAGCGATCGACATGTTGTGGTTGTCCATCTCCTCCGTGAACGACCGCAACGGCCGAATCTCCCACTACGTAGCCAGCTTATCCAGCATTAGCGAACCCCGGGTGGCGCAACGGAAAATCCTGGAACTGGCCATGTACGATCACCTGACCGGCTTACCGAACCGGCGGCTATTCTTCGACAGGCTGCATCAAGCCTTGTTGGGCGCTCATCGTAGCGGCGGTTACGGCGCCTTGTTGCTGATAGACCTGGACCGCTTCCACGACATCAACGACAGCCACGGCCACGAAACCGGCGATAACTTATTGATCGACATCGGCAAACGCATCCAACAGCAACTGAGGGGCGGCGACAGTGTCTCGCGGCCGGGAGGGGACGAATTCCTGGTGCTGTTGGACGAACCCGGCAGCGATTTGCTCACGGCGGCCGCCGCCTGCGATTCCGTCGTCGGTAAAATGCGCGACGCCATCAACCAGCCCTTGTGGATAGACGGCCTGGAATTGCAGATTACCGCCAGTATAGGCATCACCTTGTTTCACGATCACGATTCTCAGTCGCCGGAAAAATTGCTGAAACAAGCGGAACTGGCGCTGTATCAAGCCAAACAATCCGGGCGAGACAATTTCCGTTTCTTCGAAATGTCGATGCAGGAAACCCTGCTGACCCGCACCCGCATCGAATCCGGACTGCGTTTGGCCTTGCGGGACGGGCACTTACTCCTGTTTTACCAACCCCAAGTCGCCAGCGACGGCAAACTGCTGGGCGCCGAAGCGCTGATACGCTGGCAACCGCCCCAACAAGCGCTCATATCCCCGGCCCTATTCATTCCAATCGCGGAAAACAGCACCATCATCCTGGCCATAGGCCATTGGATACTGACTACCGCCTGCCGGCAGCTGGTGGCCTGGTCGCAAGACCCCGCCACCCGCCAATTGGTTCTGGCCGTCAACATCAGCGCCCGGCAACTGCTCGATCCGGGTTTGGAACAAATGGTCAAGGACATTCTGGAGCAAACGGGGGCCAACCCGACCTTGTTGAAACTGGAATTAACCGAAAGCGCGGTATTGGGCAACATAGAATCGGCCATCAGCACCATGCATAAAATCAAAGCGCTGGGCGTCAGTTTTTCGATGGACGATTTCGGCACCGGCTATTCGTCCTTGACCAATTTAAAACGCCTGCCCCTGGATCAAATAAAAATCGATCAAAGCTTCGTGCGCGACATCCCGGCCGATCAAGACGATTACGCCATCGTCAGCGCCATCATCGGCATGGGCAACAGCCTGCGCCTGCAGGTGATTGCCGAAGGGGTGGAAACCCTAACCCAATTCAACGCCCTGGCGGAATTAGGCTGCGACGCCTACCAAGGCTATTTATTCGGCAAACCGGGACCCGCGGAAATGCTGGAAGCCATCGCCCGCCAACGTTGCGGATAAAACTACTTTGCGCATTCGCCGAGGCGTCGTCACCAGGCGGGTAGGATCTCACTCACAAGCGCTTCGAACCCGCCTGGCGAAAATAGTGCCATCGCCCGTTCGATATGATTCCGCAGGAGCAGGCCTTAGCCGGAACCATGCCTATCCCGCACAACCTTCTGAATCATGGCTGCAATCCCGGCAACTTGAAGAAGCGAGGCCGCCGTCATGGATAGAAATACCACAAACCATGCGCTGAACAATCTCACCGCACGCTTTCAGTCTCTGACGGAACGGAAATCGAAACATTCGCACGATTACGCAACGCTGATCGCACCCAAGCGGCCTGTCATGCCGCCCGTGAACGCCCATATGCAGCGCTTTGATAATCCGCTGCACAGTATCCCATTTAGGTTAAGTCTTTCCGGACAAGACTTTATACAGGCTTTCCCGATTCAGGCCGGTGTCTTCCGCCAGCGCTGACCGGCGTAGAGGATGGTCAAGGCAACAAAATCACTTATACCTTGGACGCGATGGGCAATCGCACCGGCGAAGATGTCTTCGATCCCGGTCAGCAGTTGGTTCGTACCCGTTCGCGCGCCTACGACATTCTGAACCGATTGCAGCAAGATTTAGGCAGCAGCGCGGGTAGGGTCACCGATTACGAATACGATGCCGAAGGCAATCGCACCGCGAACTTACAGCCGCTGAATCGCAGCATTCACCAAACCTACGATGCCTTGAACCGCCTGGCCGACGTCGTGGACCCGCTCGGCGGCACGACCCACTATAGCTACGACGGACAAAACCGTGTGATCGGCCTGACCGATCCGTCGAATCAAACCACCAGCTATACTCGAAACGGCTTCGGCGAAGTGATTCAAGAAGTCTCGGCCGACCGGGGGACCACAAGCTACGCCTACGACGAAGCCGGCAATCTAAAAATCCGTACCGATGCCCGAGGGTTGGCGGTCAATTACGCCTACGATGCCTTAAACCGCATAGTGTCGATCGAGGCCGGCGACGACCAGAACAAAACCTATATCTGGGATAACTGTAACAATGGCATTGGCCGCCTGTGCCAACTTACCGATTTCGCCAACACCACCGAATACCAATATGATCTTCATGGCCGCGTCGTCAATAAAACGCAAACGGTAGGCAGTTCAACCCTATCGATCGCCTACGCATACGATGCCGATGGACATTTGACATCGATGACCACACCGACCGGGCAAACCATCGGATACGGCTATGCGAACAACCGGATTAGCGATTTGTCGCTAAACGGCCAACCGTTGTTGACAGATATCGGTTACGAGCCTTTCGGCCCGGTTAAAAGCTGGACCTGGAGCAACGGCCAATCCGCGTATCGAGGCTATGACTTGGATGGCCGGCTAACCGCTAACGACAGCGGGCCGACGGCGGCGGTTAACTTGACCTGGGACGATGCCGACCGCTTGGAATCCGCATCGAGCGGCGCCGAAGTACAAACCTTCGGTTACGACGACATGGATCGCGTCACCGACGCCTTGGGTAATTGGGGCCAGCAAACCTTTGCTTACGACGCCGTCGGCAACCGCCTGAGTAAAAGCGAGCCATCGGGCCTGACGCAATACGGCTATGGCGCCAACAACCATCGCTTGGACAGCCAGACCGGCACGGTTAACCGCAGTTACCAATACGACGCGGCCGGCCATTTGCTGAACGAAGGATCGCTCGGGTTTGTCTACGACAACAGCGGCCGGCTGCTGGGCGCTCACCTGTCGGGTACGCCGATCAGCGTGTACCTTCACAACGCCTTAGAGCAGCGGGTGGCCAAATTGACGGTGAACGGCCCCTCGGTATTCGTCTACGACGAAGCCGGACGCCTGATCGGCGATTATAGCGAAAGCCGGTTAACGGAAACGATTTGGCTGGACGACATCCCGGTCGCGCTACTCAAATCGCAAAGCAACGGCAGTGTTGCCTTAGCCGGTTACATCCATACCGACCACCTGGGTACGCCGAGAAAAATCACCGACCCCAGCAGCAATACCCTGATTTGGCAATGGCAAGGCGCACCGTTCGGTGAAACGGCGGCCAACGACGACCCGGATGGTGACGGCAACCACTTGGCCTTTAACCTGCGCTTCCCTGGGCAGTATTACGATACGGAAACCGGAAAGCATTACAATGTCCACCGAAATTACGACCCTGCGTTGGGCCGGTATATCCAGAGCGATCCGATTGGGTTGGCTGGGGGCGTTAATACTTACACCTATGTTAGGAATAACCCGATTCGGTATAAAGATCCGAAGGGTTTAGATGTCAGCTACGAGAACACAACTGCAGTAGGCGGTCTGCATCAAAGAGTATCAGTTGATACACCTGATGGCCAATATGGTCAATCATTTGGGCGAACAGGAGACGAAAACGATGGATCATTAGCGGCATCATCTGCGGATGGCCCGACTCCTGATGGAAACGGACAAGGCATGGTTTATCAAGACAATAGAGATCCGACAACAGAAGTACAGGACATAATCAAAACAACACCGACTCAAGATGCCGCTATAAAATCATGGTTGATGCAGCAACTTGGAAACAAAGATTACTATAATCCATTCTTTAATAGTTGTCGGAATTATTCAAGCAATACCTTTGATACTATAAAGGAAAAACTAAACAATGGTGACTTTGGTGAATAGCTTAAAAGTATCAATTATTTTTTTCCTTACATTACTTGGTTGCTCTAAGGATATAACAATTGAAAGAGTTCATTTTCCTAATGAGTTCGATTTCGTTTTTTATGAAAACGGGACATCAGTTTTTGAGAAAAAAATTGATGATACAGATGTGGTTTATCAGGTTTTGTATAAATGGCATGTTAATAATGTTAATGAATGGCGTTCTGATTTCAACACATACGCGCCGTCATACCTTTTTCATTCTGAAAAGTTGAGTTTTAATTTTATAACGGATGCAAGATTGGTTGTTGTAAACTTTATGGATACCAATAATAATTGGCATCAAGCTAAAAAAGATATAAATCCTAACAGTGATATTTTTAAGATACTTGATAATATTCATAAAAATATGTAGTTAAGGGGGCCGTACGGCGGATTAACGTTGGGTGGCGTTGTTGAATAAATCGGTTTTTCAGGGCCGTAGGGCGGATAAGCTTGCGTCATCCGCCGAATGAAATAAACTTGTTCCATGCCAAACTATCGACGCAATCGCATTCCGGGCGGGACTTATTTTTTCACGGTTAATTTGCTTGAGCGAAAATCGGCATTGTTGATCGAGCATATTGCCGAATTACGGGAAGCGGTCCGCGCAACTCGGCAACAACAGCCCTTTCATATCGACGCCTGGGTTGTTTTGCCGGATCACATGCACGCCATTTGGACATTGCCATCTGGTGATGATCAATACTCCAATCGATGGCGAGCTATCAAAAAAGCTTTTTCAAAAGCACTCCCAAAAATCGAATATCGCTCCCAAATCAGAATCAAACGTCACGAACGCGGCATTTGGCAACGGCGTTTTTGGGAGCACACCATTATCGATGACGCCGATTATGCGGCTCACATGGATTATATTCATTACAATCCGGTAAAGCACGGTTGGGTGCGCACGGTCAAAGACTGGCCTTATTCCAGTTTTCATCGCTTGGTCGCTGCCGGCATTTATCCCTTGGAATGGACTGGCGATATTTCCGAAGCTTTCGAGGTAGGTGAATTGGGTGGTTGAAATGTTTTCAAATGGCGGATGGCGCTCCGCTTATCCGCCCTACGGTGTTTGCCTCGACCGACCTTGCCTATCAAATCAGATCCTTGTTAGGGTTCGGATTCCAGATAAACCCCTTAGCCATGTAGGGTAACCGCGTACCCTACATCTGAGACGATGCCGACCGCTCGCACATAGGGATCAGGTCTTTCAAAATTACACCCCACACTGTTATCTCTTCTTCGGCTGCGTCGTAGACGCATCCGAGGGCCGTTGACCGTCAATTTGGCCACCCGCTAATCCAAGGCGTTGTGAAGATCGGCGTACCCGACAGGTGAGTGCTCCGCAGCCGGGCCGCGTCGTATTGATAAGGCCGGTTAACCGTGCCGATTTAGCTTGCCTACACGGTCACTTCGGTTCGAAACTCATCAAATAGCCGCAATGGTCGGACACTCGGCCGTAATCCCAATCGGTAAACAATACCCGAGCCGACGTCACCCTCAAGTCGCCGGATTTGTTCATGAAGATGTAGTCGATACGGTAATCATCGGCCAATAAATGCTGCCAATGCGCGTCGTTGACCCGGAATATTTTTTCGAACAAGCCGATTTGATTGGCCGCCAAATACTGGTCTTCGTAGCGGCGGCCGTCCACCACCAGGCGATAACCCGCAGAACCCGCGGCAACGTTGAAATCGCCGCATAACAAGGTGGTTTTGACCTCGCCGCCCAACTGGCTATCGGCCCAGGCGCACAGGCGCTCGAATTGGTGTTGAAAGCCGTCTTCCCACCAGCTCAAATGGGCGGAATACACATTGACGACGCCCATATACGGAATATCCAGTTGCGCCATCACCACTTTGCGCGCATGGATGCTGTAAGGGTCTTGACTATCGGACACGTAGCGGGACCGGGCCTGCCGAAAGGGATAGCGGCTTAAAATCGCCACCCCTTCGCGGTATTTGTCGAAGCCCAAGTGCGACCAATCGGTGTGGATATGCATGGGCCGCCGTAAACGCCGGTTGATGATGTTGGCGGAGTTGGAGGCCCAATCGCCGTGGCCGTGATTCCAATGTTCGGCCACTTCCTGAAAACACACCACGTCCACGGCTTGTTCGTCTATGGCTTTGGCGATTTGGCTGAGTTTGACGTCCTGCCTGTCTTCCTGATAGCAATGCAGATTCAAGATTAAAACCCGTAGCGGCTCGCGGCTGAGCCGATAATTTTTGCCGTGGTTGTTGTCCCAAACTTCGCCGAGCTTGCTGCGGTAACACAGGCAGTACTCCAGCGCGAACGCCTGCTCCACCGGCAAGCGTGCCGTCCAGATCTGCGCGCTATGTTGCTTGGCCCGCCGGTTGCGCCGGCAGGCGGTTTGTCGACTGGTGCGCCAATTGTCGTCGCTCCAGTGAATCACCACTTTGTCGGCGGCCTGGGCCGGGCGGGTGGCGACTTTGATCTGCAAATAGTGTTGTCCGGCCTCCAAGCGCTGTTTGATCGCCAGGTTTTGTACGGCCAAGCCGGCTGCCAATGCCACGCCGCTACGTGCCGGCGCGTGATAGTTCCATCCGCCGTTGTTGTCCCAGATTTCGCCACCGTCGTAGCGAAGCCGCAAGGCGAAATTGACGGCACCCGGCAAGGCTAATCCGGAGCGGTTGCTGATACTGACCCGCGCCAGCCAATATTCGCGCCCGTCGCCGCGCCGCGCCTGATAAGCGGCCGACAGGGTTTGCCAGACGCCGTCCCGGCCGGCCCAGTACACTTCGACCTGTTTATCGTAACCCCTGTTTTCGACGACCAACCAAAACTGCAGCACCTGATATTGGGCTTGCTTGCTTCGGCTTAAGCTATTTTCCACCGCCAGCAATTCTATGGCTGCCATGGCTTACTCCTGTTCAATCGGCCGACCGGTAATCGCGAAAATCGATAGTCGGAAAAATATCGTCCATGATTTCCAGCGCGCTCAAATAACGCTCGTCTATCCGGTTTTTGCGTAAGCAATCGTGCAAATAATTAAAGCGGGCCAAATGGTCGCTAACCCGTTTACGCGCGTAGTCTTCAGTCGTACCGGATTTCATGATAAACGGCCAATCCGAAGCCTGTGCCAACAGCAGCGAACGCAAGGCCTGATTCAAGGCCCGCTGCTGCAGTTCGTTCACTTGCAGCCGGGCCAAATCGCCAACTAACTTGGCCATGTCGGCACTGGCTTTGTGCAACAAGGGGTAAATCCACTCGTTGCTGTCGTTCAGCCAATATTCCGAATAACCCCGATCGCCCCAGGTCGATGCGGCCGGTACGGCCTTAAAGGCGTGCGGATAGCGCGCCAAATAATCGCCGCCGGTGACCGTTTCTATGCCGCTAGCTTCCGCGGCCGCCAGGCGCAAAACCGCTTCCAGCCACTGCGGACCTTCGTACCACCAATGACCGAACAACTCGGCATCGTAGGGCGCCACCATGATAGGCGCAGTCGGCATTTCGGCCTGCAATGCCGCGGCCTGCCGTTGCCGCTTGAGCGTGAAATCCTCGGCGTGCCGTTGCGCTTGCCGGCTGGCCGCGTCCGGCCGGTACGGCCGTTTCTGAGCGCCGGCCTCGCTAACCGCGTAATATTTGATGCCCGTGTCGATACGCGTCGCTCCGTCCAAAATATACGGGCCGATATAGTCCAGTGGCAAATCGAAACCGATGTCGCGGTAATACTCCCTATAATTCGCATCCCCGGGATAGCCGGTTTGTGCACTCCATACCTGCCGGGAGCAATCCGGGTCTCTGCCGAATGCCTGCACCCCGTTTCCGCAATCCACCGGCGCGTAAACGCCGCTGCCGGGGCAAGGATTTGCGGCTAAAAGCCCATGGCTATCGACGAAAAAATACTCCACGCCGGCTTCGTGCAACACCTGCTCCAAGCCAGGATAATAACCGCATTCCGGCAGCCAGAAACCTTTAGGCGCGACGCCGAAACGGCTTTGAAAAGCGTGTACGCCCAGGAAAACTTGCTGACGCACCGCGACGGGGTCTACGTTCAGCAGCGGCAACAAGCCGTGGGTCGCCGCGCAGGTGATCAACTCCAGGCGTCCGCCACGAAAATGGTGCAGAAAGCCGGCCAATAGGTCTTGTTGGTAGCGGTTTCGATAGCTATCCCAGGCCGTTCTAAACCCTTGTTGATAAGCTAGCGCCAGAGCGTGAAACTCGGCTTGCCCGCGCGTGCGCTCGACTTCCTTGTCCGCCAATTCGATCAGGCGCTCCAAATGCCTTAAATAACGCTGGCGCAACAAAGCGTTGTCCAGCATGGCCGTCAGCGTCGGCGACAACGACACGGTCAAACGGCATTTGACCTTATCCCGCTCCAGCCTGTCCAGCACCGCCAATAACGGCAGATAACATTCGGTGATCGCTTCGAACAGCCAGTTTTCCTCGAAAAAACTGTCGTATTCCGGATGGTGCACAAAGGGTAAATGCGCGTGCAAAACGAAACAAAGCAAACCTGAATTCATCGTTGTTTTTTCAGTGGGATTCGGCCGGGGATACCTTGACGCTAACGGAACTGGCTGCGGGCAAATTCGGCAGGATGAACTGCGAAAAAACCTGCGGCAATGCGGTTAGCGAATCCCAATACCGGGCCGGCGCCGTGGCCGAATTGGAAACCAGCAACGGTTTGAAAGCCCCGTCGGCGGCTGTCTCGCCCAGAACCGCACTAAACTCGCTCACCGCATTTCGCAGCCAGGCATCCGGTAGCGGAATGTCCGCGTGGAAACCGCTACGAGCCACGACCAGATCAAGCCATGGCGACTCGAGCCTATTTTCCGCCGTTGCCGCGGCATGCGGGAATACTCTGAGCGTCAGCGGTTCCTGCGCTGCCTCTGCGCTCTGCGGCATGGCCGTCGACAAGGGTTGAGGAGCTTGCCAATAGGCATGCAAACGCTGCGGCGACAAGGCCAGCAACACCAGACCGGGCGGACGGACGAGACGGTTCGGGGCAAATTCGCGGCTAATTTCGCAACCGATGTCGCGCAATTCTTGGGACGAAAAACTGCAACCGCTCCCCGGCGCTAACTGGCGCCGAAAAAAACGCGGTGCGAACTCGCGACCTATGGCTTGACTAATGGTACGCATTTCCTGCTGGGACAGCTCGGCCCGGGGGCGGGAACGGGTAGGCGAAAACGGCATTATTGGCCAAACAATTAAAAGGTTGCGCGAAAATCTCCTGATTCAAAGTGTTCAGCACAGACTCATATCACTCGCCGCAGGTAGGAGAAAACTCTACCTGTTGTCGCCGCTTTAAGCAAGACAAGGGCAGAATTGCAACCGGCAACCGGAAGCGTGCGGAACCCTAGGCCGCTGCCACGGTCCCAGGCCAACGTGCCATTTGCTGCCCCGGTATAGCGCCGGCGGCCGGAGCGGCCAGGCATTTTTCGCTACAATCACCTGAAACGGCAACCGACCAAGCGCCCATGGATATTCCCTGCCAGCAGCAACCAACACAGCCTGTTAAACGCACTCTTGCGGGTACAGCCGGAAACCGCCCTGCCAGGCTACCGCCGCCCTACCCGTCCGGACATTAGCGTCCGTTTTGTCCCCATATATAAAGTTTCGATCGCTGACCATCCCACACAAAGGAGTTCACAATGGCAAGCTCGCAGTCCCCGCTTCAGCGCCTGCGCGAATTGATCGCCGTCGAACGCGACGACGTACATACCTTGATCATATACGGCATTGCCATAGGCTTGATGTCGCTGGCGACGCCGATAGCCGTTCAAGCCTTGGTCAACACCATTGCTTTCGGCGCCCTGCTGCAGCCTTTGGCGGTATTGACACTGATCCTGTTGGTGCTGATGCTGCTCGGCAACAGTCTGGCGGCTTTGCAGTTTTACGTTGTGGAAATGTTGCAGCGCCGTTTGTTCGTGCGGCATTTTGGCTTGGCTGCGCAACAATTGGCCCACGCCCGCTTCGAACTGCACGATAGCCGACACTTGCCGGAATTGGCAAACCGCTTTTTCGACGTCGTCACGCTGCAAAAGACCGCCGCCGTCATGCTGCTGGAAACCCTGGGCTATCTGCTGCAAACCCTGATAGGCATGATCTTGCTGGCGTTTTACCACCCGATGTTGCTGGCCTTCGATTTGTTCATGGTGGCCATGCTGGCTTTCATTTTATTCGTGCTGGGTAAGGAGGGGGTCAAAACCGCCATCGAACAATCCAAAGCCAAATACGAAGCGGCCGCCTGGCTGGAGACCATAGCGACTCACCCGCTGTTGACTCGCAACGCGGCCGGGGAGCGCTTTTTCCACGAACGTAGCGAACGCTTGGCAACCGACTATTTGAACGCCTGCCAACGCCACTTTCGCATTCTTAACCGGCAAAACATTGCCGCCCTGTCGCTGCATGCCGTCGCCAATACCTTATTACTGGGCATGGGCGGCTGGATGGTCATCGAGCGCCAACTCAGCCTGGGTCAATTGATCGCCGCCGAACTGGTGGTCAGCGCCATGATTTACGGCCTGACCCGGCTCGGCAAGACCTTGGACAACTTTTACGAATTGCTGACCAGCCTGGACAAAATCGGTCATTTACAAGACTTGCCGCAAGAAATCGGCAACGACGAAGCCATCCTTGAAATCAGCGAGCCGTACCGGGTGGACATACACCATCTAAGCGTGGCCCGCCTACCGACACTAGATCGCCTGGACGACATCGACCTGCACTTGACGCCCGGTGAACATTTACTTATAGGCACTGGTGCGGAACGCGGCACGCTGCTCGATTGCCTGTTCGGCTTGCGCACGCCGCTTAGCGGCCGCATCGAAATCGACGGCCACGATTTGCGGGAGTTGAATTTACTCCGGCTGCGCGACCGGATCGCGCTGGTACGCGAGGCCGAAATCATCGAAGCCGGCATCCTGGACAACCTCAAATTGGGCTGGAATGCCGATAACCAACAATGCCGCAAGGCACTTGCAACCGTTGAGCTACTGGATTTCGTGCTCTCGCTGCCCGACGGTCTGAATACCCGGCTGGCCGCGAACGGCGCGCCGTTGAATCAGGAACAAGCGCTACGGTTGACGCTGGCCCGCGCCGTTTGCCGCCAACCGAAACTGTTATTGCTGGACCGCGTCCCGGACTGTATAGACCGGCGCGCGCTGCCCGGCATATTGCATAGCCTGACTAGCGAGCAGGCCCCGTGGACGCTGGTCGTCGTCAGCCAAGAACCTGCAGTCGCGGATTTTTGCCGCCGCCGCATCGAGATTCGTAACGGCCGGGTAATGGCGCTTCCCGCACAACCCGACAACGGAGCCGCGTCATGAGCCGGTTGGAACTGGATACCCTGCAACAGGCGCAAACCGCCGGCATTGCCCGACGCGTCGCCCGCTCCATGGCGTGGCTGTTTGTCGGTTTACTGATTTTTCTCGCCCTGACACCCTGGCAGCAAAACGTGCGCGGCATCGGCCGGGTGGTGGCGTACTCGCCGAACGAACGCCAACAACTCATAGGCGCGCCGGTCGACGGCCGGATAGCCCACTGGCGGGTGCGGGAGGGAACTCAAGTGAAAAAAGGCGAGGTCATCGCCGAACTCAACGACAACGATCCTTTGATATTGCAACGCATTCAAGCCGAGTATGCAGCCTTGCAAGCCAAACAGGCGGCTACCGACGCCCGGGTCGAAACCTTGCGCCAGCAATTGCGCATGGCCCAACAAGCGCGGCCGCAAGCACTGGCCGCCGCTGAAGCGCGAATCGCCATGGCTCGCGAACGCCGCAAAGCCGCTCAGCAAACAGTGGACGCCGCCACAGCCGCCCACCACACCGCAGGCCTGAATCTCGACCGCCAGCAGCACTTGCAGAACAAAGGCCTGGCTTCCCGCCGCACCCTGGAATTGGCGCAACTGGAACGCGCACAGCGTCAAGCCGACAGCGAGCGCGCCGATGCGGCGCTACGAGCCGCAAGCAGCGAAATCAAGGCGCTGGAAGCCGACCTGGGCAAACTCGACGCCGATACCGCCGCGTCTATCCAAAAGACCGAGTCAGACTTGAACAAGGCGGTAGAAGACCAGCAATATGTCCGTGCCGACGTGCTGAAATTGGAAACCCGGCTGGCCCGCCAGCAAACCCAAAGCATTACCGCGCCGCGCGACGGCACCATACTGCGCTTGTTGGCGAATCCCGGCGCCGAAATGGTCAAATCCGGACAGCCCCTGGCGATTTTGGTGCCGGACAGCGAGCAGCGGGCGGTAGAACTTTGGATGGACGGCAACGACTTACCGCTGATCGTGCCCGACCGCCCCGTCCGGCTGCAGTTCGAGGGCTATCCGGCCGTGCAATTCGGCGGATGGCCGGAATTTTCGGTAGGCTCGTTCGGCGGACGCGTCGCCCTGATCGATGCCACCGACGACGGCAAAGGCCACTTTCGCATCCTGGTGATCGCCGATCCGGACGACATCCCCTGGCCTGAACCGCGTTTTCTGCGCCAAGGCGTGCGGGTCAACGGCTGGGTGTTGCTAAGCCAAGTCACGCTGGGTTACGAGCTGTGGCGGATATTCAACGGTTTTCCGCCGTTGGTGCTGCCGGAACCCGCTGCCGGGCAAACCATCAAAGACGGCGCCAAACAGAACGACGCAACCCGGGATAAATGATTATGAAGGTTCGCTTGACATCATGGCTGATGGCCGTCTTATTGGTTTGCCCGACCAGCCGGGCCGACCCGCCCGCACTACTGAGCTTGGCCGAGGTGCAAGCCGCGGCCTTGCGCGCCTTTCCAGGGCTGTTGGCATCCGAGCAATTGAAAGACGCCGCCGAGGGGCGGGTGCTGGAAGCCGAAGGCGGCTTCGATACCTTGTTGAAATCTAAAAACCAATGGTCGGTCGTCGGCTTGTACGAGAACCGCAACGTCGACGTCGGGTTCGAACAAGCGACACCGTTCCTGGGCGCGACCTTCTTCGGCGGATGGCGGCGCGGTAGCGGCGATTATCCGGTTTACGAAGGCAAAAGCCTGACCGCCACCGACGGCGAAGCCCGCATCGGCGTCAACCTGCCGCTCTGGCGCAACCGCGACATCGACCGGCGCCGGGCAGGCCTGTTACAGGCGGAATTGGGCAAGCTAATTGCCAGCCACGAATTCGATCAAAGCCTGATCGATATTCGCCGGATGGCCGGCCACCGCTACTGGGACTGGGTGCTGGCGGGACAGCGCCTGCACATCGCGGAAAAGTTACTGGCTATCGCCGAACAACGCAATGCGGGCATTCTGGAGCGAGTGGCGGCCGGCGACATTCCGGAATTCGAAGCGCTGGACAATCAGCGGGCGATTATCGAGCGCCGCGAGCGCGTGGTCGCCGCCACTCGGCTGTTGGAGCAAAGCGCGATTCAATTATCGCTGTACTGGCGCGATGCGGACGGTCAACCGCAATTGCCGGGCCGCGAACGCTTACCTAACGGTTTTCCCGAACAAGCCCCGCCGATTAGCGAGGTTTTCGACGACATGCTCGGCACGGCGTTATCGCAACGGCCGGAACTCAAACGTCTGGCCTTGCAAATCCGCCAGAGCGAAACCGAAGTGGAGTTGCAAGACAATCAGCGCGCGCCCGGCATCGACCTATCGGTGCTGGGTGCCAAAGACATCGGCGACGGTAAATACAAGCTCAATCGGGACGAACTCTACGTCGGTCTCAATGTCGATATTCCGTTACAACAAAGAGTCGCTTCCGGCCGCGGGCAAACCGCCTCGGCCAATTTGCGGCGACTGCGTTGGGAGCGCAAAGGCGCTGAAGACCGGATCGCAGCGGAAGTGAAAGATGTATTGTCGGCCTTGCACGCCGCCCGCCAGCGTCTACAGCTCAGCCGCGAGCAACAACAGGCGGCCCGCATGCTGGAAGACGGCGAACGCACCCGTTTCGATTTGGGCGAAACCACGATCTTGTTCGTGAACTTGCGTGAAATCGCTGCCGGAGACGCCGCGCTTATGGCCGCCGAGGCCGGCGCCGGTTTATTCAAGGCCAATGTCGATTACCAAGCGGTCATCGGCCAACTTCAGTAAATCCAACCGAGGATATTCCCGGTTAACTTATACGACACACCGAGAGCCGGAGGACAACCGCATGAAAAAACCGTCGATAAAAACCATTGCGATAATGATCGTATTGATCGGTCTACTGGTTTCACCCGATGTCATGTTCGATCTGAAAGCCAAGTTGCTGCACGGCATCGCCATCATTTTGCATATGGTTTACGAAATCGAATCGTTTTTGTTGGAAGAATGGCTGATCCATAGCTTCGAGCTGAATAAAGCCACTGCGCAAATGCTGACGTTTTACTTTAATTGCATGGTAGGAGCAGGCATGGCTTACCGTTTCTGGCGGCGCTTGCCGCGCATGCTGCACCGCTGGCGCCACCGCTGCCACTGTTTTTTCGAGCAAAGCAAACTCAACATCCGGTTTGCCTGGGAATCCATGCCCAATCGGCAAAAAATCCAATGGGTGGCCACGCAACTCGTTGTCTTAACCGGCGGTTTTTTCTGGCTAATGGCATGACCGCGCACCGCTGTTCGGCTCGTAGGCCGAACAGCGGTGGAACGCGTTGAATAAGTCTAACGCCCATGAAAAAGCGGCATCATCCCGGCAAATGAAAGTTTTTCGGTGGGAGCGACGCCCTCGTCGCGACGAGGGCGTCGCTCCCACAATGACTTTCATCGTCAACATCCTTAATCCGAACCGGGTTTGAACGGGCAGACAGGTGAAACCCGCTGTCGCCCCCGGACACCAACACTATCGCGGCAACACATCGCTCCCGCACATTGAGCGTTCATCGGCCGGTCTCATGCCCCCGTACTCGGCCTCTCCAAGACCGGACGATCAAAGCCGGCAAGCTCGGCAAACCTAGGCCTATTCTTACTCGTAGCCATGCCCGGACAGGACGGAAAGCCAAATGCCGATAGGGCCTAGCCGCTGATTTGCAGTAAAATCCCCGCATTCCATCGTTTTCCTACCCAACCCATGCACCCTACATACCATCTACGACCGGGCAGCCCTTACCCTCACGGCACCTTAGTCAGTGCGGAAGGCGTGAATTTCTCGATCATGAGCCGCTATGCCACTCAGGTAGAGCTGTTACTGTTCGCGCAGGACGATAGCGCAACCCCTTTTCAAGTCATCCCGCTCGATAGACATAAAAACCACACGTTTTTTTCCTGGCATGTGTTCGTAGAAGCACTACCCCCCGGCGTTTGGTACGGTTGGCGCATAGACGGCCCTTGCGCCACCCGGGAAGCCGGCTTGCGGTTCGACCGCGACAAATTGCTGCTGGACCCTTGGGCCAGGGCGGTCAGCGACAAGTTGTGGAACCGTGCCGCCGCCTGCCTGCCGGGCGACAACAGTGGCCGCGCAATGCGGGCCGCCGTGGTGGATGAAAGCGATTACGACTGGGAAGGCGACACGCCGCTGGCGATTCGCAGCGAAAAAGCCATCGTTTACGAGCTGCACGTGGGCGGTTTTACCCGCCACGAGTCGTCTCAAGTCAAACACCCGGGTACCTTTGCCGGCTTGATCGAAAAAATACCCTATCTGCGCGATTTGGGCATCACCCACGTCGAGTTACTGCCTGTCATGGCCTTCGACCGCCAAGACGTACCGCCGCATACCGCCGATTTAGGTTTGAACAATTATTGGGGATACAGCACGCACAGTTTTTTCAGTCCGCACCCCGGCTATTGCGTGACGCCGGAGCAAGCCAGCCATATCCGCGAATTTCGGGACTTGGTCAAGGCTTTGCACAAAGCCGGCATCGGCGTAATCATGGACGTGGTGTTCAACCACACCTCGGAGGCCGGCGCGGAAGGACCGGTCATCAATTTCAAAGGCATCACCGGCAATAGTTTTTATCTGACCGATAAGCACGACAGGCGAATTTTCTTCGACTACACAGGTTGCGGCAACACGGTGAACGCCAACCATCCGGTGGTCAGCAATTTCATCATCAGTTCGCTGGAATACTGGGTGCGGGAAATGCACGTAGACGGTTTTCGCTTCGATTTGGCCAGCGCGCTGTCGCGCGGAGAAGACGGCCACGTGATGCAAGATCCGCCGGTAGTCTGGGGCATAGAACTGTCGCAACAACTAGCCAAATCCAAATTGATCGCCGAGGCCTGGGACGCATCCGGTTTATACCAAGTCGGCAGCTTTCCGGGTTACCGCTGGGGGGAATGGAACGGCATGTACCGGGATACCGTCCGCCGGTTTTTACGCGGCGACGGGGGCGTAGTCAGCGAACTGGCTACCCGCATTTGCGGCAGCAGCGATTTGTATCAACATCAAGGCCGGCTGCCCATCAGCGGCATCAACTTCATCACCTGCCACGACGGCTTCACCCTGCACGATTTGTTCAGCTACAACGATAAACACAATTACGCCAACGGCGAACATAATCGCGACGGCTGCAACAACAACATCAGTTACAACTGCGGCGCGGAAGGACCGACCCAAAATGGCGCCATCCTGGCCCTGCGCCGCAAACAAGCTAAAAACGCCTTCGCGCTATTGCTGCTGAGCCACGGCGTACCGATGTTATTGGCCGGGGACGAGTTCTTGAACAGCCAGAAAGGCAACAACAACGGTTATTGTCAAGATAACGACCTCAGCTGGTTGGACTGGAACGATTGCCAGCAAAATACCGACATCGTCCGCTTCGTCCAACAAATGATTCAACTGCGTAAACGCCATCATTCGCTGATGCGCCGCAACTTTCTGAGTGGCGACAAATTGGAGCTGCGCGACCTTGCCGACATTGCTTGGTACGGTACCGAGCCCAATCAGGCTCCGGACTGGCACAATCCCGAGCTGCGCTTTTTGGCTTATACCTTGGCCGGAGTAGCGCCGGAAGACCCGGATTTGCACGTAGTGATGAATATGTCGCATCTGAAGCACAAACACCAGCTACCGCACATCGAAGGCCGCACCTGGTGCCTGGCGCTGGACACCTCGTTAAAATCGCCGCACGATATCCTGCCGCCGGAACAACAAAAACTGCACAATAAACCCACTTATACCGTCGATAGCCGCAGCATCGCGGTGTTCGAAAACGTCGCCAACCATTTGCTGCACACCCGCGCCGGCAGCGGTTTTTTTAGCAAACTGACCCACATCAAAATTTTCGATTTAAACGAATAAAGCGCTTAGTCGATTGCCGGGAATAACTGCACCCGAACGGCACCGGTTTGTTGTGCGGCTACCGAGTGTAAAAGCGGCCGCCTATCAGGCGAGTATGAGTATATTTTCGCAGTCAATCGCCTCAGTCCTTCGTCAACCGGTCGGGAGTAAGATTGGCCTCCGCCGCGGTTTGCAACGCGGCCAACAAGGCTTCTCGCTGCTGCCGCAGTTCGGCCGCACTTTGTTGCAAGCCGTCGATTTGCCGCTTGAGATTTTGCTCGCCGGCGTTGATTTCCTGCAGTTTTTCGGCGGTCAATTCCAGCAGCAGCTCGCTTTGCCCCTTATACGGTTGGCCGAAGCGCCGCCGATAAGCCGACAACAAGACATCCAGTAACTGCTGGAAATCCTCGGCATGAAAGTCGTCGCGCGCGATGCCGTCCACAAGTTCCTGCCTGGCGTCGAATACCTCGGTTTTAAAGGCCTGCCGGTAGGCGCTACGCAATTGCCCGATCAAGCCGCGCAAACGCGCTTCGTCACCTTGGCTCGCCGCAACCAAGCGTGCGGCGTGAGTTTCCACACTAAACAGCGGCTGCTGATGGCGCAGCATGTACAGCACTTCCAAATTAGCGACTAATTCCTGCAACTTGGAGCCGGCATAATCTTCCGCTTCCAGCCAGCGAAACAACACTGCCTCGAATCCCGGCGGATATACGCCAAGCGCATCGACATACGCCGTCAGCAAATCGCCGAAAAAGCCTTGAAGTTGCGGCTGGTCGCCGCGGTAATTTGTGAAAGCCGCCAACACGCGGCGGCACAAGGCCTCCAACGTTTGGCTCTCGGCCACGCTCGCGCTGCCGTCCGGCACCGGGCCGGATACCGCTGCGGCTGCAGGACTAAGCTCGACCTCGGCCAACAAACTTCGCCAATAATCCGTCCAACCGGATGCGCCGGCTTCCGCCCCCAGATAACGCATGATGTTATCGGCCAAGGCATATAAGCAGCGGCTGGCCGGCGCATTGGGCAACGATTCGACGATAGGCGTTTGCCGGAGAACCGATTTGGCGACCTCGGCATCATCGGCCACAAAGCCGCCGTATTCCACTTGCAACTGCAGATATTTCTCCGCGGCCGCGGCAAAGCGGCGAAAGGTTTCGGTGGCTTGGGCGTAATCGCCGGCCATGTTGACGATCACCCGCAACCGCCCCGGGTAACTGCGGCCGTGCAATAATTTCAACAAGGCAAAGGCGTCGGTCAGCGAGGTCGGCTCTTGGGTGATCAATAAAAACGTGTAGGGCGCCGCCTGGATGATTTTCAGCACGTTGTCCGCTACGCCGGCGGCGGTATCGATCAAAAAATAGTCGTAGTCGGCCTCGAGTTCCGCCATCGCCGCACTCAAGCGATTTAACCCGGCCGAGTCGAGATTGGCCAAGGCCTCAACGCCGCTGGCCCCCGGCACCACGGATACGCCTTGCGGGGTTTCAACCACGATGTCGCGAATGGATTTTTGCCCGTCGATCACCTGCTCCAAGGTAAACTCCGGCCGCAATCCCAACAGAATGTTGATATTGGCCAAACCGGTATCGGCATCGAACAAACAGACCCGCCCGCCGCGGCGGGCGATGGCCGTCGCCACATTGGCGGCGACGCTGGTTTTGCCGACTCCGCCTTTGCCGCTGGTAAACACCATGACTTGGGCCGATTGGCCGGCAGCAGGAGTAGAAGCGAGAATATTGTTGATCTGCATAGCGACTTTCCGAACCGGCACGCAAGACCGGCAGCAGCGAAATTGAAACTACCCGCAATCCAAACCGCCGAACGCCACCGATTGCGCAAATCGGCTTGCGCCAAACAGCATAGGAAGCGAGTCCGGCATGGCGGCTGGGGTATAATGCCCACCTGTTTGCTCGTTGAATTTGCCGATGAAACCACCACGACTCGCCTGGGCGATTACAGGCTCCGGCCATTATATCGAAGAATGCCTCGAATACCTGCTCAGCCTTAGCGACGTGGATTTATACCTCAGCCAAGCCGGCGAAGAAGTGCTGCGCATGTACGGCGTTGAGCTGAAAGACATCCGCGACCGACTGCCGATATACCGGGATAAAGCGGCTTCCGCGCCGCCGGTAGGCTGGTTTTACACCGGCCGCTATCATACCTTCGTGATGGCGCCGAGCACATCCAATACCATCGCCAAATGCGTATTGGGCATCGCCGACTCGCTGGTCACCAATCTGTATTCGCAAGCAGGCAAATGCCGTGTGCCCAGTATCGTCTACCCGTGCGACGTGGCGCCGGAAATGGAAACTACCGCGCCCGGCAAGAAAAAAGTCATGGTGTATCCGCGCCCCATCGATTTGGAAGCCACCGAAAAAATCAAAACCTTTCCCTATACCGAAGTCGTGGAAAGCGTGGACGAGTTAAAAATCGCGGTCGACCGGCGCCTGGCGCACTTGGGCTTATGAACGCCGAACCGGAACGCATTTTATTTCTGACCGGCAAACTGGCCGAAAAACAATTGCGGCAAATTCTGGCGGCCATGCAGCCGGACTTTTTGTACAAGGTCAAGGAAATGGGAGTAAAAGTCGCCGCCTTGATGACCACCGAGATGATAGGCCGGCGTTTGCAGGACACCGACGGCGCCACCCGCATCGTCATCCCCGGCCGTTGCCGCGGCGACATTGCCGCGTTGTCGCAACAACTCGGCGTGCCGGTCGAGCGCGGCCCGGAGGAAGTCAAGGATCTGCCGCTTTATTTCGGTAAGGGCGCACATCACTATGATTTAAGCCGTTACCGGACCAAGATTTTTGCCGAAATCGTCGACGCCCCCACTATCTCGGTGGAGGCCATCGTCGAACGAGCCCATTATTACCGGGCCAACGGCGCCGACGTGATCGACATCGGCTGCCTGCCCGGCACGCCGTTTCCGCATCTGACCGACAGCATACGCACCCTGAAACAGGAGGGTTTCACGGTCAGCATCGATTCGCTGGAAGACGCCGATTTGCTGGCCGGCGGCCGGGCCGGGGCCGATTATCTGCTCAGCCTGACCGAGCGCAGCTTGTGGATAGCCGACGAAGTGGCGGCCACGCCGATAGTAATTCCGCAGGTGCACGGGGATTTATCCAGCGTGGATGCGGCCATCGAAGGTTTACAGCGCAAAGGCCGCGCCTTCATCGTCGACCCGATTCTGGATCCTATCCACTTCGGCTTCACCGCCTCGTTAGCGCGCAACTACCAATTCCGCCAACGTTATCCGGAAGTCGAAATGATGCTGGGCGTCGGCAACTTGACCGAACTCACCCACGCCGACACGGCCGGCATGAATGCTCTTTTGCTCGGCATTTGTTCCGAGCTGGACATCAACCACATTCTGGCCACCGAAGTCAGCCAACACGCCTGCCGCGCCGTCCGCGAGGCCGACCGGGCCCGCCGCATCATGTATGCCGCCAAACAGCACGACAGTCTGCCCAAACACATTTCGGCGGACTTGCTGACTGTGCACGATACCGCGCCTTTCCCGTACCGGCGCGACGAAATCGAGGCGATAGCGGCCGAAATCAAGGACCCCAGTTATCGCATTCAAGTCAGCCGCGACGGCTTGCACGTCTTCAACCGCGACGGTTTCCACACCGCCGTCGATCCGTTCGAGCTGTTTCCGAAATTGGGGGTGGAAAGCGACGGCGGTCACGCTTTTTATCTGGGCGTCGAGTTAGCCCGGGCCCAAATCGCCTGGCAATTGGGCAAACGTTTCACCCAAGATCAACAATTATCCTGGGGCTGTGCGGCGCAGGGCGTGGAATCGGAAGCCGATTTGCACACCTTCAAACCAGCCGGCACTACCTTGAAAAAAGCCCACCGCGACGAAACCGACCATCCGCAATCCCCCGATCAACCCGCGCCGTCCTCCGCGTCCTGAGGAAAATTCCGCCTGCCTGCAATCCGCTTTCAAACATGCTCGAACCAATAGACTCAACGGCGGCCGACCTGGCCGCCGCCCCGCAGCCCCATCCCGGCTTGAGCCGACGTTTTTGCGTCGCGCCGATGCTGGATTGGACCGATAGCCACTGCCGTTACTTTTTTCGCTTGCTATCCAAACGCGCCCTGCTATACAGCGAAATGGTCACGACCGGCGCAATTTTGCGCGGCGACGCAGCCAGACACTTACGCTTCAATGCCGAAGAACAACCGGTCGCGCTGCAACTGGGCGGCAGTGATCCCGGCGATTTGGCGGCCTGCGCCCGCATCGGCGCAGAATACGGCTACGCCGAAATCAATCTGAACGTAGGCTGCCCCAGCGACCGGGTGCAGAACGGCCGTTTCGGCGCCTGCCTGATGGCCGAACCCAAGCTAGTGGCCGATTGCGTCGCAGCGATGCATCAGGCGGTGCCGGTTCCGGTCACGGTCAAATCGCGCATCGGCATAGACGACAAAGACTCCTACCCCGAGTTGCTCGACTTTATCGCCACCGTGTCCGCAGCAGGCTGCAACACCTTCATCGTACACGCCCGCAAGGCCTGGTTGAGCGGACTATCGCCGAAACAAAACCGGGAAATTCCTCCGCTGCGCTACGACGTGGTCGCCCAGCTGAAGCGGGATTTTCCGCATCTGGAAATCGTCATCAACGGCGGCATAACGACCCTGCAAACCGCTACAAGTTTGCTCGAAACGGTGGACGGGGTGATGCTGGGCCGCGAGGCCTATCACAATCCCTATATTCTCAGCCAGGTAGACCGGGAGTTGTTCGGCAGCGACAGCCCGATTCCCAGCCGACGCGACGTCGTATTGGCACTGATACCGTACGTGGAACAGCAATTAGCCCAAGGTGCGCGCTTGAACAACATCGCCCGCCACCTGCTCGGCCTGTTTCACGGCGCCAACGGCGCGCGGGCCTGGCGCCGGCATCTCAGCGAACACGCCGCCAAGCCGGGAGCCGACGCGCGGGTACTATTGCGCGCCTTAGAATTTACCGGTGGTTGAGGTATACTCGGGCCATTTTTTGCATCAGGGGGGACGGCAATGGAAGAATATTTCCGCAAAATTATTGAGACTATCGGCGAGGACGTTAACCGGGAAGGTCTGCGCGATACCCCGAAACGGGCGGCCGAAGCCTTCAAATTTTTGAACAACGGCTACGAGAAAAATTTGGACGACGTACTGAACGGCGCCATCTTCGAAGCCGACACCGAAGACATGGTGATCGTCAAGGACATCGAACTGTATTCTTTGTGCGAACACCATTTGTTGCCGTTTATCGGCAAATGCCATATCGGCTATTTGCCGCAAGGCCGGGTACTGGGTTTATCCAAACTGGCCCGCATCGTCGACATGTATGCACGCCGCTTGCAAATCCAGGAACAACTGACTAGACAAATCGCCGACGCGGTGGAAACCTCCATCAACGCCCGCGGAGTGGCGGTTGTGGTCGAAGCCAAGCATTTGTGCATGATGATGCGCGGCGTGGAAAAGCAAAATTCGGTGATGACCACCTCGGTCATGACCGGCATCTTCCGCGAAGAAATTTCCACCCGCTCCGAGTTTTTAAATCTGATCAACCGTAAGTAACGTATGGCTGCAAGCTTAGCGCGCAAAACCGGGGTGCTGCTGGTCAATTTGGGGTCTCCGGCCAGCACCCGCACCCGCGACGTTCGCCAATTTCTGCGCGAATTTTTAGGCGACCCACGGGTAGTCAATCTGCCGCGGCCACTGTGGTGGCTGATATTGAACCTGTTCATCCTGCCGCTGCGACCGCGCAAATCGGCCCATGCTTATCGAGCGATCTGGACCGACAAAGGCTCGCCGCTGCTGGCCTATACCCGGCAACTCAGCGACAAACTCGCCAAGCGCATAGGCGACGAACAGTTGTTGATCGATTGCGCGATGCGCTACGGCAAGCCGGCCTTGGCCGACAAGTTGCAGGAACTCAAACAGCAAGGCGTGCAAAACATCGTGATTGTACCGCTATATCCGCAATACTCCTCCACCACCACCGCAGCGGTTTTCGACGTGGTAGCGGCCGAGTTCTGCAAATGGCGCCACCTACCGTCGTTGCGCTTCGTCAGCGATTACCACCAAACGCCGGCCTATATCAAAGCCGTCGCCGAGTCGATTCGCCAGCATTGGCAAACCCAAGGCCAAGCCGGCTTGCTGCTGATGTCGTTTCACGGATTGCCGGCGGCCTTGACCGAAATGGGCGACCCCTATTTCTATCATTGCCAAACCACTGCGCGTTTGCTGGCGGAAGAATTGCAGTTGACGGATAAACAATGGCGTCTGGTGTTCCAGTCGCGTTTCGGCCGGGCCGAGTGGCTCAAACCGTATTGCGTAGAAGTTTTACAGGAATTGCCCAAACAAGACGTCCGTCAAGTCGACGTGGTTTGCCCCGGCTTCGCGGTCGATTGTCTGGAAACCTTGGAGGAAATCGCCATTACCAACAAAGAACTATTCTTAGCCGCCGGCGGTAAGAGTTACCGCTACATTCCGGCTCTGAACGACAACGACAACCACGTGGAACTCATGGCCGAATTAATATTAGCCGCCGAATAAGAGCGGCCTTTGACACCGGAGGGGAGCATGCAACAAAACGTATTACAAAGCTGGAACGACGACGAATGGCCAGTGGTGCGAAAAAGCCAAGCGCTCCCCACCGGCCAAGGCGTACTCGACCCAAGCGCCTTCAATACCATAGAGGTCGACGAACTGTTCGACCATCTCAACTACGCCGGCACCCTCGCCGGGCAAACCGTGCTGTACCGTTCGCTGACTCAGCCCCCGGCGGACCTGAATGAGATTGTCGCCAAGCAGGCTGCCGTGCGCGAGATCCGCGACAACCCGGCAGTGCGGGAAAACGTGGAAAACATCGTCGCCCAGGCCGCGCCCGGCGAGCACCGTTTGTATTTACTGCTGTTCGGCGAATTTTTAGGCAGTTTCGGCACCGCGCGCGCCGACAACCAAATCGAAGGTTACGGTTACAAGCAATACCGGCGCGGCATCAACTTCGTACTGAATCTGGTCGGTGCCATTCAAAATTCCGGCAAACCGCAATCGCCTTATCTGCAAAGCGTGTTCGACAAAATCGGCCGTTTTGCCGACAGCCACGACTATTCGCTGATGGTGGGCCCGGTCTATAACAGCGAACAAGGCATCCAGAGCAAAGAAGAGCGAAAAGGCAGCTTCGCGCCGGCTACTCTTTTTCGCCCCACCCTGTTCAAACCGCTGTTGCTCGGCCTGATCGCCGCGGCTATTTGGGGGGTATTGAAAATCTTTCCCAGCGACATGTTCCAATTCAGCAAGGACGGCATCTCGGTCGCTTCGGTGTTCTTTTTACCGCTGATGCTGGCCTATATCCCGGTCATCGGCGGCTACGATCGGGACAATTGCATCATCCCGCTACGCGAGCGGTTTCGCCGCTCGGCAGCCTTGGGCGAACTACTGGACGGTTTAGGGCAACTCGACGAACTTCTGGCCTTCATCAAATACGCTGAAAATTACGGCAGCGACACCGTGTTGCCCGAGCTGCACGACGGCGAATCTCACAGCCTGCAATTGACCGAAGCCAAAAACCCGGTATTGGGCAATAAAAACCCGGACTACGTCGGCAACGATTTTGCCATGGACGAGCAGCGCCTGGTCTGCGTAACCGGGCCTAACAGCGGCGGCAAAACCGCGTTTTGCAAAACGGTGACGCAAATTCAATTATTGGCGCAAATCGGCTGCTACGTGCCCGCTAAAGCGGCACGTTTAAGCGTGGCCGACCGGATTTTCTACCAAGCCCCGGAAATCAGCCACCTGGACGACGGCGAAGGCCGCTTCGGTACCGAACTGAAGCGCACCCGGGATATTTTCCTGGCCAGTAGTGCAAAAAGCCTGGTCGTGCTTGACGAAATGGCGGAAGGCACTACTTTTGAAGAGAAAATGCAATCGTCCATCGACGTGTTGGACGGCTTTTACCGCAAAGGCAACTCCACTATCCTGATCACCCACAACCATCAGCTGGTGGACGTATTCGTCAAACGCGGCATCGCCGTTCCCAAACAAGTGGAATTTGCCGACGAACAACCGACCTTCAAACTGATAGACGGTATTTCCAGAATTAGCCACGCCGATCGGGTGGCCAAAAAAATCGGCTTCTCCAAGCAGGACATCGACCAATATTTAGCCCAATCCAGATGAACATAGGCACTCCCAATAGCCCGACCGCCACGAAAGTATTACTGTTGGGCAGCGGCGAACTCGGTAAAGAAATCGCCATTTCGCTGCAACGCTTCGGCGTGGAAGTGATAGCGGTGGATCGCTACCCCGGCGCGCCGGCCATGCAAATCGCCCATCGCAGCCACGTGATCGACATGACCGATCCCGAGGCGGTTAAACGCTTGATCGCCGACGAAAAACCCGCCCTAATCGTCCCCGAGCTCGAGGCTATCGCTACCGATGCGTTAGCCGAAGTCGAAGCGCTGGGCGGTATCACCGTGGTTCCGAATGCGCGCGCCATTCAACTAACGATGAACAGGGAGGGCATACGTCAACTGGCGGCGGAAGAACTGGGCTTGCCGACCTCGAAATACGCCTTCGCGCAAACGTTCGCCCAACTTCAGACCGCTGTCGATGCCGGCATAGGCTATCCTTGTTTCGTCAAGCCGACCATGTCCTCGTCCGGCAAAGGCCAATCCATGGTGAAAAGCCCGGATCAATTGCAAGCGGCCTGGGACTATGCCAAAGCCGGCGGGCGCACCGATACCGGCAAAGTCATCGTCGAAGGCAAAATCGATTTCGAGTTCGAAATCACCTTGTTAACCGTCCGGGCACTGGACCCGGCCGGCAACGTACAAACCTATTTTTGCCAGCCGATAGGCCACGTACAGGAAAACGGCGATTACAGGGAAAGCTGGCAACCGCAGCCCATGAATCCGAAAGCCTTGGCCGCCGCTCAAGCCATTGCCGGCAAGGTCACTCAAGCCTTGGGCGGTTTGGGGCTATTCGGGGTGGAATTGTTCGTGCGTCATGACGAAGTCTGGTTCAGCGAAGTCAGTCCTCGCCCGCACGATACCGGCATGGTCACCATGGTCAGTCAACGGCAAAGCGAATTCGATCTGCACGCCAGGGCTATCTTGGGCTTGCCGGTCTGCACCGATTTGCAAAATGCGGGCGCCAGTGCGGTAATTTTGGGCGGTATCGACGCCGTAGCGCTTCAATATCAAGGCCTGGCCCAAGCGCTGGCGATTGCCGACAGCGAGATACGCCTATTCGGCAAGCCGCAGGCTTTTGCAGCCCGCCGCATGGGGGTTGCCCTGGCGACTGCGGACAACCCGGACGCCGCGCGGCAAAAAGCGCTAAGCGCCGCACACGCCATAAAAATTGTTGCTTTGGAATAACGAGTATCACGGGGAGTACGACGGATGAAATGGCAAAGGGCTCCGTTATTACTACTATTGCTCCCGGCAATTGCGGTTGCCGACATATACAAGCGGGTGGATTCGGACGGTCGCATCTACTATACCGACCGGCCGGAAAAAGGCTTGTACTATCGGCTCATCATCCGCACTCCCCCGAAAACTTACAAACGCGATCTAAAATTCATGTCGGGCAATAAAGCCAAATATAACGACTTGATTGCCCGAGCCGCAGCCAAGCACCAGATGGATCCCAAGCTGCTGCACGCCGTGATTCAAGCCGAATCGGCCTATAACCCGCACGCAGTGTCGTCAGCCGGCGCGGTGGGCTTGATGCAGTTGATGCCGGACACCGCCCGCCGTTACGGGGTGACCGACCGCCACGATGCCGAACAGAATGTAGACGCCGGCACCCGTTATCTGAAGGACTTGTTGGCCATGTTCGACTCCAATCTAAAATTGGCGGTAGCCGGCTATAACGCGGGCGAAGGCGCGGTGATGAAATACCATTATTCCATTCCCCCCTACCCCGAAACTCAAAACTATGTGCAGCACGTGCTGAAACTTTACGGAAAAAGCTAAACGTGAAACCCAGTTCCCCACAAACGCTCGTCGCCACCATCAAGGATTTAGTCACTTTACCCGACATCTATTTTCAGCTTAACGAAATGATGGACGATCCCCGCTTCACCCTGGCGGATATTGGTAGCGTGATCAGCAAAGACCCGGCGTTAACGGCCAGACTGCTTAGAACGGTAAACAGCTCGTTCTACGGCTTCGAATCCCGGATAGACACGATTTCGCGGGCCATAGCCATCATCGGCGTCCAAGAACTTTACAACTTAGTGGTCGCCACCTGCGTGGTGGATAGTTTTCGCAAAATTTCCACCGATTTGGTCGATATGACCTTGTTTTGGATCAGAAGCGTCGAATGCGCCATCGTCACTCGGCTATTGGCCAAACAATGTTCGATTCTTAACGCGGAACGTATGTTTCTGGCCGGATTGCTGCACGACATAGGCTCCTTGGTGATGTACCAAACTATCCCGGAGCTATCCTCGCAAGTATTGGTTACCATACGCCAAGACCGGCGCCTTTTACCCGAGGCGGAACGGCAAATCGTCGGCTTCACCCATGCCGACGTCGGCCGCGAACTGTTGAAATCCTGGAAATTACCGGACTCGCTCTACCAAGTGATAGGCCATTACCGGCAACCGGATTTTGCCGCGGAATTCAGATTGGATGCCAGCTTGGTATATTTAGCCAGTAGGTTGATCGACGACAAGGAATACGGCCGGCATTTCGAAGAAACTCTATTAGAGAGTCCGGCCTTACCGCTGGAAGTTAAAAATCTCAGCATCAGCGGCATACATAGCGCGATGGAACAATTGCCGCTCGAATTTCTGGAAATCTTCGAACAACTGATGCCCAACCGCAAACTGTCGCCACCTCACGGAATCAGCAAACCGCATTGATTCAGTAAAGCGCACAGCTTGATCAACGGCAACCCGACCAAGGCATTCGGGTCGTCGCCGTTTATCCGTTCGAACAAACTAATTCCGTAACCCTCGGATTTGAAGCTGCCGGCGCAGTCGAAGGGCTGTTCAACGGCTAAATATCTGCGAATTTGCTCCGCACTCAGCGGCTTGAAATGCACATAGCAGCTATCCAAATCGGTCAATTGCCGATTCGCTGCAGTATCGAGGACGCACACGGCCGTGTAAAAAGCCACGACTTGCCCGGACTGCCGGGCAAGTTGCTCCGCTGCGACTTCCGCGGTTCCGGGTTTGCCTAGTAACACGCCGTTGCAAACCGCGACTTGATCGGAGCCGATAATTAAACCGCGCCGGTTTGCCGCCGCCGCTTGCGCCTTGGCTATCGACAGTCTTAACGCCAACGCCGGCCCCGTTTCGCCCGGCAAGGCCGTTTCATCCACCTGAACGGCACAACAGGTAAATTCCACATGCAATTTTTGCAATAATACTCGTCGATAAACCGAAGTCGACGCCAAGACAAGCGCCTGCGCGCTCTGATTCATACCCGCCCACCATCTGTTAGTTTGACGCAACAAACGCGAATCTGTATGATTGTACAGTTATGTCAGACAAACTTCCTGAATTTATCGATCCTGTGCTATTTGCCGAACGGCGAAGCATTTTGTCCGGGTCTTTGAAAATAGCCAGTCTCGAACGTTTGTCGAGCGCCGTTTCCGAAAATAGCGGAAATATTCTGGTCGAGTTGCAATTCGACAAACAGGGCAAGTACGCGGTGGTATCGGGCCACATCAAAACCGTGCTGCAACTGGAATGTCAATCGTGCTTGCAACAATTGGAATGGGCAATCGATGCACCGATAAAATTGGCCGTGGTCTCGTCGCTACAAGAAGCCGATCAATTGGAGATCGATTGCGAGCCCTTGCTGTTCAACGGCGAAAAAATTTCGCTCAATGAGTTGATAGAAGACGAAATTTTGCTGACGTTACCCGACTACCCTAAGCACGATTATGACTGCATCGTCCGCCGTCATTCCAAAGATGCGGATTTCGACGATAGCAAACAAGACCAAACCCATAATCCATTTTCAGTTTTAGCCAATCTTAAAAAAACCGGAGAGTAAAAATGGCAGTACAAAAGAGCAAAGTCTCACGCTCCAGACGCGGCCAACGCCGTTCCCACGACGCGTTAACCGCTAGGACGCTTTCTCAAGATCCGTTGACCGGCGAAATGCACCTGCGTCACCACATGACGCCGGACGGATTTTTCAAAGGCCGCCAAATCGTCAACACCCGTAGCGACGACGAATAAAGCGAACCTCTAAGCGCCGAACCGCCATTTCGCATCGGCGCAAGAGTTTCCGCGCGATACGCATCGGAGCCGATCTCCTGCGGGAAGCGGCCGAATGCACATTATGTACATTCATCGTAACGGCACATTGTCAACAATGTGCCTTTTTATTCTTTAACTTCACGGGTTAGGTCCTAAGTGTGAGCTCAACTCTCTCGATTGATGCCATGGGCGGCGACTTCGGTCCCCAAGTGACGATACCGGCATCGCTATCCTGTTTACGAAAAAATCCCCGGCTTAACTTGATCATGGTCGGCGACCAGACGATATTGCAAGAAATGCTGGCGAGCGCTCTGCAAGAATTTCCGGGCAGATTAAGCATCGTGCATGCTTCGCAAGTCGTCGAAATGGACGAAGCGCCGCAAAAAGCCTTAAAGAATAAAAAAGACTCCTCCATGCGAGTGGCGATCAATCTGGTCAAGGACGGTCGCGCCGACGCCTGCGTCAGCGCCGGCAACACCGGCGCCTTGATGGCAACCGCCCGTTTCGTGTTGAAAATGATTCCGGGCATCGAACGTCCGGCCATTATTTCGACACTGCCCTCTACTTTCGGGCATACCCACATGTTGGATTTGGGCGGCAACGTAGATTCCAGCGCCGAACATTTATACCAATTCGCCGTAATGGGCGAAGAAGTGGTCAAGGCCGTCGAAAACATCGAGCGCCCGAGAGTCGGCTTGCTGAACATCGGCGAAGAAGACATGAAAGGCAACGAACAAGTCAAAGCCGCGGCCAAATTGCTGGAAAACTCCAACCTGAATTACATCGGCTATGTCGAAGGCAATTCCATCAATGCCGGCAACGTTAAAGTGGACTTGATCGTAACCGACGGTTTCGTCGGCAACATCGCGCTGAAATCCATAGAAGGCGCCGCAAAAATGATAGGCGTCAAACTCAAAGCGACCTTCGCGCGCAACTGGCTGACCAAACTGGCCGGCTTAATCGCTTACCCGGTGCTGAAGCAATTCAAGGACAGCATAGACCCGCGTCTCTACAACGGCGCCAGTTTCGTCGGCTTGCGCGGCTTAGTCATCAAAAGCCACGGCGGCGCGGACGCCTTGGCGTTCGAGACCGCAATCCATCTCGCCGAGGTGGAGGTTGAAAAAGACGTATTACGCAAAATCAGCGACAAGCTGGAAACCGCACTGGCCCCTAGGGAAACCGCATGACTTGCTGGAGTAAACTCATAGGTACCGGCGGCTACCTGCCCGCCACCGTACGTAGCAACGACGACATCTCGCAAATGGTGGATACCTCCGATGCGTGGATTTACGAACGCACCGGCATCAAAAGCCGCCGTATCGCCGCAGACGACGAAAGCGCCTCGACCATGGCGGAGGCCGCCGCTCGTCAGGCTTTGGCGATGGCGGGCATACAGCCCGAATCGATAGACCTGATTTTGGTGGCGACCGGCACGCCCGACAGAGTCTACCCTAGCACGGCTTGCCTGGTGCAACGACTCTTGGGCGTAAGCAATTGCGCCGCATTCGACATTCAAGCCGCCTGCTCCGGATCAATTTACGCCCTGAGCGTCGCCGACCAATACATACGCGCAGGCACCTACAAACACGTGCTGGTGATAGGCTCCGAAGTCTGTTCCCGTATCGTCGACTGGAGCGATAGAGGCACCTGCATCTTGTTCGGCGACGGTGCCGGCGCCGCAGTACTCGCGGCTTCCGACCAGCCCGGCATTCTGTCGACTCACATCCATTCCGACGGCGGTTACGAAGACTTGCTTTATTGCCCGAATCCGCAAGTCGCGGCAGCTGCAAAACAACACGAACCCGCGTATATCAAAATGCGCGGCAACGAAGTGTTCAAAGTGGCGGTCAATACCTTGGGCCGGATCGTCGACGAAACCTTAGAAGCCAATAATTTACAACACAGCGACATCGACTGGCTGGTGCCCCACCAGGCCAACACCCGCATCATCGCCGCTACCGCTAAAAAGCTCGGCATGTCGATGGAGCAAGTTATTCTTACCTTGGAAAATCAAGGCAACACCTCGTCAGCCTCGGTATTGCTGGCTCTGAACGAAGGCATCAGGGACGGTAGAATCCAACCCGGTCATACGGTGTTGATGGAAGCGTTCGGAGCGGGCTTTACCTGGGGCTCCGCCCTGCTCAAGTATTGAATTGAATGATGAATCAGCAAAACTACAGTCTGGCTTTCGTATTCCCTGGTCAAGGATCGCAATCAATCGGCATGATGTCGGCCTTAGCCGATGCCTTTCCTCAGGTCAAAGAAACCTTCGTCCAAGCCTCGGACGTCTTGGGCTTCGATTTGTGGCAATTGGTCAACGAAGGTCCTGAAGCCGATTTAAATCAAACTCGGAACACTCAACCCGCCATGCTGGCGGCTGGCGTCGCCACCTGGCGGGTTTGGTGCCAACAATCGCCAGTCCGGCCAGGCTGGATGGCGGGACACAGCCTAGGGGAATACACCGCGTTGGTATGTTCCGGGGCTATCGCTTTCGAAGATGCAATTAAACTGGTTGCCGAGCGCGGCCGCTTGATGCAGGAAGCGGTGCCGGCAGGCGTCGGCGCGATGGCGGCTATTTTAGGCTTGCAAGACCACCAAGTCGTCAATGCCTGCGCCGAAGTCGCCCAAGGCGAAGTGGTCGCAGCCGCCAATTTCAATGCGCCCGGCCAAGTGGTCATTGCAGGCCATAGCGCCGCGGTGGATCGGGCCATAGAGGCCATGAAAGCCCTGGGAGCCAAGCGGGCGGTAAAACTACCGGTCAGCGTGCCGTCGCACTGCTTGCTGATGGAGCCGGCTGCAGAAAAACTTGGCGCGCTATTGCAAAGCATAACGATCGTCCCGCCTAGCGTCTCCCTGATACACAACGCCGACGTTAAATCGCACGGGGCGCCGGAAGTCATTCGCGTCGCGCTGACAGAGCAATTGTTCAAACCGGTACGATGGGTGGAAAGCGTGAAGTTCATGCACGAACAAGGCGTCACCGGCTTTGTCGAGTGCGGTCCGGGCAAAGTGTTGATGGGACTTAACAAGCGTATTGCCCCGGACGCCGCGCATTACGGTTTGTTCGATCCTGATTCTTTACAAAAAGTATTGGAGCTAACCAACAATGGATAAGAAACTTGCCATCGTCACGGGCGCCAGCCGTGGCATAGGCCGAGCGATTGCGGAAAGATTGCTGGCCGACGGATTTTTCGTGGTGGGCACAGCCACTTCCGACAGCGGCGCAGACGCTATTTCCGCTTACCTAGGCGATAACGGTAAAGGCTTTAAATTAAACGTTGCCGATGCCACCGACATCGACGTCTTCATCAAAACGGTGGACGAAAGCTACGGTACCCCGGCCGTCCTGGTCAACAATGCCGGCATTACCCGCGACAACTTGCTGATGCGCATGAAGGACGAAGACTGGGACGACATCATCAACACCAATCTGACCTCCATCTTCCGCATGAGCAAGGCGGTGATGCGCGGCATGATGAAAGCCCGTTACGGCCGCATCATCAACATTTCGTCGGTTGTCGGCTCCACCGGCAACGCCGGACAGGCCAACTACGCGGCGGCCAAGGCCGGCATGGTCGGCTTCGCAAAATCCATGGCTAAAGAGATAGGTTCGCGCGGCATTACCGTCAACACCGTGGCCCCGGGTTTCATCGATACCGACATGACTAAAGAATTGCCGGAAGAAGTCAAGAAAAATCTGCTTTCCGCTATAGCAGTCGGCCGTCTCGGCCAACCGGAAGAAATCGCTCACGCGGTCAGCTTCCTGGCATCCGAGCAAGCGTCCTACATTACCGGCGAAACACTGCACGTCAACGGCGGCATGTACATGCCTTAAGGCTTTCGCCGAACACTACGGGCACGGACGCCCGCTACTGCACCGCCAAAACCAACCCCGCCAATCCCAAGCTCAACACTGAAATCCCGCCGACCAGGCTGGCCAACCGGCTATCGCCCAGCACCCAAGTCAACGTGACTTTAAACCCGGTGTTGCTGATCACCGCCAACAAAATCGCGTAAGCGGCAGTTTGCGTCTGCATCGTAGATTTGCCCATTTGCGCCAGCGACAAGGTTATCGCATCCACATCGGCAATACCGGAAATCGCCGCCAGTACATAAGTACCCATGTCGCCGAAATAATCCCGCATCCATTGAGTCAGTAACATAACGGCCAACAGCAAGGCACCGAATTTCAAAGCCGTACCCAATTGAAACGGATTTTCCAGCTTAAATGCCTGTTGCTCTCGATAATCCGCCGCCGAACGCCATAGCAGGAATGCCGCCAGATAGGTGGACACGCTCATCAAGACCAATGCCGGCCACAAACACTGAAACAAGGCTTTATTGAACAACCACGACAGTAAAACGATACGGGCCGGCATGGTCGCGCAAGCGGTCAAAATACCGGCCGCCAGCGCGTTATGCAAGCCCGGTAGCTGCACAGCCAGACGCGACAGATTCAAGGTCACCACGGTGGAAGAAACCAATCCTCCGCAAATCCCGGTCAATAGCGGGCCGTGCCTATCGCCGGCGATGCGTATCGCAAAATACCCCAAATACGAAATCGCGGCGATCAGCACCACCATCCACCAGATTTGGTAAAGGTTTACCGGCGCCCAAGACACGATGTCCCGGTTCGGCAATACCGGCAACACTACCACGGAAATCAACAACAGCTTTAATGTGGCGTGTACTTCCTCTTGGTCCAGCCGGCTTATCCAATCGTGCAATAGCGGCTTATAACCTAGCAACGAGGTCACCACGACTGCCGCGGCCACCGCCAACATACTATGTCCGCTTAAGGTCAACGCCCCCAGCGAAAAGGTCAACAAGGAGGCTACGCTGCCGGTAATGCTCAAGTCTGCGAAGCGTTTTACCCCGCCGCGGTAGGCGACCAGCAAAATCAAAGACAAACTCAAAAACACCAGCCCCAGTAACAAAGGGCCCAATTGCTGCGCGATCAGCGCCCACACCCCGCCCAACAGCCCCAACAAACCGTGAGTACGCAATCCGGCCACCCGCATGCCTTCGGCCTTGTCGCGCATCTGCCAGCCCCGTTCCAAGCCTATCAACAAACCGATCGCCAACGCGATGCCCAGTGCTTTGAAATTCGATAAATCGGCCAAATGCATGCCGCCCGTTACCGTAGGTACCGCTACCGATTCAACGGGATTACCGCTCATTTAAATTCTCCACCGTAATTACTGGCCAAGCCGATTTCCGGTGAAAACACACCAGCCTAACCGGTCTTTTTATCCATCTACTGCAGCTAGGAAATGCTTGCAGCACGCCGCAGTGCCTCTCGTTTTTAAGCTTGCTCGGGGCACAAAATTCCGGCACCGTTCCGATATGTTTATTGTTGAAAATCGCCTAAAACCGTAAGGATGTACCGCACAGGATAGTATCGAAATCTGCAAAGCTGTCGTTGGAATCACCCCTTTCAATTGCCCAAGCGCCACGTAACGGTCATAACGCGGCTATATCGCCCGGTAAATCAAAACCTATCAGTGGGATGAGCGCCTTCGATAAGGTTCACGGCACACAAACACCTGCTTATTCGATCGACCCAGCCGCATCAAAAAATCGGACGCGATTCAACCGGAAAAAAGCAATTACCTATTGCCTCCCCGGCTATTGCAACGGCTAGGCCATTAGAGCATATAATCCGCGCGATACCCTCCCATAGCAATAACCGAATTACCACTATGCACAGCATATTCTCAACACGCCGACTCGTGAGCGGCAAGCCGGCAACAGTCATGCACGGCCTGATTTCGCATTTCGATCTTCCTTACCGCCACTCCCCAAGTTTCGCGCCGCAGCATTAAAGGACACTCTCGCCGACAATGGACTCACAACTCGACTTATTCCCGCATTTTCAACCCATTATCAGCGTCGCCAACGGCAAAATCATCGGTTACGAGGCTTTAGCTCGACAGCGCAACGCGCAGAACAAAATCGTATCGGCCGGCGCGCTGTTTTCTTCGCCGGATTTAGACGCCAAACAACGTACCGAGCTGGACCGTCAAGTGCGCTGGAAAGCCCTGCAAAAGTTCGCCGAATTGGACAACAGCACTTATTTGGCCATCAATATTTCCTCGGCCTGGATCAACAACCTGAGGCAATTGAACGCCTCGCCCACCCTAAAAATGCTGGAAGAACTGAATATCGACCGGCAGCGGATTATCGTGGAAATCACCGAGGAACATGTCGATTTGCATAAGCTGAAAGAACTGGTACGCCGCTACCGAGACCAAGGGCTCAGAGTCGCGTTGGACGATTTCGGCAGCGGCGCCGCGCAATTGCAACGCGTCACCACCCTACACCCCGACATCATCAAAATCGACATGCGCTTGTTCAAACAAGCCAGCAAGGGCGGCATTGCCGGAGAACTGGTGAACAGCTTGACCCGGCTAGGAAAACGCACCGGCTGTCAAATCATTTGCGAAGGGGTGGAAACTGACGAAGAATTTCTATTCGGTTTGAACTGCGGCGCGCAATTCGTGCAAGGGCATTTATTCTCTCCGGCCAGTGCGGAATTCAAACCTTCCAATTTGTTCGAGCAGCACATCGTGTCCTTGCGCGGCAAATTTTTGAAAAATACCTTAAGCAAACTGAAACAAGAATTCAGCGCCATCAACGCTACCAAACAGCTGATTTACCGCTTGGCCGACGCGCTGCAAGGCGATTTCAACCTGAACGAATTGGCCAGCTGGAATTTTACCCAAAGCGGCGTCGTGCGCTTTTTCTTATGCGACAACCAAGGCAACCAACTTTCCCCCGACTTTAATTTCCAACAGGACAAATGGTTCACCAACCCACGCAAAATCGGCTACAACTGGTCATGGCGCCCTTATTTTTATCAACTGTTGGCTTTGGAAACCATTGGGGATAACCATCGCATCGTCACTTCGGAGCGTTACCGCGACTTCGGTAGCGAGCTTTTGTGCAAAACCCTATCGTTACGCCTGGATGCGGACCGTATTTTATTGGTCGACATCGTAGCCAACGACTAAATTCCTCGCAAACATGACAGGTATCGCCGTGAACTATTGGTTAATGAAATCCGAACCGGACGCGTTCGGCATAGACGACTTGCAGCAACGCCCCAAACAAACCGAACATTGGGACGGGGTGCGAAATTATCAGGCCCGCAACATGATGCGCGATCAAATGAAAGTGGGCGACCCCATCTTTTTTTATCACTCCAACTGCGATTTGCCGGGCATCGTCGGTATCGCCGAGGTAGCCCGGGAAAGTTATCCCGATTTCACCGCCTTCGACCCCGACAGCAAATATTTCGATCCGAAAAGCAATGCGGACAACCCCACTTGGTTTATGGTCGACGTCCGTTTCGTCCGCAAACTCGCGCGCACGATCAGCTTGCAGGAATTGAAACCCTATCCGGAACTGGCAGACTTGGCGCTAGTAAGGCGCGGCAACCGCCTGTCCATCATGCCCGTCACCCAACCGCAGTGGGAATTCATCCTGAGTTTGGAATGAGCGCAGCTTTACAGCGCCCGTTACCGACCATGAGCCCGGAAGAATTTCAACTGCGTTTGCTGGCTTGGTTCGACATGCACGGCCGCAAAGACTTGCCGTGGCAGCAAGACATCAACCCCTACCGGGTTTGGGTGTCCGAAATCATGTTGCAGCAAACCCAGGTAAGCAGCGTCATCGGCTATTACCGGCGTTTCATGGAACGTTTTCCCAATATCGCCGCATTGGCCGCCGCCGATACCGACCATGTTCTGCAGTATTGGGCAGGACTAGGTTATTACGCCCGGGCACGCAACTTACACAAAACAGCAAAAGCAATCGCCGCAAACGGTGGCGCCTTTCCGACCGGCATAGAGGAACTGAGTGCTCTGCCCGGCATAGGCCGCTCGACGGCCGGCGCAATCTTGAGTATCGCTTGCGGACAATCCCAGCCCATTTTGGACGGCAACGTCAAACGCGTGTTGAGTCGCTTTCACGCCGTCCCCGGCTGGCCGGGCAACAGCAAAGTCGCCGCACAACTATGGGAAATCGCCGGACGCTATACGCCGGACCGGCGCTGCGGCGCTTACACCCAAGCAATGATGGACTTGGGCGCCACACTCTGTACCCGTAGCAAACCGCAATGCAAGCGCTGTCCGGTTGCCACGGGCTGCGCAGCCTATCACGCAAACGCGGTAGCGGATTACCCGGCCGCCAAACCGCGCAAAATCCTACCGGTAAAACGCAGCTACTTATTGGTATTACTCGATCGCCGGCAGCGTACCTTGCTGCTCAAGCGCCCGCCGGCCGGCATTTGGGGGGGCTTGTGGAGCTTGCCCGAATTCGACGATCTGGACCGGTTGACCGCTTGGGCCGGGCCGCACGGCGTAGATAGGCAACGCATTCGCTTGCTCCCCGAAAACCGGCACAGCTTTTCTCACTACCATCTGGATTACACCCCCGTCGTCGCTCAGGCACAAAACCCTACTGATGCTGTGATGGAAGCAAATCAAGCGCTCTGGTATAAATTCGCCGACTTCGATACGCTCGGACTACCGGCGCCTATCAAGCGCCTGTTAACACAACTGAAAGAGGACTACTATGGCTAGAATGGTTAAATGCGTAAAACTGGGTATGGAAGCGGAAGGCTTGGAGGCCCCGCCGTTTCCCGGCCCTAAAGGTCAGCGCATTTTCGAACAGGTTTCCAAGCAGGCCTGGAAAGATTGGCTGGCGATGCAAACCATGATTATCAACGAACAGCGGCTGGCCAGTTTCGACCCGATGACCAAGAAAATCCTAGAAGTCGAACGGGAAAAATTTCTGTTCTCCGGCGGCTTCGAAATGCCGGAAGGCTACGTACAGCCCAAGGCTGAATAAGCCTTGCTTAAAACCGTGACCTCAAACAAAAAGCCGGCATGTCGCCGGCTTTTTTATATTCCTATCGAAAATTCCCTTAGCGGATCAAACTGCGATTTTTCAGTGCTGCATAGATTTCGTCGACGCTGTATTCGCTGCAATCGAAAGCCACCTCGTATTGCGCCGGTTTTGCTTGCACGCAAATACACAGCAAGCCGGCATTTTTGACTGCGGTTACCAATTCGTCGCTCACAGTTTCCAGAATGGTGGCCGCGTGACCGGTATCGAACAACTTTCGCTCCAAGCGATAGGCTGCGTCCTGGGCCGCCGCGCCGCTTAACACGATGGCGCCGGCGGTTTGGCCGAAACGGGTGGCCCGCTCTTCCGCGCTAACCGGCGACCAATCTTCTGCACTGGCATCGCCGGCTATCATACCGGCGCCGACGGTAATGTTGGTCAAGCGGTCGATTACAATGAACGAACCGGTGGCTTTGTTCAATTTATAGGGGTCAAATACTACAGGGGCATTGACTGCCACCGTGCAATAGCCGATTTCGTTCAACTTCAATTCGTTGGCGTCGTGGTGCTCCAAGGTGTTCACATCGATGCGGTGATGAATCATCGAAATCGATCCGGACACGCTACGGCTAGCCAATTTCAGCAGATATTGCCGTCCGGGCGTCATCGGCTGTTCGGTCATCCACACGATGGTTGCCTTGAATTTATCCGCCACGCTAGGCGCGGCTTGGTGTTTGCCGACGATGACGTCGCCGCGGCTAATGTCGATTTCGTCGGTCAGAGTCAGCGTGACCGCCATGGCGGCAAAGGCCTCCGGCAATTCGCCGTCGAAAGTCACAATGGATTTGACATGGCTGGTTTTGCCGGACGGCAGCGCAGTCACTTCGTCGCCTTGCCGAAACACGCCGGACGCCACGGTACCGCAAAAACCGCGAAAATCCAGATTCGGCCGGTTCACGTATTGCACCGGGAAGCGGGCATCGGCGAAATTGTGGTCGTTGCCGATTTCTATGGTATTCAGCAATTCCATCATCGGCTTGCCGTTATACCAGGGCATGTTGTCGCTGGGGTTTACCACATTGTCGCCATCCAACGCCGACATCGGGATGAAATAAATATCGTGCAAATCCAAGGATTGTACGAAAGCCAGGTAATCGGCCTTGATGTGATTGAAGGTTGCTTCGCTATACGCCACCAAATCCATTTTATTGACCGCGACGATGATGTGCTTGATGCCCAGCAGCGAAGCAATGAAGCTGTGGCGTTTGGTTTGGGTTTGCACGCCGTAACGGGCGTCGATCAGAATCACCGCCAAATCGCAGGTCGAGGCGCCGGTGGCCATGTTGCGGGTGTACTGCTCGTGGCCCGGGGTGTCGGCGATGATGAATTTGCGGGTCGAAGTCGAGAAATAACGGTAGGCCACGTCAATGGTAATGCCTTGCTCGCGCTCGGCCTGCAAGCCGTCGACCAGCAGGGCCAAGTCGATCTTGCCGGCGCCGGTGGTGCCGGATTTGACGCTGTCGGCCGCGACGGCGGCCAATTGGTCTTCGTAAATCATCTTGGAGTCGTGCAACAAGCGGCCTATCAAGGTGCTCTTGCCGTCGTCGACGTTGCCGCAGGTCAAAAAGCGCAGTAGCTCTTTACGTTCGTGTTGCGCCAGGTAGGCGTTGATGTCGGTAGCGATGAGGTCGGATTGGTGGGACATTTAAGGATTCCTAAAATATTTGTCGAAGTAGATTTCAATTGGCTAATTGGTGTCGTATGGCTTCTGCTTCATTAAAAACTTTGATTGCCGTTGGCGATATGTTCCAAATTTTCATCAATGGCTTAAGTGCGGGTCTAAGACTATCAAGCACAGGGCGCAACCAAGCATCCTCACTTGTTTTTATTACTAAAATAAATTCAAAATCGATGTTTTGAAGTGAAAACTTTTTGAATTGATTAGGCAACTCGCTGAAGCCAGATGAATGCCGATTTAAATAATAGGAAACAAAAAGGTGCAGGCTATTGCTTAGCTTTGACTTTATGTCGCCAATATATTTATCAAAGTCCTCTGTATTGCCAGGCTTAGGCGATGATGTCTTTGCTTCTATTATGGAAATATAATTCCTACTTTTTTCAGACTTGATTAATAAAAACTCTGCTATAGCTATGCCTTCACCTTTATTTGAACTCTTGTTGAGTTCCAATAATGCAGGGCTTTTTTCTATAAAAAACACATGATCCTCTGAAAAAGGCCCAAATGACATGCCTGATTCTAATATAGTTATCATGACTATCAGGCTGGCAGGCTTATTTCTTCTTTAAACAACCGCGTTGCTTCATCAATAATAGGATTGTCTGGAAAATCCTTCAACAAATCCGATTGAACCCAACCTTCTTGGTTTGATAGAACCGGGATTGAAATTTTTTGTTGTTGAGCTATTAGAAATAACTTTTTGACAACAAAATAAGAATGGCTGGCTATAAAGAATTGGATGCCTCGACTAGCAAGGGCAGAGACAATATCCAGCAAAATCGAAATAGCTTTGGGATGAAGTGCTGATTCAGGCTCATCAATGAAAACTATAGAACGATCTGACAAATAGCGGTTTCCTAATAAAGTATCCAGTATGGCTATTTTTTTGCTACCTTCGGCTGTAACTCCAATTGAAAACCTCTGGTTACCTTTCTTAAATTGCCAACGACTCGATGGTTGGTCGTATTCTACCTTGCCACCAAACATATCCTCTAAAGACTTCCTAGACTGCGAAAACTCCTTGGAGTTTCCACCTTTTCTCGGCACTTGGCTTAGAGCTTTTGCCAAATCATAGTAAGTATCATCAAATCCATAAGCATTATCTTGTTCACGAGACTTAATTATTATGTTATGAATTGATAGAACTTCCTTTGCAGGCAAAAAAATAGAATTGCTATCTCCTCTTGGAGCTACATGATTCTCAAGCCTAGGAATAGCCTTTGTAGTATCTTTTCCAAATGTGTAAGAAAAATCCTTGTCATCAACGGTAAACTTAAAGTCAAGAGGTTGATCTGAGTTTTTAGAAACCAAATCACCAATTCTGTTATCTGGCTGAAAAGTCCAGTATAGCTTGGAAGCCAAAATCTCCGATGCAGAGCGAGGTTCATTACCCCTTTTGTATTCTTCCAAAGTTCGTATTGCGGTATAAAGGGACTTTAATAGACAAGTTTTACCCGCGCTATTACCACCAATAACCAAGTTAACTCTTCCCAAATTGGACCAGCTTAAATCATCAATTGGACCAAAATTTTTAAGCTCTACACTATTAATCATTAGACGCCTAACTCTAAAAGTAACCCTCGCGCTTCTTCTGCTCCATCGATCCGGCCTGGTCGTGGTCGATCAAGCGACCTTGACGCTCGGACGTGGTAGTCAGCAACATTTCCTGAATGATTTCCGGCAAGGTGGTCGCGGTGGATTCGACCGCGCCGGTCAGCGGGTAGCAGCCCAAGGTACGGAAACGCACCATTTTCATTTCAATTTTATCGTCAGGCCCAAGCGGCATGCGGTCGTCGTCGACCATGATCAGCATGCCGTCCTTGTTGACGACCGGGCGTTCCTTGGCGAAATACAACGGTACGATAGGGATGTTTTCCAGGTGGATGTATTGCCAGATGTCCAATTCGGTCCAGTTGGACAGCGGGAAGACGCGGATGGACTCGCCCTTGTCGATCTTGCCGTTGTAGATGTTCCACAGCTCCGGCCGTTGATTTTTCGGATCCCAGCGGTGGTTTTTGTCGCGGAACGAGTAAACCCGTTCCTTGGCGCGGGATTTTTCCTCGTCGCGGCGGGCACCGCCGAAGGCCGCGTCGAATTGATATTTGTTTAGGGCTTGCTTTAAGGAATCGGTTTTCATCACGTCGGTGTGTTTCTTACTGCCGTGGGTAAAGGGCCCTATACCCTGGGCGACACCTTCTTCATTAATGTGCACCATCAAATCCCAACCCAGGTCTTTCGCCATCCGGTCGCGGAATTCGATCATTTCGCGGAATTTCCAGGTGGTATCCACGTGCAACAGCGGAAACGGCGGCTTGCCGGGAAAAAACGCCTTGCGGGTCAAGTGCAGCATCACTGCCGAATCCTTGCCGATGGAATACAGCATCACCGGCTTTTCGAATTCCGCAGCGACCTCGCGAATGATGTGAATACTTTCGGCTTCGAGTTGCTTTAGATGGGTCAGTTTATAATCGGTCATGAACGCTTCCGGAACAAAAGGCCTTAGGGCCTCAGAAAAATACAGGTATTTTAAAGGCAAAAGCAAAGTCGATGCCACGGGCAATAGTGCAACCTTCACAGCCTAGCTCAAGCGCGAATACCTAGCCACCGGTTTAAAGCCTTACAGCGCGCCCGGCCAAGCAAATATGCCGCCCGGCTAAGGGACTACGCAATAAGGATTGAACCCTTGAGTTTCCACTTGAATTCCACGATCCGGCGCGGCCAATAGAAAATCGGAAATGGTTTCCAGTATGTCTTGATCGATAAACAGGGCTTTGCTGCCGTCTATCAACAATTCGCAGTCGTTCGGGATCTCGCTCAAATGCTGCCGCAGCACCGCTTTATTCAGAAACGAAACATCTTTATGCAGGCGCAACAAGCAATGGTTGCCGTGTATCGTCAATGTCATCGCCTCGTGGAAATTAGTACGCAGCACAAAATAGATGCCGATGCACATGCCTATCGCAATCCCCACCAATAAGTCGGTCAATAAAATTGCCGTTACGGTAATCGCGAACGGTAAAAACTGATTCCAACCGCGCCGATAAAACTCTATAAATAATGCAGGTTTGGCTAATTTATAGCCGGTTTGCAGCAGGATTGCCGCCAAACACGCCAACGGAATTTGATTCAGAAACTCGGCAAAAAAAATCACGCTGACGAACAGCAACACCCCATGGAAAAAACTGGACCAGCGGGTACAGCCGCCGGCATTGATGTTGGCGGAACTACGCACGATCACTGCGGTAATCGGCAAGCCGCCCATTAAGCCGCAGATCATGTTGCCCAAACCCTGGGCTTTCAGTTCGCGGTTAGTCGGCGCCACGCGTTTAAAGGGGTCCAGCTTGTCTACCGCTTCGATACTTAACAAGGTTTCCAAACTGGCAATGATGGCCAGCGTGAAGGCAATGCTGTAGACCTTGGGCTCCAGCCATTGACTAAAATCGGGTAATTGCAACTGATTGATAAAGTTGGTGGCGCTGCCCAATTCCGGCAAGGTTACCAAATGCTTGTCTTGAATCGCCCATTCCGGTGCCGTTTGTAAGGCCCAGGCGTTATAAGCCACGCCCCAAACCACCGCCAACAGCGGGCCGGGGATGAGCTTCAGCCAAGCGATTTGTTTAATCCGACGGCTTTCCCATAGCACCAGTATCAACAAGGCGATCAGACTGACTACGGTAGCGCCCGGCGAGACGCCTTCCAACGCTTCTACCAGCTCCGAAAAGCTGGAGGCGGCGGTTTCCTGCATATAACTTTCGTCGCCATCGAAGCTGGTATCGTAACCGGTTGCGTGCGGGATTTGCTTGATGATCAAAATCAAGCCTATCGCCGCCAACATGCCTTTAATCACCGCAGACGGAAAAAACGCCCCTATCAAGCCGGCTTTCAAATAGCCTAAAGCGAGCTGCAAAACGCCCGCCATGAACAAGCTGAGCAAAAACGCCCCGTAGCCGCCTAGCGTCTCGATGGCATTGAACACGATAACCGTCAATCCCGCCGCCGGTCCGGACACACTAAGCTGCGAGCCGCTGGCCCAGGACACCACGATGCCGCCGACAATGCCGGCAATCACCCCGGCAAACAGCGGCGCTCCGGACGCCAGGGCAATCCCCAAACATAGCGGCAAAGCCACCAGGAACACCACAATACTGGCGGGAAGATCTTGACGCCAATGTTTAATTTTCCGATCCATTACACATCCCCGTTAAGTAGCAAACCTGGCATTAATCGGTATAGCGGTAGATCGAACTGATCTGGGCGTTATGATCCAGTTTGATCAATTCGCTCAACAAACCGTCGTGCAAACCGTACACCCAACCGTGCAGAGAGGGTTTGTGGCCGTGCCGCCAGGCGTATTGCACAATGGAAGTATGCGCCAAGCGGTACACTTGTTCGATGATGTTCAGCTCTATCATGCGGTCCATCTTTTTTTCCGCCGGCATGTATTCCAATTCGTCCTGGTGCAAACGGTAAATATCTTTGATGTGCAACAACCATTTATTGGTGATCGCCAGATCCGCCCGTTGCGGTTGTAATGCCGCCTTGACGCCGCCGCAGCCGTAATGCCCGCAAACGATGATGTGTTTTACCTTCAATACCGAAATCGCATATTGCAAGACGCTTAAACAATTGAAATCGGTGTTAATGATTTGATTGGCAATATTTCGGTGCACGAAAATTTGCCCGGGCTGAGCGTTTACCACGGTTTCCGCCGGTACCCGGCTATCCGAGCAACCTATCCATAAAAAATCCGGTCGCTGCTCTGCGGCAAGATGGCTGAAAAAACCGGGGTCTTTTTTACTGATCTCTTCCGACCAGGCTTTGTTTTCCAATAATAGCTTTTCAGGGGCGTGCATAAGGAACTCCTTGTTGATATTCAAGAAATAGACGGACTGCAAAACATTCGGTTCAACCCGCGCACAGTCATTATATTATCGATTCGATATTATTAAAGCATTTCTAAAGCCCGCCTTGGCGAAACGGCAGACTGATTGGAATACGGTTAAAGTAACGGCTTGGCTGTTGCGGTGAGAATTTGCGTATGCTGCGGCTGCAAACGATGCGTCCAAGCCGTCAGTGCGGGAGCTTGTATCGATAGCAAATGCTGCGGAAACAAGCCCAACCACAGCACCAACAAAGCGGGCACGGCCAATATCGCCAACTCGCGGGACAACAAATCTTCGCCATTCTGCACAGCTTCGCGCACCACCGGCCCGAATAAGCCGCGCCGGATAAAACCCAAGCTATAGGCCGCCCCGACCACTGCGGCAAACAATACCGGCACCGCCAGCACCGGAAACGCCTCTACCGTTGCCCATAGCAACAACCATTCGGCCGGAAAACCGTTGGTTCCCGGCACGCCGATAGCGGATAAGCTGAACAATATGAACAGGGTCGCCAACCGTGGCATCGGTTTGGCCAAGCCGCCCAGATGCAAAATATCGGTACCGCCCAAGCGCTGCTGAAGCATGCCGGCCAGCAACATCAAAGCCGCAGCCGCAACCCCGAAATTCAACATTTGCATTAATGCACCCTGCAGACCTTGCATATTGCTGGCCGCGATCCCCATTAAAACCAAGCCGACGTGGCTAACCCCGGCATAGGCCAGCAACCTGCGCAGATTGCTTTGTTGCAACGCAATCAAGCCGGCATAAATCAGCGTCGCCGCCCCGACAATCGCCAACAACCAGCGCTGCTCGCCGGCTGCGTCCGGCGCTAGCGGCATGGCAAACCGCACGATACCGTACAAACCTAGTTTCAAGCCGGTCAACAGTGCGGTGATCTGGGCGGGCGCTTCGAAGGCTACGCTCGGCAACCAGGTATGAAACGGCGGCAACGGCGCTTTAACGGCAAATCCCAACAGCAACAATGCAAAAATCGAGCGCTGCAGGGAATCGGACAAGGGCAAAGCCAAAAGCTGCGGTAAGCTAAAACTCAAACTGCCGGTAATTTCCGCATGTTGCAATGCCAGCAATGCGAATCCAAATAACAAGGGCACTCCGCCGAACAGCATGTATAAGGTGTATTTCATCGCCGCGTAACGGCGTTGCGCCCCGCCGCCCCATAAGCCGATCAGGAAAAACAGCGGCGGCAGGGTCAATTCCCAAAACAAAAAGAACAGCAACAAATCCAGTGCGGTGAAAATGCCCAAGGTCGCCGTTTCCAAAGCCAACAGCAAGGCCAGATGAAAACGTTGCAGCGTCGTCACCGAACGCCAGCCCATGGCTATGGCCAGCAAAGTCAACAACGCGGTCATCGGCAGAAACAACAAGGAAATGCCGTCCACGCCCAGCAAATAATGCACGTTCAAAGCCTCTATCCACAGCCGATCTTCCAGCAGCTGAAAACCGGCCTGCTCGCGCTCGAACACTGCCACCACAACCAGCGTCAGCAGCAACTCCAGCGCCGCGACCGCCAACGCCAATGGCTTGGCCCGCTCGGGTTTGCACACGGCCAGAAGCAACGCTCCGCCTAGCGGCCAAAACACGCAGATTGATAGCAAAGGCAAGTTATTCATGGTCGGGGAGATTGCTGTGGTGCCTATGATGTTCCGGATAGTGTTCGCCGATTTCGCTGGCTTCCTGATCGATGTATTTGAGCCAGGGGGTGGTGTAAAAACCGGTAGCGATCAACAAACCGCACACGGTCAGCGCAATCAGCCGTTCTTGCAAAACCGGGTGATGGATGCTGCTGTAAGGCTGTGCAAAACGCCGCCTATGGGTGATAAACAGACGTTGGAACGCCCACAACAAAAACGCCGCCGCCAATACGTTACCCAACAAAATTGCGATGGCGGTCAACCAGCCGTGTTCTTCTATCACCCCTTCGATCAACAAATGCGCCGCATCGAAACCGGGAGTACCCGGCATCACCATGGTGCTGAGCGCCGAGATCAAAAACAACAGCGCAATCGCCGAATTGGTTTCGAACAAGCCGCCCAAGCGCGGCAAGAACGAGGTGCGGGTGCGTTCGTAAATCAAGCCTATGCTGAACAGCATGCCGGCCGTCGCCAAGCCGTAAGCGACAGACAGCAAGATGCTGCCTTCCAACGCAAAATCGTTGAACGAAAACATGCCGATGACCAGCATCCCGGTATGGCTGATCACCGCAAACGACAACAAACGGCGCATATTGATCTGCATCAGCGCCAACACTGCCCCGTAGAAAATCCCGATCAAACCCAAGGTCAGCGCGAAATGCGCCCACTCCTCCGCAGCACCGGGCACCAAAGGCAAGATAAAGCGGATCACGGCGTAAATGCCCAATTTCAAGCCGTGCAGAAAAATCGCCGCGCTGGCCGCCGTGCCGTGCTCGGCCAGGGGTGGCAGCCAGGCGTGAAACGGAAACAGCGGCATCCGCACCGCAAACCCGAAAAACAACAGGATGAAAATCAGGGTCTCATGCGGAATCGCCAATTGATGGTGCTTCAGCGTCAGCCAGTCGAAACTCAAGGGCAAACCGCTGTCTGCCAGCCCGAAACTCAATAGCAGAAAGCCGGCCAAACTCATCGCCAAGCCGGACAACCAATATTGCAGCACGGTTTTAATCACTTGGTTGCGCCGCATGCCGGTACCGGCGGACAGGGTCAGCAACACCACCGGCACTAACTCCATCAAGCACCAAAACCAAAATTGCAACACGTTCAGCGCCACGAACGCGCCGATCAATACCCCCTGATATGCCAGCACGCACACCACGAACAGCCGATCGTGCACATGGCGGGTAATGGTGGTGTAGATCAGGGTCAGCAAACCGACGATAGCCGCCAAAGGCACGAACAAGATGTTGGTCCCGTCCACCCCGGCGCGATAAGCCAATCCGAAAATATTCCAACTTTCCGCCAAATGAATGCCGGCCGCGTCGGCGTCGAACACGCTCAGCAAATACAGACTCAGCAACACGTTGGCAACCGCGCCGCCAAAAGCAATCCTGAAGGTTAAGGCCGGGCGGGCCAACAAGACCGCCAGCGCCGCAACCAGCGGCAGCAGGGTCAAACTGCTCAACAACGGAAAGGCACTGGCGGCCGGCCAATACACAATATCGGTCGTCATCCCGGATACCCCGCCGCGGCCATCAAAACGATCAACACGAACAACGACAAATAACGCGGTTTCAGCAACAAGCGCTCGAAGCGGTTGGCGGCCCTGCCCAAACGGCGCCCGAACCGAACCGAATCGCGCCCTATCCCGGATAAAATGAAGCGGTACTCGAACCAATTCAACACTGCCGCGCTCCACTGCGCCAACTTGCCGGCAATGCCGCTGCCTTGCGCAAAACTGTCCTCATCGCTTTCCAAATTTGCGCCCATCCGCCGCTCTTCCCATTGCGCCAGCGAAGAAATCGCCCTGATCGTCGGGGCCGGCATCCCCAACGCCGGGTCTACCCATTGTTCGTCGAAATAGCGCATGTCGGCACCTAAGCCCTGCACCGGTTTGACCAGCACCGCATCCACCGCCGGTTCCAGCCAACCGCGCTGCAGAGCGGCTAAAAATCCAAAACGCCAGTCGTTTAACGACGCATGTACCGGCTTGACCGGACGGGCACCGGTAACGTGCAAAATCGAAGGCGCGCTCAACAGCAAATAGCAACGCACCACCGCGTGCGCCGCCATGTGCCAGGTCGCCACTTCCCACCAACCCAGACCGCATTCGGCAAACATCACCCCCAATTGAGCGGCGGCCGCATAGGCTTGGGCGCTTTTGACGTCGGTTTGCGCCAAGCCTACCCAGTAGCCGTACAGCGCCGTCGTAGCGCCTACCGCCAGCAACAACGCCCGGGCGACCGGGGCGTGTTCGAACATGGCTTGCAACTGTATCAACAAGAAAACCCCGGCGTGTATCATGACTCCACCATAAAACACCGCACTGGACGGCGTGGGTCCTTCCATCGCTCGGGCCAGCCATGGGGTAAACGGCACTTGCGCGGACTTGGCACAGGCGGCCAACGCAAAGCACAAAGCCAACAGATTGCCGTCTTGCGCGGCTAATTCCGCACTACGCGCATTGATCTGCGCCCAATCCGCGCTACCCAACCACACCAAAGCCAGCGCGATACCCAACAAAAATCCGCCGTCGCCGACCCGATTGGTGACAAAAACGCGGGTGGCGTTGTGCGCGGCGATAGGCCTGTCGTAGGCGTAAGCGATCAACAAATACGAGCACAGGCCGGCCAATTCCCAACCGACGAAGGTAAACAGCGCATTCGCCGACAGCACCAGCAGCAACATGGCCGCGCCGAACAGATTCAACAAAAACACGAAGCGGTGAAACCCGGCTTCCCGGTGCAAATAGTTGACTGCAAAGCGCATGACCAGCCACAGCAACACGCTAAAAAGCGCGGCAACGGCCAAATTGAACGGGCGAACTTGCAGTGCGAGCGCGATACTGACCTTGCCGGACTGCAGCCAATCGGCGAAATGCACGGTTTCCGCAGTCGTCCATCCCAAAAACAAAGCCAAGCACCAAGCGACCGACAACAAACCGCTTAAACTTAAAGCCGCCACGCCAAGCCCACTGCTGGCCCGTTCGCCCGACTCGCCGGCAACGATGCGAAAAAAATGCAAGCCGCCGATAGCTAGCGCAGCCAGAAAAGGACATAAAGGGATTAACGCAATCCAAGCGTTCATGGCGATCTCAGCAAACGGTAGGTTGTTGAATCAGCAGAGTGGCAACCGGGCCGGTTTCCTCGCGGTAGCAATCCGGCGAGGACGCGCGTACCGGCAACTCGCCGGGCTGCGGCTGCCAGGCGACGAAACCTCGGCCGCGTTCGAACACCTGGATGGCGCCGTCGTCCGGATCGATGGCGCTAAGATGCAGCCAACCGCCGCCAACCAGCTCTTGCAAGGCGGCTTGACGGGCGTAAATTCGTTCCAACACCTGGGTTTTGGCTTCCACCACCAACTGCAAGCGCATCGCTTCGTGAATTTCTATCATTTGCCGCGGTAAACCGGTCCGCAAATCGCTGGCCGCACCCTCCATCACCGCGAAAAACCCGGTCGGATTGTGCGGCACCTTGGAACCGCAGCCCAAGCGTTCGTTATTGACCGTGGAAAAATAGTATTCCAGATTAATGCCGGCGCCGACCGGACCGACCGCCAACAATATGCCTTCCAAAATACTGCCGTCCGGATCTTGAGTCGGATCGTAGGAAATCAAAAACAGCCGCCTGTCGAAAAACGCGCCTTGGCTTAGCGCCCGCCGGCCGACCAAGGCCGAGGCGTTGGTGGCGTGGCCCAGCTCGGGCCGGGCTTGCGAGTAATCGGCCGTGCGCTCGAAAAAATGCCGCAAGGCCTGCGCCGGCTTGGGACGGCGCGGCGCGGAGGCCAAACGCCGGCAGCGCTCGTGGGCCGACATCTGCCGGGCGTGCTGCATTTCGGATTGGAAGCGCTGCAGTGCCGGGCGGCGTGCGCCGGGCACTGCATCGTCGTCGTACCAAGTCAGTTGCTCGTTGCCGGTATTGTGCTCGGCACCGACGAACCAGGTATCGGCCGGAATGTTAATCCCGCGCTCGGCCAGCAAAGCCCTCACCTCGGCGCGATTGGCCATCGCCGCGAACAAGCGCGCATTCGGCCCGCCGTGACGGCCGCTGCAAGCCCCGCAATCGTAAGCGGCCAGATGCGGGTTGTTCTGGCTGATGGACCCGTGCCCCATCAACACAACCAGCTCGGCAAACCCGTAGGTCAAACCGGTATTGCGCAAAAACCCCGCAACCCGCTCGGCTTGCTCGCGGTCGGTAAAGCCGTGACGGGGATGCTCCGGCGTCGCCGGCAGGCTGGGGTCCTTGGCGTTGAACTCCAATCGGGACGCCACTTGCGGATCAAAGCGGTCGAGCAGCGCATCGACTAAGGCCGCCTGTCGCGCCGGAGCCACGCCTTTCAGCAGCAGATTCAGCAGCGTCAACGGGGCGAGCGCATGCAGCAAGGGATAAGCGACCAATACGTGCCGACGCAAGCCGTGGAACACCGCTTCGGCAATTCGCTTCACCCGGAGATTTGCCCGCCGGTGTTTAGCCAACGCGACCTCCTGCCCGGCCTGGCTTGCCTCGTTTACCTCGTGCGCCGGAACCACTACCACCGGACATAGCGGCGTAGCCTGGCTATCGTCCAGACCGCGATAATTCATGGGCACCCCGAAAAAACCGGCGGCCCCCAGCGTTTCTATCGCCGGATTCAATTCTTCCAAGTGGCGGCGAATGCCCTCTTCCCGGTCATCCATGCAGAAAATAATCTGCGCCTGCGGCCGGGCGTTGCGTTTGGCCCAACGGCCGCGCCCACGGTTGGCATGCAGAGCTTGCAGCAATTGCTGGCGATAATGACGCTCGTAAGCGGTCAGCCAAACCTGACTCTGCCGAGCCGGATCGAATTGTTCGATCGTCTTAAGCCAATCCAGCAACTCGGTTGGCGCGATTCGACCGATTTCCGCAGCGCTCAACTCCAATGCCCGGCACAATCCGAATGCGCGCCAGCCGTGGTCGCACACCCCGAGTTGGCCCGATTGCGCAGATCCCAACGGACTGCGCCGCCAAGTCCAAATCCTTTCGGCCAACTCCTGCCAAGCTTGCTTGGGCGACGCCGAGGCCAGCAAGGCTTGGCCGGCTTCCTGCAGATATTCAGGCAATTCGCCGGCAAAAACCGCTACCCGCACACTGAATTCCGCCGGGTTTTTGTCGAAATAGCCGCGCAACTTGTCCAGTCTGGCCGAATGCCGCCATTGCTCTCGGCACAGCGGCTCCAGGTAGAGCCGGTCCAAGACCAGACGTAACGCCAGATAATCCGCCAAGCGCGGCGCGCCGACCGCCCCGCGCCGGTAAGACGGATGGGTTTGCCGCCAATTGATCAAACCGGACCAACCGGGCAACTCCAACGCCAGTCGCTGCAGATAGGTTTCCCAGCGTTCGCACGGAATCGCCATGGCTTGCAATTGCTGCACGATAGCGGCTACGGGATCGGCCGGCAATTCGGCGATCAAATCGCGCCAGCCGGACAATTCTTGCAACGTCGCGGACAGGTCCGTTCCGGCCGACGCCAACCAGGCCGAGTACAAGCCCTGCTCGCCCGCCGGCAGCTGCCAAGCCGCCATGCCTTCGTCCAGGGCAATAGCGCACCAGCGGATCAATTGCGGGCGAACCTGCTCCAGCGCGTCCGTGCCGGTCAATGCCTGCAACAAGCCGCGCATCGTCAATTCCCGCCCGACTTGCGCGAATAGGCTATCGATTTCGCCGCCAATCCGCCGCTGCATTTCGGCGGACAACAGCGCGCCGCTATCGCCGCTCCACGCTTGCGCCTGCTCGTCGGACAAATCCAACAACTGCTCGGGGTGCAGATCGGGAGGCTGTAGATTGAGTAGCGCCAACACCGCTTGCCACACCTGCTGCTGTTCGGGGTCATGACTCAACTTTTGCTGCAACTGCCACGACAACCGGTTGGCCGGCAGCGGCGTCAAATCGTGCAATAAGCCGGCCCGGTACAAATCGCGCCGGCTTATCGACTTTTGCCCTAACACGAATAACGGCGCCGGTTCCGATAGCATGCCGGCTTGCCGTAACGCGGCATCCAAATCGCTATCGTCTATCCGCCCTTGGGCGTAAAACTTGCGAAATTCCGTAGCGGGCAAATAGCAATCGATCCCGGTTAACGCCTGAAATTCGGCCAAGGCCTGTTCGAACGGCAAATGCTGAAAGCCGTGCAGCGTGTTGTGGTGCACGAAATCGTGTATCGGCGCCTGCCCCGGCAGGATATGATCCAAATGGGCGATGGCATTCAACACATAATCGCGCAGTTCGGCCGTTTCCGGCCCATGCGGCTGAACAGGCGCAGTCATGGCAACCGCTCCCCTATCACCTCTATCATCCGGGCCACGGTGGCGTCGGATATAGCGATCAACGGCGACGGCAACAAACCGAAGCCGACGATCCCGACCACCAGCGTGCCGGAAGCCAGCCACTCCATCGGTTTCAAGTCGGCGATCTCACGCATCTGCGGCTTGATCGGGCCGGTGAACAGCAAACCTATGGTCCGCATCGCATAAGCGGCGCTAATCAGAATACTGAGGCTGAACAACGCCATTAGCGCGCCCCATTGCTGCAATCCACCCAGCAGCGTATGCAATTCGGCGATAAAACCGACCGAGCCCGGCAAACCCATCGCGGCCAGCAGGGTCAACGTCGTCAAGGCCGCGAATCCCGGCATGACTTGCACTAAGGAGCTGTAATCTTGGATGTTACGGGTGTAAGTACGCTCGTACAGCAAACCAACGAGCAAGAACAATGCCCCGGCGATCAAGCCGTGCGCGGTCATTTGCAAGATGGCGCCGCTAAATCCGGCCGGATTCAGAGTGGCTATGCCCAGCAGCACCACGCCCATGTGGCTGAGGGAGGAATAAGCGACCATGGCTTTTAAATCGGCTTGACGCCAGGCCAGCAGACCGCCGTACAACATGCCGAACAAGGCAAGAAACACCAATACGGGTTGCAAAAGCTGGGCGGCTACCGGCAGCATCACCACGGTCCGCAACAAACCGTACGCGCCCATTTTGAGAAGAATGCCGGATAGTAGAATGCTGATAGGACTGGGGGCTTCGACGTGGGCCAAGGGCAACCAGCCGTGCAAGGGGAAAATCGGCATCTTTACCCCGAAACCCAACAAAAAACCCAGTAGTACCAGCACTTGCTCTACTATCGGCATGTTCTGCGCCGCTTGCCCCATAGAGGCCATCAACGAACCTTGATGTTCCAAATCGTACTGGCTGACGGCCAACAGGCTCAACAGCATGAACACCGAGCCGCCCATGGTATACAGGACAAAATTCAAACTGGCCGCGTGGCGGCGCTTACCGCCCCAGCGGTCGATCAGGAAAAACAGCGGAATCAGCGTGACTTCCCAGAAGATGTAGAACAAGGCCCAATCTTGAGCCATGAACACGCCGAGCATGCCGAATTCCAGCAGCAGAACGCAAATATGATACCCCTTTGTATCGTACTTGACCGAAAAAGATGCGAACAAGGCGATCAAGGTTAACAAGCAGGCCAGCACCAACATCGGCATGGACAAACCGTCCACGCCCAAGGCATAGGCGCTGCCGAGTTTGGGATTGAGCGGATAGAACTCGCTAAACTGCATGGCGCTGTCGCCGGCATCGAACCGATACAGCAGCAGACAAGCCAGCAACAAAGCCAAGGCAGCGAACGTCTGACTGACGCCGCGAACGACCCCGGTGCGCTGCGCGGAAACCGGCAGCAACAACAGCGCCCCAACGGCCGGCGTCCACAGCAAGCTACTTAAAATGGTCATGTTGAAATATCGACAATAGTACTGGTCGACATTTTAATAGCATTTGGTTGAAATAAGCCAATTTTATATGTCAATGGTTTATATAAACCAAACTTTAGATAACACACAGAATCAGCCCCGCACCAGTCGCCACCACCCCGATCACGCCAACGGCGTATCTCAGTCATCCAGCTGATATTCCAGCTCCGGCAGCACCACTTCCCAGCGCTGGCAGCGCAAACTTTCCGAACCGTCGCTCTTGACCTGCCTCGCCAAAATGCCGGCGACGCGGACGGCGGCGATAGTGCCGTGCGGCGGCGTAAAGGCCTGAGCCATGCGGGCAACCGCGGTACCGTTCGCATCGGCCAGCTCCCAACCGGACTGGCCGTCGCCGCGCGGACGCAGGACCAGCGGAGTGCCGTAGTCCAGCGCGGCGATAGCGCGGTGGACGGGATGAGCGGCGGCGAAGTAACCGGGCCAGGATAATATGACGTGCTCCGGAGTAGCCTGCCACAGGCGCCGTTTTACGTCGGCCACCTCGCTCGCCGCTTCGATAGACCTGCTCAGGCACAGCGGCGCGCAATCTTCGACAAAGGCGTGGCGGCCGCCGGTGCGCCGGCACAGCGTTAAGGTCTGGCGGGCACGGGTCATCGCCACGTAAAATAACCGGCGCTCGTCGTCGCCGGTTTGCTGCCAGCCGTCCGCATCCAAAATCAGCACGTGGTCGAATTCCAAACCCTTGGCTCTATGGGCCGTCATCAGCAATAACGGCGCGTTCGGGCCGTCGGCAAAGCGGGCTTGACGGCCGCTGCCGAATTCGTACACGGCTTCGATCAGATCGGCTACCACCCGCCGAGAGGCCAACGGCCAACCGCTGCCGGCCGCACTGTCGCTAGGCAGGGTTTCGCTATCGGCGATGAACTGCGCCAGCATGGCCCGGTAGGGATGTTGCAGCGGTTCGTGGACCGCTTGCCGGTAGCGGCGGCGAAACCAGCGCGACAGTACACCGCAACGCAGCCACAGACGCGGCCGGCCGTGGCGTTGCCGATTCAGCAAGTCCAACAGCAGCGCGCCTTCGCGGGTCGTGTACAAGGCCGGCAAGTTTTCTTCGCTGAGCAAGCGCGCCGGAATGTTTTGCCGGCGGCACAACGCGGCCAATGGCTCCAACGCCGCCCAATGCCGGGCAATCACGGCACAGCGCCCCCAGTAACGCACGCCCTCGCCGTACTGCACAGCCTGCAATCGCTGTAACTCGGCCAGTGCTACCGCCAGCTCGGCGCCGGCTTGCGTCGGCGTTAGCAAAATCTGCACCCGCCCGCGGGCAAGCGGATCCAGCACCTCAAACGCACCGCCGTCCGCCTGGTCAGCGCGGGCATGGTCGATGCGGATTTTGCCATCGTGTTTCATCCGCTGCCGCGCCTTGGCGATCACTCGGTTGGCACACGCGATGATGTGCAGGGTAGAGCGGTAATTTTCCAACAGATAATGGGTCGTGGCCTGGTAGTCCTCGGCAAAGCGGCGGATAAAACCGGCATCAGCCAGATTGAAGGCATAGATGTTTTGATCGTCGTCGCCGACCGCCATCAACGCCAGCTTGTCGTCGGCCGTTTGCACCCCACGCCCGGCCAGTGCGCTGATCAATTGGTAATGGTCGGCGTTGATGTCCTGATATTCGTCGATCAATACGTGACTCAAGCCGGCCAACAACCGATCGCGACGAAGCGAAGCACCGTTGGCTTCATCGACGTCGGCCCCGCGCAGCAGCTCGGCGGCGCGCTGGAACAACAACTGGAAATCGACGCTCTCGCCGCGCTCGGCGGCTACCGCGCAGCTGGTACCGGTCAGGCGCAGCGCCAAGGTATGCAGGGTTTGCACGGTGACTCCAGCCCCATCGGCGCCGGCCAAGGCACGCAAGCGGCCGCGAATTTCCGCCGCAGCGGCCCGGTTATAGGTCAACACCATGATCGCATCGGCCGGCACACCCGCCTCGTGCAGCAACCAGGCGACACGATGGACGATGACCTTGGTCTTGCCGGAACCGGGACCGGCCAACACCAACAGATTGGCGTTTGCCGGCGCGGCAACCACGGCTTGCTGCTCGGGATTCTTCAAGTCGACCAGAATGCGGCGGTGCGCGGCTTCGCTGCCGGCCATCGTCAATATGTCCTCGCGGCCGGCGAAATAGCGCCGCACGAATTCGTCACGCTGCAGCGCGAAGTAATCGACGATAAACGCCATCGCCGCTTGAAGTTTACCCAACGCCAGTTTGGCGTATTCGCTCATCACGTGAATCTGGATGATTTTGTCGCGGTAGTGCAGCGCCAGCTCGGCGTAATCGGCATTTTTGAACTGGCGGCGACGGGCGTCCGGATTCAGCCGGATATGCATGGCGGAGCGAAACACCGCCTTACCGCGCGCCAAATGCAACACGTCGTTGGCATCCAGGTACAACAGCGCGGCGGCTAGCGCCAATTGCCAATCGGCCACATCCAGGTCTTGCAAGGTCGCATCGTGTTGCAACGCCGCCTCCAAGGCTTCCTGCCGGCACACAATCAGCAAATTGTTGCCCTGGCGCAGATTATCGAAACAAGCCACCAGGGCCTCAGCCACCCGGCGGCGCTTGGCGCAAATGACCTCGATCTGCCGCCAGTCGCGCTGCAATTTGACGTAGCGGTAATCCGGACCGCCGGGGCGCAAACTGAAAAACGCCCGGCGGGCGCCACCGAAGGCTTTGTCGCCGAACGGCTCGGCGAAGGCTTTCAGCAAACGGGTCAGCCGGTCCGGTTGCAAGTCCACCCCGGCATCGCGCCGCAAGCTATCGCATAAACGCCGCACATGCAGCAACTGCCATTGCTCCGAATCGGCGTCCGGCGCCGCTTCGCGCAAGCTATCGATCAGCGCCCGCTCCAGCTTGGCCAAATCGGTCAGCCGTTGCCGCGTGTCGGGCTCGCGATAGAATTGCACGCCGATTTCCTGGTCGTTGGACAGCAATTGAAAGCCGGCCAGTTCATGCAACAACTTCTGCACCTCGTGCACGGGCCGGCCGGTGGCCAGCATCAAATCGTCGGTGCTGATGCCGGCGTCGTCGCCTGCGCTCAGCAGTTCGGTCAGAATAGCCAGATAGGGGCCGGGATCGGCATGCGCTTTCAACTTTTTCGCCAATAGGGCTTTGGCTTCGTCCAGACTGGCGACCCGAAAACTGCCCGGAAACACCCGCACGTGATTTTCCTCGCGCTTGAGCAAACGCGCCTCTTCCAGCCAGGCCACGGCGATGCGCACCTTGGTATCGGCGTCGGCGGCGTCCGGATCGATGCCGTGTTTGTCGGGGATTTCCAGCAGGATCTCACCGCTGCTGACCACCAGCTTGCCTTCGGCGCGCTCTTTGTGGTCCAGACTGCGCAAGGCCTTCAGGATGGCGTAAATGTCTTTTTGGCTGAGCCGCGAGTTGCGCAGCAAGCGAAATTGCACCTCCATGTCGGCCTCGTCGAACAGCAGCACGCAACGAGCCGGGTCCTGGTCGCGGCCGGCACGGCCCGCTTCCTGCAAATAGTTTTCCAGCGAGCCCGGCGTATCCAGGTGAATGACCAGACGCACGTCGGCCTTGTCCACCCCCATGCCGAAGGCGTTAGTGGCCGCGATGACCCGCAATTCGCCGGCAATGAACGCCTCCTGCACCCGGCGCTTGTGCTCCGGCAACATGCCGCCGTGGAAATAGCCGCAATTCAAACCGGCCTGGGTCAGAAATTCGGCGGTGTCTTCGACGGTTTTTTGCCGGGCGCAAAATACGATGGCACCGCCGGGTTCGCGCAACGCCTCTTCCAATAAACTCAAGGCCGCCTGCTGTTTACCGTTTTGCGGCACGGCGTGCACTTCGTAGCTCAAATTCTCCCGGCTGACCCCGCCGACCAAACAAGTCAATTCCAAACCTAAGCGCTGGCGGAAATGGCCGACGATGTCGGCAACCACGTCCGGTTTGGCGGTAGCGGTGAAACAGAACACCGGCGACGGCTTGTCTTTTTGTCTGGCTTTGACGAAGCGCGACACGTACAAATAATCCGGGCGAAAGTCGTGACCCCATTTGGACAGGCAATGCGCCTCGTCGAATACCCAGCAGGCAATGTCGCGGTAGGCCAGCGCGTTGGCAAAGGCACTGCTGCGAAACTGCTCGGGCGCAACGAAGATCAACCCCAAGTCGCCCAGACGCAGCTTGTCCAGCACGGCGCGCCGCTCCAGCGGATTGAGCAGACTGTTCAGATAGCCGGCGCAGGTAATTCCGCGAGCGTCCAGATTGTCGACCTGATCCTTCATCAAAGATTGCAGCGGCGAAATCACCACGGTCAGCCGGCCGCTACGATAGTACCTCGCCAAGGCCGGCAGCTGGTAACACAGGGACTTGCCGCCGCCGGTCGGCAGAATCGCCAAACTCGGCCTGTCGGCCAAAGCGTGTTCGACGATGGTTTGCTGCAAAGAGCCGCCGTCCGCGGTCGCCGGCGTTGGTCTAAACCTGCTGATGCCGGCGAAATAGCGCGGCAGCAACTGTTTCAGATCGTGCTGCTCGGCGCACCAAGCGCATTTCGGATCGCCGCAGGGTATGTCGCGCAGCTGGTTAATCAAGGCTTTACTTTGCGGAAACCGGATGCCGACCCATGGCGGCAACACCGAATTGCCGCCGGCCAGCCGCAACCAAGCCAGCACGTAGGCTAACGGTTTGCGCATATCGGCATCGGCCAGGCCTTGCTCGGCGATTGCCCGTTGCGCCGAAGCGCACACCTTGCCGGCCGTCGCCGCCAGCCAAGCCGCTTGAGCCTCGGTCAAACTCGGCCGCTCGGCATGCCGCAGGCCGGCAAAAAAACCGGCCGGGCCGCGGCCGTTTTCCGGCGCCAGCAAAAAATGCAGACACAACATTTCCTCGGGCTGTTCGGCTACCCGTTGCAGCAAGGCCTCGCGCTGGTCCAGAAACAGCTCAAAAGCCAGCTCCGCGTCGCGCACCGGATCGTTGCGGGTGGTCGTGCACAGTTTGTAATCCTTGACCAGCCGGTGGTAGGGGTTTTGCGGAAAGGCCACCGGCGACAATTCCAGCGTATCCACCAGCGGCAAACCGTGTAGAGCCAGATTCGGATGCAGTAGCGACAGGGCCGGCTGGTCGAAAGCAATCACGTTATGACCCAACACAAACGCCGCACCTTCGGCGATGTGATCCAGACGCTGGGCGAAATCCCTGGCATTGCCGGAGATCCGCAGCCGTTCGCCGGTATCCGGGCGGAAGGCGCCGACCTCGCGCAATTGCAGATTGTTCTGCCGCGCGGTTTCGATGTCCAGGCACAAGCAACGGGGTTTGAATATGGGAGCGGCAAACGCCGTGGATTCCGGATGTAACGGCCGATTAATCATGTGCTGATTTTAGAGTAATCGGCGCCGCATGAGCCAACGGCCCTCATCCAACCGGAGACATTTTTTCAGCGGGCCTTGCCACGCCAGTGATTGCGGAAGCGATGCCCCGGCCGAGACGCAAGTGGCGTTACCTGCGACTTCCTTTCATTCGCCGGGGCGGCGATATCGCGGTTTCATGATCGTGAAACCGCCGGTTTGCCGGCTATCCGGCGGATTTTTTTGCTTGTCGCGGCCTTGGAAAAGCGGTTACAAATGACGGCTTTAAACTATAGGAGGAACGCATGAAAACCAAACTGCGCATTTTAACCGTCGCATTCGGCGGATTGATTGCCGAAGCGCAAGCCGGAAGTCTGCACAACGGCACCTGGACCCCTTCCGGCTGCGGCGAACGCCCGCCGGCGCCGACCGTCAACGGCCAAAGCGTGGAAGACTTTAACGCCAGCGTCGCGGCGATCAACGACTGGCAACAGCGTTCCAAGCCTTATTTCGAATGCCTGATCAAAGAAGCCAACGCCGACAACAACGCTATCGCCGATTCGGCCAACAAAGCTCAAGACGACTTTCGCGCCAGAGTGCAGGCTATCGCTGCCGAAGTCGACGCCGCTAAACAAAAATTGGAAAAGTAAAGCGCGGCCGCTTGCGGATAACCCAATGCGTTCGGGCTGGACTCGCTTTACAACTAACGGAACCCGCAAGCCGCGGCCTGCGGGGGTTCTGTAGACGCCAAGCGAACAACCTCAATCGCAATCGGCCGGCTTGCCGGTTTGCCGGCAAGCGTTTCCATCCGCCCCGCTATCGGCAGGGCCGGACGAGCGACCGGTACCCACCGCGGTGTTGCCTATGCGTATCGAGGTACTGCCGTCGTCGTGGTAGATCGAGCTGCCTATCGCCGTCCCGGTCGAACCGTCCGAACCGTACACGGTATTGCCCATCCGGATGTAACTCGTACCATCGTCGGAATACAGCGTGCCGCTCGAAGTCCGGTTGCCGTCCGCAGCCGCGACCGTCGACACAATGATCAGGAATAACATTAAGCGTTTCATACTCTCCTCCTGCCGCTGGTTCGGCTTTGTAAATCCCGCTATTACCGGCGTTAGAAGCAGGTTTGCCGCAAAAGTTTACCGGCAAATCGGCCCGTACCGTTCTTAGGCGAATAGCATGGTACCCCGGGGAAGGCGCGGCGTATAGCGGCGGAACGTCGCTCCGGCTTGACTTTCGCCTGCACGAACAACATGATTGCAACAGGACCTGGCGGCGGTGCCGCCGTGCAAACCTGCCGGGGCGGCTTCGCAACCACCGGGAGCATGGGCGAAGGGAAGACGAGGAATCGTTCCCGCACCGCTTAAGCAAAGCTAAAGAATGGTTTGCCAAGCTAACCGAGAGACACTAGCCGTTGTTCAGTTTCCAGGCGCCCGCCAGGGGGGTGAAGCATGAAATATCGATTATCATTAGCCGTAACCGTTTTAGCGGCATGCATGGTACACAGCTCGGCGGCGTGGCCGCACGGCCGCGGCGGAGGCTGGGCCGGCCACCATCACCATGGCGGACGTTTCGGGTTTTACGTGGGCTCGCCGTTTTTCTCCGATCCCTTCTATAGCTGGAGATTCGGCTACCCCTATTCGTATTATCCGCCGACTATTATTACCGTACCGTCACAACCGCCTGTATATATCGAGCAAACGCCGACCCGGCAGTACCCGGCGGGCTATTGGTATTACTGCGATAACCCGCAAGGCTATTATCCTTACGTAAAACATTGCCCGTCCGGCTGGCAACCGGTGGAACCCACCCCGCCGCAATGAAACCGCATATAAGCCGGCGTTGTTTGGCCGCAGGCTAAACGGAACGATGGAATACCTCATTTTTAGGGAGAACTGCTATGTTGCGCTATTCAATGATTCCAGTAATAACCACCGCCTTACTACTCGGCGGCTGCGCTAGTTTGCCGGACGGCCCCAGCGTAATGGCGCTAGCCGGCCACGGTAAAAGCTATGAACAATTTCGCAGCGACGACTATGTCTGCCAGCAATATGCCCTGATGCAAGTGGGCGGCGTAACCCCCAATCAAGCCGCAACGCAAAGCGGACTGAGCTCGGCCGCAGCCGGTACCGTAGTCGGCGCGGCGGCCGGCGCAGCCTTGGGCGGCGGCACGGGCGCGGCGATAGGCGCCGGAACGGGATTGGTAACCGGCAGCGCGGTAGGCACCGGCATGGCAAGCAGTTCAATGTCCGCCACCCAACAACGCTACGACATGACGTACATCCAATGTATGTACGCCAAAGGCCACCGGGTGCCGGTAAACGGGCAGTTTTCGGCGCCGCAAACGCCCAAACCGATTTCCGCACCTGCAGCCAACCTTCCGCCGCCGCCCGCCGGCACGCCGCCCGAACCGCCGTCGCAGTAACGCCGCCCGCACCCTTAGTCAATTTTCAGCATCCTCACTGTGAACGGCCTGCAGCAACGCTCGATCCGTATAGAGCGGCCGACCTTGGCCCTTAAGTTAATCGAACAAGCCTGGCGCCTAAAACTCGGATTGGAACAAAAATTCGCACAAAACAACGCCGCTTCGGATATCGGCCAAAGCGGCGTGTCGCGCTTGCCGCAACGCAAGATCGATCAACTCAGCCACCTGCACACCAAAGCCCACATCCGCTACCTACGTCGCCTGCAAGGCATTTGGTATTAACGCGGCCCGGCATTGGAATTTCCGATAGGCTAAGGATTTGGTCAAAAATAATGCCCCTAATTGATAACAGTGTGATAGAGCGAATAAATTCGCCCCCTACCTTATAAAACAAGCTATCAACGAAATCCCGGCTTTGCGGTGATGTGAAATTGTCGGCACGGTGGTATCGTGTGCAGCGCCGATTGAATTGGAGTAGCCGCACGCCTCCCACAAAGCCTTGTTGCGGCAAAACTACCCAACCCTGCTAAGTTTCGATTCGCCATGCTGCCTAAAAACCTAGAAGAACTCAACGAAATCCGTAGCGAATGCTACACGATGGTCACCACGCGGGCCTCCGTCTCGGCCGGTTCGTCCTTGCTTCCCACCCCCGGCATCGACATCGCGGCGGACGTCGCGATATTGATGGAGCTCATTCCGGCGATTAACCGGAAATTCGGGCTAAGCAGCGAACAAATAAAGGGTTACGATCCTGTGACCAAACAAATCGTTTTTCAAGTCGTTAAAGGCGCCGGACTGGCCATGATAGGCGCGGAAGTCACAAAAACCGTCGCCATGCAAACCCTCACCAAAGTAGCCGGGCGCACAGCCGGAAAGCAAGTGCTGAAATTCGTACCCATCATCGGTTGGGCGGCCAACGCTGCGGTCGGATTCGGAGCCATGAAATTTGTAGGCAATTCGCACGTGGACGACTGCTACACCGTCTGCAAAAGACTCATTTCGGTCAAAAGCCTACCGTAACATGCCTGCCACTCTCCGAAAACCGGGGACAAGATTGAGCTCAAGCGATTTCCGCCCGTTCTCTCCCGCCCCACGCAACCTAGCTCAATCGATGCAACCACCCTCCGGCCTATGAGAACCTGGCGGATGCTATACGACATCGCCGGCAACGACCGCACCGATTTCACTCCGTTTTTATATGTCGCCGGCGCCATGTTGCTGCTTGCGCTACTGTTTCAACTACGCGCGCACCGCCGCCGGCAGAGCTCCGGCAGCGCCAAAGTCATCGCCGTATTTGCCACGCTGATAGGCGGCTTGGGTTACGGCATCAATACCTGGGATCAACAACGCCTGATCGGCAGGCTTTCCGGCGGCGACTATCTCATCGCCGAGGGCCTTATCGCGAACCACCAACAATGGGAGCAAGAACTAGCGCGCGGCAAAGACGGCCGGCGCCGCTATGACCGTTGGGAAATCGTTTACGTCGCCGGCATCGCTTTTATCTGGTCCCCCGGCGCGCAAGAACCGGCGTTTACCAACGCACAGCAGCCGCCTATCGACATTCGCGACGGTCTACCGGTGCGTATATCCTACGTGGAAGACGTGGCAGGCGAAGCCCATCAGCGCCGTATCCTGCGCTGGGAAATAGCCGAACCTTTCGGTGGCCAGGCCGCCGCGCCATGAGGCACAACGGCCCGCTTTGCAAGCCTGTGGTCAAATCAGGCGCATACCGTTAGAATCCGGCAAAAAATCACTTGCCCGGCATCATGGATAAGCAACTTTTTCTCTACGACACCGAAGGTTTGCATCGGCTTTGTTCCGACGAGTTGGTCAAGCAAGGCTTGCGCTATTTCACCGATAACCGGGTTATCGGCGTCGGCGTCAAAGACGGCAGCCTGGAAGCCCAAGTCGAAGACGAAAACGGCGAACAATATTGGCTGAGGTCATACGAAGCCGATGAGCGCTTGGAGGTGGACTGCGATTGCCGCTCGACAAACGGTATGTGCGTGCATGCCGTCGCCACACTATACGCCTACGCCGATCAATATGCCCCTATCGAATCCGGCAGCTTGAACAGCGCTTTGGACGAAGCGATTCAAGAACGCATCAAAAAAGGCCGCAACGAAGTCAAGGTCAAGCTGATCAGCGGCAATCCGGGTTTCGGCACTTGGCAGGCAAGCTCTTTAGTATCCGCCAGCCATTGGCAGCGCTCCTACCAAGTGCACATTCGCTCCTTGGATTAGCGCGTCAATTATTGCACCTGCCCGGATCTGGCAAGCAACCGGCTGGGCACCTGCAAACATATCGAAGCGGTGCTGCACTTTGCCCGCAAACATCGCGACCATCAGCGCTTAAAAGCCGCCGGCTGCCCGGTGTCCTTCGTCTACTTGGCCTGGGAATCGGCCACCCTGCCTATTCTGCGCTTACAGCGCCGTCCCGATTTGCCGACGGACTTAAGCACACGGCTGACGGAGTTTTTCGATGAGCAAGACCGCTTTACCGGCCGACTTCCGGAAGACTTTTACCGTTTGGAGCAGCTGGTCTACGGCCGCGACGATTTCCAACTCGGCGACGATGCGAAACGCTATGTACAGCAATACGCCGAAGACGCGGCGACTGCATTACGCGGCCAGGAAATCAGCCGGCAAATCAAGCAAAGCAACGGGATTTTGCCGGGTTTGAAAGTCAAACTGTTTCCGTACCAAGTCGACGGCGTCGCGTTTTTGGCCGCGCGCGGCCGGGCGCTATTGGCCGACGACATGGGATTGGGCAAAACCCTGCAAGCATTCAAACCGCCTTCGGAACGCGCATAGAACGCATTCTAGGTAAGGCCGGCGGCTTGCTGGTCGTGGTACAACATTGGCAGGATGACGACGAAAGCACGGCGCAAAGCCTGTCCGGCAAGCTACCCGCACTTGGCGCAGCCTGCAACGCTTGGGTGCGGCGTCGCCGTTGGCCGCCGGTCAAGCGCTATACGAAGCTGCCGCCGACGCGCCTATTGCCAATCCTTTGCACGCCATAGCCGCACAAAAACTGCGTTCCGCGCAAGTCTTGCTGGAACAGCAATACCCGGCCGGCGTAATGGATTTGCTGGCGGCGGCGTTAATCGCCAAAACCGCCACCGAAGCCACCGTCTATAGGCAGACATTGTGCCTAGCGGCCTGCTTACGGCCGAACAAGCCGCCACGGTATTGCGCATCGCCGCCTTGAGTCTATCCGGCCAACTCGATGAAAGCTTGATCCGCCAAGCGGCGGCGGATTGCGCCGCTTGGTTTGCCGAATCCTAGCCAATATGGGCATCGAGCGTTAAAGGTCCGGCAACGCGGCCAGCTTAGGCGGAGTGAAGAGAAAATAAGGCTATTTGCATTCTGAGGTTGGGATGAAAGCCACTGGGATGTAATGTTAAGTCCAGTTTGGTTAGGTTGGATTTCAGTGCGCGGAAAATCCACCGTTTGGTAGGGCAGGATCGTCTTGTCCCGACCCAAAGCGGAAGTTCGGGTATTTTTCTGGAATGTCTGGTTTTAAATCGAAATCGGCCAAGTATTTGACAGGGTCTACGGCCGAATAAACGATATAACTCTGAATTATCGACAACAACAAAATGAGATAATTAATTTATAAACTGATGGAAAAATTGACAAGTATATTAATCTAGAAATAGTTGGCAGACTACTCGTGCCGCCATTTTTCACAGTTGCTAATTTCAAATTTATCCCAATACTCTTGAATTCCTGGTAAAAATAACCTATGAAAGGTTCCAAAACCATTCATAACCATCTCATTGTATGCATCTTCTTTGCTGTAACGATCATGACACACACGAAATAAAGCTATAATCAAACCAGTACGATCCCAGCCGTTTTGACAATGTACATAAATAGGCCAGTTCTTACGATTCATTAGAGCTTTCATTGCGAAATTAATTTGACTATAAACAGAATTATTGATTGCGTAATATAAATCACTAGAATCTATTATTGTCAGTACTAATTTAATTCCAAGTTGATTTGTTGTTGTTTTTTCAGAGCCTAATTGCTCTGAGTTTAGTTTGATAATGGTGTTAATATTTTTTTCTTTTAAATATTTAAATCCATTCGGATTTGGCTGCCCCCCTCTGTATATTTCGAAATTATTGACAATTAAGTAATCCGGAATTCCAACTTGATTTTCACTTTTTGTAAAAGATGATCCAATTATAGGCAATCCAACACCTGCACAGCCCGTTAACAAAATAATGCCAATTAATGCTAAAACAAAAAATCTATCAAATCGCAAAGCCATATATTAGGAAAATAATTATATGCATTTTATTAAACTTTCATCTATCAAGGTTGTACGCTGGACATCCATCTATGTAAAAGTTTTCGTTGTTTTTTGATGTATCATTCCAATATTTAGGTTGCCACCAGCATCTTTTTGTATCATGCATTCCGCCATGCGTAGTAGGCTGAGATTTTTCGTCAAACGCAAATACTTTAAATGTCATTTTTATGCGTGCTTCTGATGGAAAAGAGTTTTTTGCTATTGCTATATTTTGCCATTTACCCATTGTCATATCAAACACAGTGGGTGGATCTGTATAGTAAGAATCAATCCACTCTAACAAACTTCCGGTCGGCCCAAAGCCGCCAAGGGTGTATTCTCGAGCTTCGGCTTCTGGGTCAAGACTTAGGTTATAAAACTTAATGTTGTTTTCCCTCTTTAATAAAGGTATTACAGAGTTTTCGAAATCATGAATACTGCATGCTGCCGCCATATAAACTATTTCTTCATATGGTAGATTAGGAAAGGCTCTAAGAATTTCATTGGCAATTATAGTTCCCATGCTATGACCAATAAGAGTAATTTTGTATTTTTTATTTGGATTTATAATCTCTATTTTTTCTATTTCTTTTTTAAGTGCGCGTAAAAAAATTGCTAAATCTCCTTTACCGTTGAATTCATTTGATTCACTGTCAGAAAGTTCATTAATTTTCTGTGCCTCAAATTCATTGCTGCTTCTTAACAACATCTGGGTTCTACGAAGCATATTCACCCAGGCGTTTTTTCCAAAGGAATCAGCTGGCAAGACTTCAACCAACTGTGCAAGAAAACTTGGTACAAATTTTAATACACGTGGTAATTTTTCAGCGAAAGTTCTTTCATGAGATTCACAAAGTATTTTCTCAAGTCGCTCATCCGGTTCGCATTTTTCAAAATTCTCAGTGAACTTTGTTTTTACTAATCTGGCTATGTTTTTTTCAAGTGTCGAAGGCGCGCGTCCAATAGCTTGAATTGCATCAGATAGAAAATAGAGCGGAGCGGTTGTGATACCGCGAATATCACTGACTTCGTTTCCTTGTCTAACATGAAAAATTTGATTAGAGTACGTATCTAGCCCTTCCGAGTGCCAGTTGATGAAAATAGGAAAATATTTGCGTCCCTCGTATTTTCCATCACCTTTATATTGGCTAATGAAGTATGATTCCTCTATGGCTCTTCTACGACTTTCTTCTGGAGAATTTAAACCGCCATGAATAAAAATTAGTATATTAGTTATGTCTTCATTTTGATAAAATAATTCGTCAATAATGTTTTTTGCGTGAATTGAAATAGTCTCTTCATTGAATGTATCTTTTTTTTCTTAGCCTGATCATATACGCTACATAGCTCACTCTCTGAATATAATTCTATTGGCTCATAATGACCATAATTATCGACCGTAATGAGATGGTTTTTAATTTTTTTTATTCGGGAATTCGTTATTATACAATTTTCTACGCTATTAACAGGAAATAATGGCTCTAACTCATTATTTGCACCTATGGTTTTCATATCTGAAAACGGTATACTCGATGAACATGAAGATAAAAAAATAATACAAGCTGGAAGACTTATATTCCTTGCAGTGGTAATTAATCTCAAAAAAAGAATTTCAAATATGCGTTGGGCTATCATTTGTTCTACCCCCAGCTCATCATTTCATTGTGCAAAGTCGGATATCTTAATAGCTCTATGGTCGCTGCTTTTTTTACTAAACGTCAATAGGAAACCTCTGAAAAAATCGCGCTTCGCGAGTAAAATGAACAGCAGCTAAGCGTCGGATCGATTGGGCAATCCGTTGTTGGAATTAGAAACACCTGTGTATCGGGAAGCGTGTTTCGTCAGTTACTGGATCGGGTTCGAGTTAAACCTCGCAAATCGTCAGCTGACTGTAAGCCTTGGCATGGGATTTTGATGTTCAAAGCGTGCCTCACCCATTGATAATTCCCATAAGTTGGTGCGCATATACACAGTCACCGATGCCTGCGTCCACGACTCCCGGGCATTGAACGATTTGCTTGAAAGCGACAACACCAATCGTGATGTGTAGAGCTACAGTGTATACAGCTCCGAAGGCACGGAAGCCGGCCTTAGAGGTAAGGCTAACTCGCACCCGGGTTTACCGCAAAAGGGGGAGCGGCAAACCGCTGATTGACCGGGAAAAACAGGGTAACAGCACTCGATCCAAAACAAGTTGCCGGGTCGAGCACGTGTTGTAAGCAACCATCCGTTCCACATGTAAAAAATAAACGTCCTGCGGCATCCTGTGATTTTTTGACCAGGAGAAGTAATGGCGATCACATCGAAGTGGCTTCAGCATATTGAAGCATGGCAACGTAGCGGTCTATCGCAAGCCGAGTATTGCGCTGAGCAGCAGATTAACGTCCGCACGTTCACGGCGCGGCTGAGCGACTATCGAAAACTACCAGCGACAGTATCGTCTGCACTGATACCGGTGCAGGTTGAGCCTGCGCCAACTGCGGCGATTGTCTTTACGCATGCCCAAGGTCATCGCTTGGAATTACCGGCTTCCGTGTCGGCGAACTGGGTCGCTGAGTTGTTGCGATGCCTGGCTTGATCGACACACCGGCGCAGATTTGGTTGGCAGTGGCGCCAGTCGATATGCGGCGCGGCCTGGATGGCTTGTCGGCCATCGTTCAGCAGAACCTGGGGCATTCGCCTTGCGCCGGATCGGCCTTTATCTTTCGTAATCGAGCTGGCAACCGCTTGCGGCTGTTGCTGTGGGATGGCAATGGCGTGTGGTTGTGCCAGCGCCGTTTGCATCAGGGCAGTTTTATCTGGCCCAAGGCTGACGACCAGGTGTTTGCGATCAGTCAGTCGCAGTGGCAATGGTTGATTGCTGGCGTTGATTGGCAGCGGCTATCGGCAAAATGCCAACCCGATTGGCAGGTCTGAATCGGTGTAAAATCGATCTTCAAAATTCCGCTAAAACCCATTGCTATCAAGGCTTACAGAGGGGATTGCGGTATAATAACCGCCATGAATCCACTCGTTAAACTCGATCAATTGAACCTGGAACCGGCTGCCAAAACCGAGGTGGCGGCACTGATTCAATCGCTGATCGAACAGGCGGAACGGGATGCCAAGAGAAGTGGCCCCATTGGTTTGAACAAAAAATCGATGATTTAAAGTGAAATCCCTGCCATGGTTTAAGCGGCCAACTTGAGGGTTGGCAACCCATCGTGATACACCTGATGCGGCGTTTTTCGTTTCAAACTGGAATGCGGTCGTTCGTGGTTGTACCACTCGAAATAATCCAGGATTGAAGTGCGGGCTTGGCCGACGGAATCGTAGGCATGCAGGTAAACCCGCTCGTATTTGACCGATCGCCATAGGCGCTCAACAAAGACATTATCCCGCCAAGCGCCCCGACCGTCCATACTGAGCAGACAGCCCTGGCCTTTCACGGCATCGACAAACACCTTGGCGGTAAACTGGCTGCCTTGGTCGGTGTTGACAATATCCGGCCTGCCGTAGCGCTTAAAAGCCTGTTCCAGCACGTCCACCGCATGACAGGCTTCCAGGGTAATCGCGACCTTGGCGGCCAGGACTTTGCGCGTGGCCCAGTCGACGACCGCCGTTAAATACGCGAATCCTTTGGCCAGTGGGATGTAGGTCGTATCCAGCGCCCAGACCTGATTGGCGCGATTGATGGTCATGCCGCGCAGCAGGTAGGGATAGATTTCATGCCCCGGCGTCTTCTTGCTGGTATTGGGTTTGCAGTACACTGCTTCGATGCCCATGGTCTTCATCAAAGTCTTCACATGCTTGCGGCCGATCTGGATGCCTTGCAGATTCAGCTGATCCCGTAACTGGCGTGCGCCCATGAACGGGTGCTTCAGGTGCAGTTCGTCGAGTCGGCGCATGATGTCTAAATCGTGCGCCGAAACCGGCTTGGGCAAGTAATACACGCTACCGCGACTGATGCCCAATAGCTTGGCCTGCCGACTGAGAGGTAATTTCGATTGACGGTCGATCATCGTTTTGCGCTCAGCCATCCCGCCTGGGTGAGCGCGCCTTCTAAAAAATCGTTCTCCAATGTCAGTTGACCGATTTTCGCGTGTAGGGCTTGCAGATCGACGGGGGGCGATTCCGGCTCCGCGGGCTTCCCAAACACCTCGGCGGCCCGCTCGCTCAGCTGCTTCTTCCAATCGACAATCTGATTTTGATGAACCTCGAATTCCTGGGTCAACTGCCCCAAGGTTTTATCGCCCGCCAAGGCCGCCAGGGCGACTTTGGCTTTGAAGGCCGGGGAATGTTTTCTTCTCGGTTTTTTAGACATCTTCTGCTCCGTTTCTTTGTCCTTTCGGACGATCAAAAGTAGCAGGGTTTTTCACTTAACCGGTTGTTCAATTTTTTGGGGCCAGCTCTAAGATCATCCAATCTAAAGATGCCGTCATTCATGCCAAAGATGTCAAAATCGCCGCGCTGACGCACGAACTGGCCTACTACAAGCGCATCCGTTTCAGTACCAAAAGCGAAGCCTTGGCGCCATTGCAACGCGATGTGTTCGAGGAAACCTGGAATACCGATATCTCGGCCATCGAAGCCGAAGTCGAACAACTGCAAGACGATAGCCCTTGTGAAACGGTAGCCCGCCCGAAACGCCCACGCGCTGGCCGTCAACCCTTGCCCCTCATTTGCCGCGCATCGAACACCGTCACGAACCGGAAGCCTGCACCTGCGGTCAATGCGGCCGGGACTTGATCAAGATCGGCGAAGATGTCAGCGAACAACTGGATGTCGAGCCGGCCAAGTTTTTTGTGCATCGGCATATCCGTCCGCAATACGCTTGCCGAGCCTGCGAAACCATCAAGGCCGCGCCGATTCCACCGGCGGTGATCGACGGCGGCATGGCGGCGGTCGGTTTATTGACTTGGGTGCTGATCGGCAAATTCCTCGATCACTTACCGCTATACCGGCTGGAACAAATCGCCGCTCGGGACGGCGTGATCTTATCCCGCTCCACGCTGGCCGATTGGGTCGGGCGTCTAGGCGTGGCCTTGCAACCCTTAGCGGAACGTTTAGCCTGGCATTTACGGCAACGACATAGCTTACACGCCGACGAGACGCCGGTGCCGCAGCTCGATCCCGGCAACGGTAAAACCAAGAAAGCCTATCTGTGGGCCTACCGCAGCAACGACTTGCAACCAGGCCCCAAGATCATCGTCTTCGATTACCAAGCCGGTCGCAGTGGCCGGTATGCGCAGCAGTTTTTGCAAGACTGGCAAGGCCGCCTTGTGGTCGACGACTATGGCGGCTATAAAACCCTGTTTGCCGCTACCCGCGCGCATCCCGAAACCCAATACATCCTCGAACCGTGTATCGAACTGGCGTGTTGGGCGCATGCGCGCCGGAAGTTCTTCGACCTGTTCCAGGCCAGTCACAGCCCTGTGGCGCACGAAGCCCTGAACCGCATCGCCGAGCTGTATGCCATCGAAGCCGAAGGCCGGGATATGGCAGTCGATGAGCGGCAACGTCTGCGCGCCGAAAAAAGTTTGCCGGTGCTGACAATCTTGCATGACTGGTTACAGCAAATCCGCCTGAACACCGCGCCCAACAGTGCAACGGCCAAAGCGATCGATTACAGTCTGAAACGCTGGATTGCGCTGATGCGTTACGCCGAAAGCGGCGATCTGCCCATCGGTAGAGTCGAGATGTGGCGCGATGGCCTAAGGTTAGGCCTAACTGTTGCTGCCTCTTTCGTTTGGCAGTGCCTCATTAGCCTAACCATCGCTCCGTTTCCACATCCCGCTCGTCAAACCGGACGTGCAGATTTCCCGCATCCGGCTTTCTTTCGAACCTCAAGCCTTCGCGTTCAGCAGGTCGGCGCGCGTACGTGGCAGGCGGTAGAGCCCCAGAGTTTCATACAGGTACTCGTCAGGGTATTGGCGATACCCCGTTCCGCGCTGACCACGTCTGCGCATTAACCAGATTCGCAGCCGTCGCTCCGCGTAATCCTGGATGCATCGGTAGATTGGGCAGACCGGTCCCTGATTGAAATAACCCGCCCAACCTCGAATCATCGGATTGAGTTCGTCAATCCGGCTTTGCACCGGTTTGGCGTTCCAGCGCGATGACGTGGCGTCATGGATACCTTGTTTTAATCGCTTGATCGCTTTCTTCGACGGACGTGTTCCCCAGTAAGGGCGTCCATCCTTGCCGTAGAATCGGCCCAGGGTGTAACCAAGAAAATCAAACTGCTCCTCTGGCAGCATAGCCAGACGGGTTTTCTTCTCGTTGACCGTCAGCCCCAGTCGGTTCATCAGCCACCGCATGGCCTCCATGGCTGCCTGACCCCGTCCTTTCGGACAGAGAATCACCAGATCATCGGCATAGTTCACCACTTCGGCCTGAAGCCGGTCGGCAAAACCAAATTTCTGCCAGGCTAAAAGAAAGCGCCGGAAGTAAAGATTACTGAGCAAGGGCGAGATAATACCGCCTTGCGGGGTGCCTCGACCCGTGTCCTTCGCTTCCGTGGTTCGGCGCTCACCGTGTTCGCAATGCTCCACCACCGCTACGTTTAGCCATTGTTTGATCGTAGCCAGCACCGTGCCGTCCGCGATCCGGCGGCTAACGCAGCGCATCAGATCACCATGGGGAATCGTGTTGAAGTAGTTAGACAAATCGGCGTCCACGACTTCCCGTTTGCCCCTTTGGGAGATACCGAAATGGATCATTCTGACCGCCATCTTGGCATCGACTCCAGGTCGGAATCCGTATTGTCGGGGAAGCAGGTCGGCTTCAAAAATCGGACCGATCACCAACAACACCGCCATCTGGACCACGCGGTCACGGATAGCCGGAATGCCCAGAGGACGCTGTCCGCCTTGGGCCTTGGGTATCCACACGCGCAACAGGGGCTGCGGCCGGTATTCGCCGACCACTAACTCCTGCCGCACTCTTTCCAGCCAGCCGTCTAGCCCTTGGTTTTCGATCTGCTCGAAGCGGATGCCATCATAGCCAGGAGCGCCACGATTGGCGCGGCAGCGCCGGTAGGCAACTTGCAACACATCGATACGACAGACTTTATCCCATAGGCTGTAGAAACGGTAGTCTGGTTCTGCTTTGGCTTTCGCCTGCAATGAAGTCTGTAATATCTGAACCGTACTTGTCGAGGTTGGTAGACTCACGTCAATCCCCTTAGCTCTTATCACTTTCCTCATCACGTTTCGAAACAGGGCGCCTTCGCTCTACCGGCGTTACCCGGCTTCACCACTACTACGCGCCCCTCCGCCATCCCTGCAGGCCGGCTCCATCCCTCACGGGATCGCCGTTGCCCGGTGCCATCAGGGCACCCACAGGGACTTCCCTTGTTGCCCACCTGATCTCTCCCATGCGTGCTATCACCACTACCCCGGTGGGACTCTTACGACTCTGTCGCTCGATTCCGTAAAAGCATCGGCCTTCCCCGTTATTATGGCGGGTCGGCTCCCACGACGACATTTCGAGGCCTGCTCAGTGTTCACTCACGTTATGGCCCGCATGGCCCGCTGATCTCCCAGGGAGACCTTTTCTTGGAGTGCTTCAGCCCGTTTGTTACCTCCCGAGCCGCCCCAAGTGCTTCCGGCTGGAGCGAGAGTTAGCCGGGTCGGATTTACACCGACGAATCAGATGCGCCTTAGCAAGGCACACACAATAATCCCGTTGAAAACAGCATCCGCCCCATTGCCTTGGGAAAAAAGAATTGGTTGTTCGCTGGTTCCGAACGCGCCGGACAACGGGCTGCCGTCATTCAAACCTTGCTCGGCACCGCCATGCTCAATGGCCTCGATCCCAGCGCCTGGCTAAAAGACACCTTGGAAAAACTCCCCACCTGGCCCAATAGCCGCATTGACGAATTGCTGCCTTTCGCTGTCGCGGATTAAATCATAGCTAGGACGGCATGACGACGTGGTAGGGCTGATTGCTTCCCACGTGTTTTCCTCGATGGCGCAATGGGGCGCGCTGCATCGGCCTGACTCGCGCCGAAGTGCGTATCGGTTTCATGAATTTGGTGATCAACATGATGAGTTTTTCGCCATTCGTAGGTTAGCTGTGTCTTGATGGCGGACATCGGAGCCGAAAAGACTCCGATGTGAGGAACATTCCTTGCAAAAGTTGACTTTTGAGAGTGTTTTGGGCTCTAAAACCCATTAATCGTAGATTTTAATAGGTTCCCTAAAGTCAAATGATCCAGTCAAGGGTATTAATTATCACAATTAAGGTGTTGGCGTCGCAGAAGGGAGGCAGCTTTAATCACGCACCTGACGCATTCATTTAACTTACGATTTATTGCAGTCGTCTAATATCGAGCCATATCTTTCCACGATTGTTATCGTAATAATCGATTGCGTCATTTGGATACATAAACAACTGGCCATCATTCATAATTTCAAATTGCGCAATTCTGGCTTTTACTCGATCAGTTAAATTTTCACATAAGTCGTAATAAGATGACTGATTGTCTGTGTTAGATTTAACTTCGGCAATCACTGAAAACCACAGAGAATCTGGCCGTTTTTTATTAAATGCCATTAAATTCATAACAAAAGATCCAGACTCGCCACACAAAGGAATATTGCGCCGAGTACAATCCTTCCAGACTTGATTGCAGTCTGCAACGCTTACTTCGTATTTTTCATTTTTCTTTACGAATAATCCAATGTTCGTTTCAATATCCTTAGCAATAATAGACTCCCTGCAAGTTGATCCCACAGTCAGTTCTTTTACACTATTACAACTAACTATTTTCGTTTCGGGTTCAGGGGAATCTGCAATACTTGGGCAGTCGCCATCGCTTGCGCAACTTGAAAGCAATAGCACCATAGAAATTGTAGAAAACTTAATGAATATATTATTTTTCATCGGAAAACAGGCGATCACAAGTAATGTTTGACTGCTTTATGCAGAGTATGTTTTCTTCATCGTCTGGCTCACATGATTTATTTACCGTAGCTGAAGTTTGCTGTTGTTCGATCGCATTATCTGAGGGCTTTTTAGTAAAATATCTCCAAGGGACAGCGCCATCTACTTCACGTTCATCGTTGCTTTCGTGAAGCTTTACATTGCATGGCAAATGCCGATCCTTACAACTCCAAGGAAATACATGCATAATATTATCTGATACTGATAAATGCCCTAACCCTCCTGGAACACCTTCGCCTATGCAGCCTATGCAGGATTTTAAATCGTAGTGTTCTTTTAATTTATCTATCATCCAATTGAGCGAAATATCAGGAAGTTGATTATTCTTATCTTCGTAACCACCGCCAACATCGGCATGTGCACCTGGAAAAGCTACTTCATCTAATACTGTTAATTTTTCATTATGCACTGATTCTTTATCTATGCGTTTAGAGCATAAAAACAGAGGTCTAAATGCCTCCCTTTTTTCATCTATGGAAACAGCGTGGGCAATATGATGTATCGGCGGATAAGAATCTAACTGATACCTCTGCTTGGTATCGGAATTATCTTTTTGCTCTTTACATACTAAGTCACCTAGCTCAAAATAATTCTTGAATTGACTTCCGGGCACGGTATCCCAAACTCCCAAAAACTCGATTTCGGCTTGCTGTGCAATTACTTCACCATACTTGTCAACATCAGATTCGAATACTTGTTTCAATAGTGGCTGGTCGCCTCGTTTCCAAGTTGCCCACTCAGTTGAGTTCTTTACATCAATTTCGTCCTTTACTCTTTCTAATATTTTATTGCCAAAAACATAGCCACTGTTAAAGGGCCACCAATCCAAAAACGTCTCATCATCACCGTCTACGGGTTTTACAATACCAGCATATGAAATCAATCCTGCCAATGAGCGCGCAGTAAAGGCTCCTCTACTGAAACCACTAATAAATATTCGATCACCGGGCCGATATTGTTTGACCAAAAATTTATAACCCTGCAATATCCGAGCCTCCATACCGGTGGCAAATATATCGGATAATGTCGAGCCAACTAATGATTCCTCGTTACCCACTCCCTCAATATAGGTTGCGATTGTTTGTTGATCATTATACTTATTGATTTCTTCGTACAAGCGAAACACGTTTGTAGGCACCTCAGGATTATTTGAAGTGCCATCCATGAGGACAAAGATATCTTTCGGCTTAGCGTTATCGACAGTAGGAGGCACTCGGTAGAGCTGGTTTGGTGAACATCCAGCGATCAAAAATCCGCACAATAGATTAACGGTGATTTTTAATAAATTTTTAAATCGCATATATCCTCCAGAGAGTGTAGCGGCTTGAGCCTATAGTTGGGCACAGTGCTATTCAAGCACTACAACAGCACTTAATTCAGGATTGCTCTTGATACCATCTAGTAGCAAACCTTTAGCCAGTAGGTCTCCTCTGTGTCTGCTGTGCTCGCCGAATACTTCTGGGTAATTGCACATATAAATGTTTTTTTCTTCAACAACATCTGAAACTTTTTTCCAGTGCTCTCGGAATTTTTGAAGGATCTCACCCTGTTGATAGACTATTACGCGTTCAGCTGGCTCATGCATATCTCCAATACCGTCAAAAATGCGAGGTGATGGGTCAAATGTAAAAGCCTTAACGCCATGGTGAACTGATACGCTTAGCGCCAAACCGCCGCCAAGTGAATGCCCGGTAGCAACAACATTTTTTTGGCTATTTTCGCTGAGGTATTTACCGACAGCTTTGCGTGCTTGTCGATACTGGAAATTAAATGGAGGAATAGCGAGATTTGCTGTTAGGTAGTCTTCTTTGCTGTCGGTCCCACGGAATGCAAACACTACTTTATTTGAGCCGATTTTCTCATAGATATCGTAAGCAAGACCGGAGAGTTTATGTTCCTTTGTGGGTTCTTCGGTAGGCTCGCCGTCGAGGTCTACGCGTACCCATCCAAGTTGGCTGAGATCAAAGCGGACTCGACCAGCTTTCTTTTCATAAGCGTTTGCTGAAAGCATGGCGTAAATAGCCAAGCCACCTGCAACACTTGAGTCAATTGTTTGCATGTCATCACTCATAAACTTTCTCCTCTGGTGTGAATGATTTATACCTGTCAAGTTGCTTAAAAGCTTAATGTTACGCCTAAACGATACCCAGTGCTATTGCCAAATAAGCTAAAAGTCCATTGGGTTTTTAACCCAAAACAAAAATCATCGGCAGCAATAAGCCATTAACCTGCCCCTCGTTTAAAATTTGTGACTGTCTCTTGATGGCCGATAACGGCCATTACTCCCAACCAACTTTTACACATAACAAGTTATTGCGCCCAGCTACAATCCAACCGTGTTTTGCTCAAAACGGTGCAGTCTGAAAACATGAGTCGAGCTGCTTTCCTATCCTAGAATGCAGATAGCCGAAAATAATTTCCCGGTTTGCGGGATTGCATCACTAAATGACGCCGCATTCTTGTTCCCACTGCGTGCGGCAGTTGGATAAAGGACCGGTCAGCCGGAATGAACAGCCCTGTGCCTTAACTGCCTCTTCACCGTGAGACATATCTTTTGTGTTAGTCTATTTCGGCTCTAATCGACAGTTTTCGGCTACCGCCGCAAACGCGTTGCCTTTTTCGGCATGCTGCGGCAAAAATCAACCGTCATTCGCTGCCGACATTTCAATTTCCGCAACCAGCACCTAAAAGAACGCAATGAATGTCTCCGGGAATAAACCACATGTTCAATAGTCAATCCGATGTTCAAGCGTGTTTCACCTTGTTGGACGAATACGAAAAAGGGATTTCCAAATCCATTGCCCGTTACATTCTATCCGGAGACAATCACGCTATCCCGGCGCATTTGGGGCAATTCAGCCGCGAACAATTGCAAACGGCCGCAGTTTCCGCACCGCGCTATCACTACGGGTATTACCAACTGGGTGCGGAACATCAAAAGAAAGCCACCAAGGTATACGAAAACTTCGAAAAACTGTATCGCTCCGACCTCTTGGCTGATATCGAAATAGCCCGACGCTTGGGCGTGGTCATGGCCGCCTGCGCCGATATGAACAACATCCGTCGACATTATCTGGCGGAAGTACCGGATTGGTTTGCGGTCTTGGTTTCCGAGCTGAATATGTTGCATGCCTTCGCCGGGGATCGCGCCGAACTGGCGCAGCATTACGATCAACGCTGGTTTTTATCGTTGACCCGGCAAAACGATTTGGACGTCGCACAGTGGATGCCGGTTTTGCTGGAACGCAGAGAAAACGAATGGAATTGCGGTTTCGTTAAAAAATTGGCGTCGCGCTTCGACTGGCCGGCATTACTGCAAGACCCCGACCTTAGCGCTACCTTGGCGGCACTACACTATTCGGGCCGCGTAGTGCTGGCGGAGTGCTTGTTGCCGCAACAAAATTTGGATGCCGTGCTGGCGGTCGTGGTTTCTTTGCTTTGCGACAAAAGCAAACAAGTGCGGCAAACGGCTCTACCGTTGATACCGAAATTGAGTGCGGAAAAATTGTTGGCCTACTTGGATGCGCATTACCTTGGTTTCGACAACGCAGCGCGTAAAACATTGGTGCCGACGTTACCGGTCATGATCGGCGACGAAGCGGTCGACTTATTGAAAAAGTGGCAAAGCAGCGAACCCAGCAAGGCCATACAAGAAACCATCGGCCAGGCTTTGGCGAACAAGGCGGCGGCCCGGCAAACCGCCGATGCCGAGTTGGAACTGCCGGAATGGAGCCCGTTGGAATCGGAAGCACCCATCGGCAAACATTGGCTCGACACATTAACGGACCAGTACGCCAAATCGCTCAAAGCCTACGAGCGCGCCGCCGAAGCAGAGCGGACCGGAAACCTCGCTCAAAAAACCCAGTACGACTGGCAACAAAAAAACTATAAGAGCTGGCTGGCTTATAAAGCCGACCACATCAAACGCGACTTGGATAAATTGTTGGGCGCTTCGACCGAGTTAGGCTTAAGCGAACGAATTCGGCAAAGCGTCGGGCAATTGACCGGCCAACAATCGGATAGCGATTTTAAAAAGCTCAAGGAATTGTGCTTGAAAGCCGATTTGTTTGCCGATGCCGACTTCAAAGCCGTCCATTTAGTCCGTTTTTTTCAAGGAAATATCGAGATGACCCAAGCCAGGCAATGGTTTACCGCCCATCCCGGCGTCATTACCGATTTACGCCAGTTGGCACAGCTGGTCCGCACACAAGCAGGCGACATTCGCAAATTGGCGCAATGGCTGTTGATTCATTATTGGAACACCGATGCGAGCTTGCCCGATACTTACGGCATGGCGATCTGGCCGTTTTTTGCCGAGAACGAAGACTATCTCAAAGAAGCCTTTGGTCTGCTGGAAAGCCGGGAAGACAGATACCGCAAATTCGAACTCGCGCGCGGCATGGCCATCCTGGCGCAGTTCCCGGTGATTCCGGACATGTATCTGCAAGTGTTGTATCAACAAGCCTTGTCGCCCGCTAAAACCTACGGTCCGTTGGCACGGTCGATTTTAAGCGGCTACGGCATAGCGCCGCAGCGCATCATCGACGCCTTAAGCTCGGGAAAAGCCGACGAACGCATCGTCGCCGCCGACTGGATTGCCGAATTGAAGCTGAACCAGGCAATTCCGGCGCTGCAGACGGCCTTGAAAAAAGAAAAACATCCGGCGGCAACAGCCGTATTGCTTGGCACGCTGCATGACTTGGGCTGCAATATCAGCGCTTATCTGGCGCCGGCCACGATGTTGAAAGAAGCGCAGATCCATTTAAAACAAGCGCTGCCGAAAGGATTGTGCTGGTTTCCGTTCGACGCGCTGCCGACACTCAAATGGCTTAGCGGCGAAGCGGTAGACCGGGACGTTTTGCAATGGTGGCTGGCATTGGCCTGCAAACTCAAACAACCCGAGGGCAATCCCTTGCTGGATTTGTACGTGCGGCAACTGGATGACCGGAGTCAAAAAGCCTTGGGCAATACCATACTGCATGCTTTCATCCGCCAGGACACCTTGAATCCGGGCGACGACGCGGCACATGCCCATGCCAAGCAGTACCATCAAGGGCTTTTCGATAGTTGGCAGCGTTGGGCAAAAAGCGACTGGGGCAAGCAATATGCGGATAAAACCTTGGATGACGCTTACCGCGAGTTATTCAACCAAAAAAAGGCCGAGTATTTAGGCTCGGCAATCGGCGAAAAAGGCATCCTGGCGCTGGCGGCTTATGCCGAGCCGGCCGATGCGGTGCTGGTCGTCAAACGATACATGAAGGACCATTACACCCGACGCGCACAAATCGAAGCCTTGCTGACCGCCTTGGCCAACAACAACGATCCGACCGTAATCCAGTTGCTGCTCGCCGTGGCCCGGCGCCACCGCACAAAATCCGTTCAGGAACGGGCCAACGAACTGGTTGCCGCCATTGCCGCCAGAAACGGCTGGAGCCACGACGAATTGGCGGACCGCACCATCCCTACCGCGGGCTTCGAAAGCAACGGCACGCAACAACTGTCCTACGGTACGCGCAGTCTAATCCTGAAACTGAACAACGACCTAAGCCTCATTCTGGAAAACCAAGCCGGCAAAACCCTCAAGTCCTTGCCGGCCCCGCGCCAGGACGACGACGCCGAAGCGGTCAAACAGGCCAAGGCGGATTTTTCCAATAACAAGAAAGAACTGAAACAAGTGCTGGAAATGCAAACCCAGCGTTTGTACGAGGCGATGTGCGTCGGCCGTGTTTGGCAAGGTGCCGAATGGCGCGCTTACCTACTGGAACACCCGCTGATGCAGCGCTTGTTGCAACGCCTGGTTTGGCAAGTCGAAACAAACGGGGAATCGCGCCGCTTACGGCCGACCGCCGAGCTGGAACTGATCGACCTGGATGACGAAACCTACGAACTGGCCGACGACGCCCGGATCAGCGTGGCCCATGCCGGCCAGTTGCCGCAAGAGGAAGCGAAAGCTTGGGCAAAGCATTTCAAGGACGAAAAATTGAAACCCTTGTTCGAGCAGTTCAGTCTGCCGCAACATGAACTGACCGATGCCGAACTCGCCGGCAAGCAATTGGATTACCATCAAGGCTGGATGACCGATGCCTTTACCCTGCGCGGCGTATTGACCAAGCGCGGCTACCAGCGGGCCGCGGCGGAAGACGGCGGCTTTTTCACTCACTATTACAAAGATTTCGCCTCCTTGAACACCCGCGTGACGATCGAATTCAGCGGCAATTGCCTGCCGGAGGAAAACGTCGCGGCGACTTTATTCCATCTGGCCTTCACAACCCCGGACCAACGCGGCTGGGTCAGCGAGGAAAGTTTTAAACCGCTGCACGCCATACCGGGCAGCTTACTTTACGAAGCCATGCTGGATTACGAAGCCGTTGCCGCCAAAGGCAGCTTCGATGCCGATTGGCGGCACAAATCGCCTTGGTGAGCGGGGGTAAATAAACATGTCAGAGGTGATTAAACAAGCCGCCGAATCGCTGTTTCACCAAGAGTTGCAAACTCTACGCGAGCAGGATAAAGGTCCCAAGCCTGCCGGCTGGCAATTGTCCGGGCAGGCCGTGAGGGACTTCGTAATCGGCAACGCGGCATTGGGCATTAGCCAGAAGTTTTACGGCGACGACGCCTTGGTCGAGCGAGCCATCGTTACCTTGATGGGCCATCAGGCCTTGCTGTTGGTGGGCGAACCGGGCACCGCCAAATCGTTGTTGTCGGAACTGTTGAGCGCGGCGATCAGCGGCGACTCGCAAAAAATCGTGCAAGGCACCGCCGGCACGACCGAAGAACACATCAAATATTCCTGGAATTACGCCTTGCTGCTGTCTCGCGGCCCCAGCGACGATGCGCTGATTCCCGGCGCAATTTATCGCGCCATGCAAAGCGGCTCGCTGGCGCGCTTCGAAGAGGTCACCCGTTGTCCGCAGGAAATCCAGGATGCGCTGATTTCGCTATTGTCGGAAAAGCAAGTCATGCTGCCGGAATTGCACCGCGTCACGGCCGCCAAACCCGGTTTCAATCTGATCGCCACCGCCAATCTGCACGACCGCGGCGTCAACGAAATGTCGAGCGCATTGAAGCGGCGCTTCAATTTCGAAACCGTTTACCCGATTCGCGACGTGGAACTGGAAAAACGCCTGATTCGCCAGCAAGTTGCCGAAAAACTGTCGCGCCTGTCGTTGCAACCGGCGATGGACAACGATGTGCTGGAAGTACTGGTCACCGCCTTCGACGAATTGCGCGGCGAAAAGCAGGCCGCCGTCAAAGCGCTGGATGCGGTGCTGTCGACCGCCGAAGCCGTCAATATCGCCTATGCCTGCTGCCTGCAAAACCACTACATGGGCAGCCGGCCGTGCAGCTCGCAAGTTGCCGAACAAATGCAAGGCAGCATCCTGAAAGACAAACCGGACGAGCGGAAAAAGCTGGCACATTATCTGGACGTCGTGGTGCGCGACCGCGCCAAAAAAGACGGACGTTGGAAAGGTTTTTTCGAGGCGGGCAGAAAGCTCTGGCTAGGCGGCTAACAACCTGACAAGCATCGCCGCCGGTACCGCATACAGCCATGCTCCAAGACACGCTTACCCCGCAGCTCCAAGCCGCCCGCGCTAAATTCGCCGGCGACGACGGCATTTTTTGGGCGCCGATCCGCCACCATAGCCCCGCTTGCAGCATTTATTTAAGGCAATTGCTGGACAGCGTGCAGCCGGACGCGGTATTGATCGAAGGCGCGGTGGATTTCAATCGCCAGCTCGAAACGCTGTTGGACGCGCAGACCGTACCACCGGTGGCCCTGTACGGCCAAAACAGTTTTTACCCTTTGTACGACACCAGCCCCGAATGGGTCGCGTTGCGCTGGGGCCGACAACACAACAAAAGTCTCTATTTTATCGACTTACCGATAGCCGACAAGGCCTGGCAGCGGGAAGACCGGGAACACGGCGGCATCAGCTTTCTGCACGAAGCGTATTTGCAGCACAGCGAGTTCATCCGCAAACTGGTGCAAACGACGCGCTGCCGCCATGGCGACGAGTTATGGGAGCGTTGGTTCGAGCTAAGACGTTTCGACGACCCGGCACAATTTTTCGGCCGGGTTTTCGATTATTGCACCGCCGCCCGTTTGACCTACAGCGAGCAAGCCATCGCCGATTCCGGCGATGGCGCGCGGGAACGCTTCATGCGCGGCGAAATCGCCCGCCATGCCGGGAAAGGTCAACGTTGCGTGGTGGTAACCGGCGGTTTCCACACCTATGCTTTGCTCGATTGGCAAAACGCGCCGTCCCACAAACCGCAGCAGGCAAGCCCTAGTTGGCTGGTCCGCTACAGCGAGGATCGTCTCGACGCCTTAAGCGGTTACAGCGCGGGCATGCCGGTGCCCGGGTTTTACCGGCGCTTGTTGCAGTGGCGCTCTGACTTGCCGGAATACGGTGTCGCGGAGGAATTACTATTGCAAGTGCTTGCCGACCTTCACCAACATCCCTTATTTCGGCAACAGATGAATACCGCCGCGAAGCAGGCGGTGTTTTACCAAGCGATGCAGTTGCAGCAATTGCGCGGCCATGCCTGGCCGGGCTTGTACGACATCCTGGACGGCCTGCGCAGCGTGCTGATCAAACACGACGCAGCCGGCGACGAGCCTTTATTGAAACAGGCGTGCAGCTTGCTGGCCGGCGACCGACTGGGGCAAGTCAGCAGCGCTTTGCCGCCCTTGCCGTTAGTCGACGAAGTCTATCGCCTGTTGAAGCGCGCCCGTTTCAAACTGGAGCAGACCACCAAAGTCACCACCACCTTCACTATCCGGCAACGCGACAACGAGCGCTTGGCGCTGTTATATCAATGCCGATTTATCGGTCTGGGCTTTGCCGAAAAAACCGCCGGGCCAGACTGGGAGCATGGCCTGCATCTGCATTTGCGCAGCGAAGAATGGCAGTATGCCTGGACTCCGTGGGTGGAAGCCCGGTTAGTCGATTTGAGCCTCACCGCGCCGGATTGGCAAAGCTTGTTGAATCAGCGTATCCAAGAACAATTGGCCGAATTGCGCGATCTGAGCCTCGCCGAACACCAGAAGTTTTTCGTGCAACTGCTGCTGATGAAGCGTTTGGACTTGGCTCATGAGCTGTGGCGGCAAATCGGACAGCAGTTGAACGATTGCAGCGATTGCGGGCAATTGGCGGAGTTTTTACTGTTATTGCTGCGCCTGCGCCAACACCAAAACGAGTTGTTCGAGCACTACGCCGAGCCGATCCGCCGGGTAGTCAAGCAAGCCTGGCAACAGCTGATGTTTATGCTGCCGGCGCTCAACTCGCTGCCAACTTCGGCGGGATTGCGCTTATTGCTGCAAATCCGGGAAATCACCCGCGAATGCGCCGAAGCACTGACCGACGACTGGCAAAATGCCTGGCAGGCGCGTCTGCATTGGCTGGAACAATACGGCGAATTGAGCGTCGCTTTGCGCTATGCCTGTCTCGCCTTGCTGACGGAACTGGGCGACGGCGGCCCGGCGGAATTGTGCGCGGCGCTGGGCAAACTGTTCGACTACGCCCCGGAGGCCGCTTACCAGGCGGTCAACGCGGTGATCACCGTAACGCCGTACTATTTGCTGCACGACGATGCGCTCGGATTACCGGCCTTGCTCAACCGCCTACTGGCCGGCTGGGACGAAGAACGCTTTATGTCGGCCTTGCCGGAACTGCGTTTGTTGTTCAGCCATCTCGACCCGGCAGCGGTCGAAAAGCTCGGCGATACACTGTGCGAATTGAACGGCTGGCAGGCGGCACCACCGTTGTTCAATGCCGACGTGGACGAACACTTGCTGCTGCAGGCCCGCCACTTGCAGCAACAACTCGCCGCGCAACTTAAAGCCGACGGCCTCGAACATTGGCTGGAACCAGATGAGTGAAGCTCATTAAGGCATGGCAATCGCCCCGGCAAACGAATGCTTCCACCATGATTTTCAGAATAAGGAGAGACGGCATGACTAGCAGTTTGGAACAACGTTGGCGTTTGGTACTCGGCCGTTTTGCCAACAAACATTTGTGCTCGGTGCCGTTAAGCCGGCAACAGAGCCAACAAGACCAAGTGTTGGAGCAACTCTATAAAAAACAATTGGAACGCCGCGGTCTGCGGACGTCCGGCACACTGGACGATTCCCAACTGCAGGTGGTCGATTGGCTGCATCGGGCCGACCGTTTGTTTCCGAAAACCGTGCGGGAAAAAATTCAGGACCATGCGGTGCGCGAATTCGGCATCAAGGAATTGTTGAAAAACAAGGATTGCCTCGGCAACCTGACGCCCAACCTGGCTTTGCTGAAACAGTTGCTGGCGGTACGTGCCGAGCTAAGCCCCGAGTTGATGCAGGAAGTCAGGCGCATCATCCAAACCGTGGTCGACGAATTGCTGCAGCAACTGCAACCGAAATTCAACCAAACCTTCAGCGGCCGATTGAACCGCCACCAAAGTTCGCCGCAACCGCTGTTGGCCAATCTGGATTGGCCCAAAACCATCCGCCGCAATCTCAAGTATTACGACCGGCAACGGCAGTGCTTGCTGCCGCAAACCATCTATTTCAGCTCCCGTAGCCAAAAGCATTTGCCGTGGCGGGTCATTTTATGCCTGGACCAAAGCGGATCGATGATGGATTCGGTGATTTACAGTGCGGTGATCGCCGGGATTTTGGCGCGATTGCCGTGCGTCGATCTGAAACTGGTGTTGTTCGATACCAATGTCGTCGATTTGTCCGCCAAGGCGCACGATCCGGTGGAAGTATTGTTGTCCGGCCAAATGTGCGGCGGCACCCATATCGCCAAGGCGTGGAGCTACTGCCAGCAATTGGCCGAGCAACCAAGGCGCACCGTCATCGCCACGGTCAGCGATTTCGAAGAAGGCGCTTCGCCCGCCGCATTGTTGCGACAAGCGGCACAGATGCTGGAAAGCGGTATCAAAATGCTCGGCATTACCGCGATGGCGGCCGATGCGACCCCGTTTTACGACATCGCGATGACCGCTAAACTTGGGCAATTAGGCATGGAGATCGCATCGCTCAGCCCGGACGTGTTTGCCGATTGGCTGGCCAAAGCCATGGAGTTATAGCGTGTTCGGTATCGAGCAATTGGAAATTCTCAGCAGTCCCGGCTTGGTACGGCGCGCAACGAAATCGCTGGAGAAAACCAAGGTCGAATGGACGGCCAAGGAAAGCGATGCCTGGCAATTCGATTTCGAAAGCCAGCAAGGCAAAATTTTGCCGGCGCGCATCGAACAGAGCGTTTGCAACTGTCCGGCAACCGGCCTATGCAAACATATCGTCGCGGCGGCCATTGACTATCTCAACCACCACCAAGCGCAAAGTTTTACGCCACCCGCTTTGGACCACCCCCAATTGTTCGACAGCGCCGGCAAAGCCGCTTGCCGCCAAGCGTACCGGCTGTGGCAAAGCGGGGCTTGGCCGCAGGCCGAAATCCGCATCGCCGAGCGTCATGTCGAAGTCAGTTGGCTGCAGCAAAAAGCCGTCATTCGCCAAGGCGAAGGACTGGATGCGGTGCTGTGCGAATCCGGCGCGGCCAGCGAACGCTTGATCGCCGCACTGCTTTACCAACCGCCGTCCGCCTGGCCCGACTGGCTGGAGCGGGAACAGCAAGCGGCGCAAAGCGAATACCGACAACAGCGCGAACAATTATGCGGACAAGTCAAAACGCAAACCTGCATTCTGCTGCAAACCGGCGTCAGAAACCTGCAACCCGCCAACCTGAGCGAATTGACGAGTCTGGTACCCCAGCTGAAAAACGGCGGCGAACCGCGCTTGGGCAATGCCGTGCTGGCATTGCAGGAATGGGTCGAGCGCCGCAGCCAAGCGCAAGGTTTGGACCCGAACGCAGCGATATTGCGGCAACTAGCCTTAATCTATGCGTGGGCCGATTCGACGCTGCCGGCGGCTGAGCAGGAGGAGCGGCACGCAACGGAGTTGTATTTACTGTGTCTCGGCGGCCATCAATGGCGCACGGTGAGCGGTGCCTTGGGATTGAATATGCTGTTTCTGAGCGACGACGGGCGGATTTTTAGCGCGAGTCTGGCGCGCAGCGGCAAAGGCCGGGGTTTCAGCATTGCCGAAGCCTGGAAAAACTGCAGTTTATGGTCCGGCGCACCGCTCAATCGAGATTTGCCGGGCCGCTATCTGCGCTTGCACGCGGCGACCTACAATCCGCGTAACGGCCTCAGTTTAAGCCAAAAGACCGAAGCCAAACCAAGCGATGAGGCCTTTGAATGGGTCTATACCCAAGACTGGATGCAGTTAACCGAGTTACCGGAATACGGTTACGCACTGCTCAAAGTCGAGCGTTGCCTAGCGTGCGAGTTCGACGAAACCCGGCAGCAGTTGCTGCTGCAACTGGTCAACGATAGAAGCCAGCGGCTATTGGTCCGGCAAACCTATAGCGAAGGCATGTCCGAACGCTTAGTCAACCTACAAAGCCTGAAAAATGCCCGGGACTTTCATCTGGTGATTCGCCATGTCATCGCCGACCACAGTCATCAATTCGAAGCGCTATGCGTTTACCGGGATCAGTGGCAATCACTCGATTTTCAAAAGCCGGAAAAGCACCGCCTGGACCTGTTAACGCGTTTGCTCGGCCGCTTCAAAAACCGGCCGCTCGAACAAACCGCCGAGCCGCCGCTGGCGGAACTCTGCCGCAGCGCGTTGGAAACCTTGCAGGATTACCCCCATTGCTCGGCAACCCGCCTCGACGCCTCGCAGGCACAATTCGCCGCTTTGGGGTTAGACCTATTGCAACAGAAACTAACGATCGGCCGGCAACAACCGGAAGCCGTATTACAGCTAGTCTATTTACTCACGCTGGCTTATCACTCGGCAAACGGATGGCCGGTGGCCGAAGCAAGCTAATTGGGCTGCTAAGCCGGAACCGCCGAAATAGGTCGTGCCGCACATGTGCCGCCACACTTGGATAGCGAGCGGCGGTTGGTGCGCCCCATCGCACCACCGGTTTTCACCGCGCCCACGAGCCGAAAGCCGTCAACCTTTACGGCGCGTCCTACCGCGGTCCGGAAGAGAGATGAAGAACTATCGCGGCAATAGAGGGGCGCCACCCGATTCAGCGGAAAAGCCGAAGCAAAAACGACGGCTAACGAAATTTATAAACAGACTTCGGTTTTGACCGTCAACGACAACTTTTGCGCAATTCCGGGGCTTGCAGTCGCGCACCGCGCCGAGCGGAACCAAGCAATGCTCAAGCCGGCAGCAAATAGCCAGACGGCAGGCGGTAGGGGTATCGGGGCGGTGGAGTAGGTCAGATTATCGACAATCAATCCGTCACCGCTTTGGCCATGAAACTGGATTTTGTCGACCCATCCGGCGTAGCCCGATGCCAACCAATATATCCCCAGTGGTTGATTGGCACTGTCTAACGGAGAGCTGTAGACCTGTTGCCCCTGATAGAACAGCGAAAAACTGATGTTGGTATCCGATCCCCAATAGTTGTAATACATGCCTTGGAAAATCACCGGACCATGGTCGAACGTCAGCTCGCCGGCATGGCTATGCAACCGATTCTCGCCCAATTCCGGCGCGTGCGCTTCGAACTCCGAATAACTCGACACCTGGGCGTACATCGACTCCCAACCCGACAAACCGCCGTAGCCGTCGACCAGATCCCAGTCGGAAATGCCTTCGAAATCGACCACAGTCGCCGCCGCATTGGCCGGACCGTTGCTAAGCGACACCGCTAACAAAGCGGCTATAAATGATTTTTTCATACGCTCTTCTCTAATAACTTCGGACACATTGCCGGCTTAAATCGTCGCTTCGGCTTTATCGCTCTTAGCTGGACCGGCAGCTGCCCGCCGCCCCGCGATCGAACAGTTGGGCATGCGCAGCCGGAGCCGTCGTGGCGGCGTCACTCAATTTAAGCTTCATATAGCCCGTCGGAAACGGAAACAAGCAAAAATCGGCTGCGGTTTTGCGAGGCATTATCAGCACCGGCCCCGGACAGTGAAACCCTACCGTAGTGGGGTTAGGATAGACGTTGGAATCTGTTAAGATGCAAACCATTTACATCTAAAGACTGCCATCCGAAAACAGGAAGCCTGCAGTATCCATATGACTTATCGAGATAAGCGCGGACACTTTGATGTCCATTATTTTTTGGAAAGCATAATTGTAAAATTCCGCCATATGTCAATAGACTCATATGGATACATTATTAACCAGCTGCGGCATGCAGGATTTAGGCTGTATGTATCCAGCCACTAGCAGCTCTGCCGCGGACTGAATGTTTAGCCCCGCTGTCGATTCCCAAGGGAGCATTAACGTGAAATATTCGGCATGGGCAGCGGTTGTGGACGACCATCCGCTGGTTGCGCACGGCATCGCCGATTATTTGGTCACTCATTGCGGTTTTTCCCGCGCCGCCCCCATATCCGGCGTCGGCGAATTTTGGCGATTGCTGGAAACCGGCCAGCCGCCGGCGTTAGCCGTGATCGATTTCTGGTTGCCGGACGGCATTTCGTTACCGCTGCTGTTGCAGCTAAAACAATGCCACCCGGCCATACGGGTACTGGCGATCAGCGCCGACGACGACCGGGCCGTCGCCGGCAAAGTCGCCTCCGCAGGCGCGGACGGTTTCATCCACAAGCAAGCAGCCCCTAGTGTCTTTGCCAAAGCGGTTGAGGCAGTCATGGCCGGGGATTCCTGGTTCCACCCGCAGGCGGCCGGATTTGCGCCGACTCGGGAGCTGCCGGTTACGGCCGCCGAGCTGGGTTTAACCCCACGCCAGGGCCAGGTGCTGGCGATGATGCTGAAAGGTCTGCCCAACAAACGCATCGCTCTGAACCTGTCGCTGTCCGAACATACCGTCAAGGAACACGTCACCGGCATATTGGAGCGGTTGGGCGCGAAAAACCGAATCGAAGTGATCACAATGCTGCGCGGGCGACGGCTGGAAAATCCATGACCTCCCAATCGGCCCAGACAGATTCGGCCGGCACTCGCTTGCATTTTGAGGATCTGACGCCGGAAGGCCAGGCCAGCCTGTTGGATATGACCCACAATCGGCTAGTGTTCGGCATTACCATCATTCCTTTCGTCGGCATGCCGTTCGTCTATTGGAAATACCAGTTGGATCAAAATGCCTGGGGGCTGCTGGTTTGGACGTTGGCATATCTCGTGGCACTGGCAGCAGTACGCCTTCAATTTCGCCACTACCAACGTGACCGTTATCACCTTAGCACCCCTGAAGCGATTGGAAAATGGATGCCGGTCATTTTGCGCATGGCCTTGGCCCATGGCCTGGGGTTAATGGCGTTGGCAGCCGTGATAGCCGGCCGGGTACCGTTCGAATTTGCCCTGCTGCTGTATATGAGCCTGGCGGCGATTATGGCCGCCAATGCCACGCACCAGTCGCCGCTGTTCAGTGCCTTCAAACGATTTTTTTATGCCGGTTGGGGCGGATGCACGCTGCTGACGCCGTGGGCTTTCCCCGAGCATTGGCATTTGGTCATGCCCTTGTGCGCCAGTTACATCGTCTCCATCCACCGCCACTCGTCGATTGCCCACCGCTTCTTCCTGCAACAGGTCAAGCTGGAGGAAAACAGCAAACGCCTGGCCGAAGATTACCGGCTCGCCAAGGAACAAGCCGAAGCGGCGCTCCGCGCTAAAAACCAATTCCTCACCACCGCCGCCCACGACTTACGGCAACCCGTGCATGCGATGGGCTTTCTGATCGAATCGATCTCGCACCGCAACCAAGACCCGGCATTGCGTCCGGCCTTGCAGGACTTGCGGCAAAGCGTGCAATCGGTGACCCAAATGTTCAACTCCCTGCTCGACTTATCCAAAATCGAACTCGGCGTCCAACCGGTGCAACTGCAAGCGGTGGCCGTCGACCCGCTGATGGCCGACATTGCTACCTTGTTCCGGGAAGAAGCGGCGGCCCGCAACATCCAATTACGGATACGCACCAGCGGCGGCAAGGCCTTAGTCAACGCCGATCCGTTGCTGCTAAAACAATCGATGGTCAATCTGATGCAGAACGCCTTGCGCTACACCCGGCAAGGCGGGGTACTGATGACAATAAGACGCCGCGCCGGCCAATGGCAATTCGAAGTCTGGGACACCGGTGTCGGTATCGCTGAAGCCGACCTGCAGCGCGTGTATTCGCCGTTCTTCCGCCCCGAGCACGCCTGGCGCATCGACAATGCCGGCCACGGTCTGGGCTTGGCTGTGGTCGCCCGCTGTGCCGACCTGATGGGCATCAGCCAAGGCTTGAGTTCGCGCCGGGGATCGGGCTCCCGTTTCTGGTTACGGCTGCCGGCGGCCGATGTTGGCGAACGCCGCGCCGAATTATGCAACGCGTCCTTTGTAACGGCCAAGCGCCCTATTCGGCTGCACGGCCGCTGCTTGATCGTGGACGACGAACCGCAAGTACGCAGCGCCTGGCAGGCGCTGCTCGATACCTGGGGCATCAACGCGGTCTGCGCCGGGTCGGCCTCCGAGGCATTGGCCGCGCTGGAAACAGGATTCGAACCGCAGGCAATTTTTTGCGACCAGCGCCTGCGCTCCGGGGAAAGCGGCTTTGAATTACTACAAGCCCTGCTGGAGCGCTGCCCGGAAGCCGCCGGCGCGATGATCAGCGGCGAGTTCGACTCACCGGCACTGGCGCAAGCCGAGCAGGAAGGCTATCTGCTGCTGCACAAGCCGCTGAACCCGGACGCTCTGCATACCTTGCTCAGCCGGCTATTACCGCCGGAGCCTTGATAAAAGATGAAGTAAGCACACCGTCGCCGTCTCGTTGCCGAAAAATGGCATCAATCTTGACTGATACCCGCAACCTTGCCATTGAAATCCGCAGTGTGCGATGAATATTTCGAATATAAAGCCAAGTCTTGCCGCCCACCGGATCGCTAGCGAAAAAACTGCACCGCCCGCTACCGGCATTACCCGCAGCGCTACCGACTCCGAGCGGAACCCGGCACGCAAAACCGTCGATATGCAACGTCTCGCTGAACGAAATCGATGCGCTGATCAAGTCCGGCGTCGACGGCTTGCTGGACGTGGAGCTCTATATTCCCACTGCGCTTACCCACCAATCGGCGGCACAGGAAATCGGTGACATTAGCTACCTCTGTCCACATTGCCCCTTCTCGCCGTGCACTAACCGAAATTCGCTGTCCAGCCTTCATTATTAGAAGCGGAGATTGACAATCGGCACCACTAATTGACCCCCTGCAAAGGTTTGATCGGCACGCCGCTGCGCAAGAGCGACACCACAGGCAGCGCGGGCTGGAGCTCAGGCCATCACCTGTTGATAAAACCCGGTCAGCCGGTCGATATTGTTATGCATTTGCAACTTTTCTCGGGCAGCCACAACATTTTTTTTCAATCGGGCAATATCGGTTACTGCAACGATCTCTGGAATAAGATCCAGCTCATCCGGCCCGATAATCACACCAATATCATATTCTTTAACTATATTGCACACAGCCGAAAATCGCTCGCTTACCAATACCGGCAACCCTGCCTCTAAGTAATTAAATAACTTAGTCGGGATGAGATGTTTAAAGTGCAAATCTCCCGCATATGTACCACAAAAATCGTAAACCATAAGACCAATATCATAAGCGGAAATTATTTGATTGATATACTGCGGCATATCGCCGGCATAAAAATTGAATCTATCACTACTTTTGGCCATATCCATATAATCAGGATACAATCGTTTATACTCGGACTCCGGCGCCAATAACGGATTATTATAAATATCAAGATAACATCCGCTATCGATGAGGCTTTTTACTAAATTGAGCAGCTGCGAGTCGCCGAATAACTCATGAGGCCGGTTATTCGTCAACGGTGGAATACCTCCGACGAACACAAGACGTTTTTGCTGATTAGATTGATTAGATATATAAAAAAAATCTTTTAACGGCAAAGCCGGAAACGCTAAATGTTTATCGCGCAATCCTTGGGAGTCGCGCTTGACTAGGGGTTCGCGATAAGTTTCATCGCCGTTGAATATAACGCCATCGGAATGATGAACTATGTAATATTCGCAAGCCAGCTGCACGGCATGATTCTCCAGGACATTATCGCCCCATGCCTGTTTCAAAGAATTAGGAAACTTACTAAATAAAGATTCCGGCAGATAAAACGACTGACTGTCCATCATCTCGATAATCTGCTTACAGCGCGTGGATTTATACATGTCTATAATAACAGGGATGTGGTATCTAAATAACCAGCCTTGGGTATGCAATAGCACATCTTCGTCGAATTTGTTTAAAAACAACAAAAAACTCAACAAGTCGGTGTAAATAACCTCATCGAAAAAACCCGCTTGGTGTTGGGCCATCGAGCAATCAAACACCAACGCGATCGTCCGATAGCCCTTGTCGCGTAAAACCTTACTCATACGCAGTTGATTGAAATATACCTTTTTCGCCGTAAAAACCACGACCGGCCGATCTGCCGCAATACAACCCGTAAGTTTTTCGGTCAAATCTCGCCGATGTTCCGCCAGAAACCCTAAATAAAATTCACCGAAACGTTGATTGGAAAAAATTTGATCGGCTACGATAAGATCGCTATGACATTTATCGCCGGCTGACGCTTCCGAGTCGGAGTTTCCGTCCGATTTAATCACTTCGTAGCCGTGAGCTGATAACGCCGACGTTAATCCCGCACAAAATTCCGACGCGGAATTTACCAATAAACGTGCCTTATGCTTTAAACGCTCTGGATCGTAAGCTTGCAAACTAAGCTGTATGGCATGGGCATTAATGCTTTCTTCCTTTAAAAAATCCGGCACTCGGTCCGCTAGTACCCGTTGAGCCATTACATTTTTTAGCTCAAGCGCCGCATGCGACACACTAAAAACATCATCAAACAATTTGCTCGTTCTCATAACGTCATTCTATGTTGCAGCTCGGCATCGCCACATTGGCGAATAAATGCTCGAATAATCGAATCGACGGTCTGTTCGGAAACATGATGCGTTGAACCGTCTTCCGCCCCGAACGCATCGCCACGATATCCACCGACCCACCGTACCACTTCGAACGAAGGCCAATAATAAATACCGGGAATTCGCTCGCGCATCAGCTGGTCCGCGGCAATTCTCAACACCGATTTCGAAACGCAATCGGCGACAATGGGCGAATCGTATTCGAAAGTTACCGCTAGCGGCACCGGTGAGACCGTAATGACAATAGTAACGGCGGGTGATAATCGCCTGACAAGCGCCACCATGGCTTTTAAGTTATTTAAGTTTTCGTCCACTGTTGTAGTTCGAAAGTGATATTTCGCGGCAAACAAGCGCATATTGATCTGACTGGCTTTAGGCAAAACGAATTCGCCGCTTTCCAGTTCGAAAAACGCCGGAGCCACGCCTAAGGTAATAATCAACAATTGCGCTTTGGCAATTTTTTCGCGGTAACTTTCGGCCGGCTGATCGAAAATTTCGGCAAGCCGATGCCCGAGTTTATCGGAAATCGTTTCGCCAGCAACCCAACGCAAATAAGCTAAATTGGCAAACGTACTGTTTATATACTCGCCAAACGTAATATTTTCTGCATCGACGTCAAATTTGCGTAGCACTCTGGCAATATTGCCGGCAAAACAGGAACCGAAGGTACATATTTTCGATTGGCCATTAAACAAGTTGGTCGGCGCAACTCCCTGTAACACATGCTTTCCGATACATTGATCTAAATCTGCAAAATCGCTCAGCTTAGCGGGCCAGCGGGCAATGTTTACTTTTTGTTTATGTTCGCTAAGAATGGCCTCTATATCGTGCAAATCATTTTGGATTTCCCGATCTTCCGGCGCCAAGGCCGAAGCCGCACGCAACTCGCGTTGCGCGCTTTTCAGATCACCCTCGATCAAATGCTCGTGCGCTAGAAACTGACGCGCCACGTAATGTCCCGGATCTAAGCGAATCGCCTCGCGAAACCAGTGGTCGCAACCGCCCTTGCCTTGCATGCGTACCGCCAATCCCAAGTGGAAAAACGCAAAAGCAGATCCACAACCTAACGAAATTGCCCGGGATATATGCTGTTCGGCACAGACCCCGTCGGAGATTTTTTGAGTATCCCTCTGCAAATAGTACACTCCCAATTTCAAGTGTAATTGCGCATCGTTCGGCTGCTCCGCCACCAATGCAGTGCACTGGGCAATTTTATCTTCGATCGCGGCGTTTACGGTCATTCGTAGTGCTTGGTAGATTAAATTTCGCGGTACATACTGCCGAGGTCATGCGGCGGTAATTCGGCGGTCACCGGACAAGGATTGTAAAAACCCAACTTTTGATAATTCGGATTAACCTCTACCCGGTTAAACACTGGATGGACAAAATAGTGTTGGTGTAGAGGCCTGGCCCAACTAACCGCCCGCACGCTGCGCCGCGGACGATTCCCGCTTAGAATTCCGCCACCGTGCAGACAGTAGGTATCCAAAAAAATAATAGTGCCGGGCTCGCCTTCGAGATGCAGTTGCTCATACGCAGCGGCATCGGACAAAAAACTATCTGAAACCAACGGGTTCGGATTTTGTTGCAAGGCTCGTAGCGCAAACTCGCGCGCCGGCACGTGCGAGCCGGGCAACACCCGCACCGCGCCATTGTCCCGGGTCGTGCGATCCAGATATATAAATGTTTTCAGTGAAGGCACCATGTCGAAATGCAACGGACTGCCGTTGGTGCTACCGAGCTTAAAATTATGCTCTACCTCAAAGACCTCATGAACGTCGTTACGCGGATAATCAAAAAACAAGTTCATGTAGGCATGCACGACATCCCGCAATTTTTCCGCGTCGAAAAATTTCAATAACGCCTCAAACCCGGTAAATTTACGTAAAGTGGAATGGTGTACGTTGTAAAGATGACCGTTATCCAACGTTACCGTATGTACTTGAGGCGGTTCCAATCTAAATACGTTCTCGTAAGCGGCGGCGAAATCGACCAAATCCGCCAGATTAACCGCATCGCGTAACACGTAATAGCCTTGATCGACAATACTGGCCACCGCTTCCTGAACTGCGCATTCGATCATTTCACACTCCCGATAGTTGATGTCGTGTTACCGGCGATAGGACTCAAGTTGCCGCCAGATCTTCGATGATTTGCTCGGCGCGATGGCGCCAGGTATGCTGCGCAGTGATGGCTTGAAATGCCGCATCTCTGACTTTATCGGCCAGATTGGTATTATTTGAATAGTATTGATACAGCTCGATTAAGTTCTCGGCCTGAAACGCGACGTAATGCACTCCCGGTTCGAAGAAGCGATCAAGCCCCGCATCTCCTTCGTGGTAACCATGATTTTTTACGAACAACAGACTGCGACAAGCCATGGCATCGACCACTCTAAAATGCATGCTACAGCCCTCGTGAAAATTAATCTGCGATTGATTGTAAACGGCGCGTAGCTCATCGACCGATGACAAAAATCGCTGATAAAACGGTCGATACTGCGGCCATAACGCCCAATTGTCCGGACCATAGATAGCCAATCCCTCTATCTCGACCAACTGATCCACTAAGGCCCGGCGGTTAAGCAAACGAATCAAGCGCCCGCTTAAATCGTAATCCAATACGGCACCGAATCGAATATTTACGCCAAAGTGCTGTGTTGCCAATTCGCTCAGCAATGCATTGTAATCGGCCTGCACCACATAGCGGGATTTGTGCCGCGTTAAGGTATCCTCCAACATTGGCAAAACATCGGCAAACCGCAAGACTCGATCTCCGGCGGCGATATTCCGCTGCAACTCCGCCTCAGACCATGGTTTGGGAATATGTCCGACAAAAGAAGCAATATGACTAAACGCTCCCGCTTGCGGAAAATAACATTCAGCACTCACTCCGGGCGGTAGCCAATGGTAATTTTCCCGACTACCGCAACTCTGCAGCCATTCCGCGGCAAACAAATAGGTAATATCGCTTCCGGCAAAAGCCTCCAAGCTGCGACCGTTAAAGTCGACCACCCAGCAAATATGAAAAATGTCCGAACCAAGACCCGGCCTATCCGCCCGCGAGCAATTCATATCGAATATCAATTGCGGCTTATGACACGCCACCCAGCCCGCCAACTCCGCTTCGGTAAGCGTACCGCAGTAATAACTCGCCTGCAGACCCAGTGCGGAAAATCCTTGGGCAATTTGCGCCGCCACCGACCAATACCATGGATTATCCTTTGGCATCAATACCGATACTCGATGTATCCTTCTTTTTAGATCAAGCATCGGCGAACATTAAATTCCAGCTAATTAACTGCCTTGGCTTTACGTGGTGTCGTTCGAGTCGGTCGATCAGGTTACGAAACTCAACCCACGGCAAAATGACCACAACTTTGTCATTAAATTGCTCGATATTATTACTATCGATCAACGCCGTGGAATGACCTAAAAAGAGTTTATTCTCACGGAATGACCGAGTATCGAACACAGCCTCAACGATATTCTCATCGATATGCATATCTTCCAAAAATACCTTGGCAAATCGATCCAGCGATGGCGTGAAAATGGCTTTTTGCCCATTAGCCTTGATTTCATCCAGCGCGCGTTGAAAACGCTGGTAAACCCCTTGCATATGCGGAATATCCTTGGCTTTCAAATGCATTTTCCGCCCGCAATCCGGGCATAATACGTTCATGCCTTGCACCCCGACCGGCCCGGCTAAAATCGGGCCGTTTTCGTCCTGTTCGAACGGAAATGGCAAATCCAGGGTTTGTTGATGGCTACAACAGGGACACTCGATGGTGATTCTCGATTTCCAGCGCTCCAAAATCTCGCCGGCCACCACTTTGGTACAGCGCTTTCGGTGATTTTCATCGTTCAACTCGCGCAACGAAATATACCAATCCTTATATTCCTCGTCGCTCATCTGCGTCATATTGACCTGGCTGTTATATAAATAGCCGGAAATATTGCATAAACTGCGCATAAAGGTTTCGCGATCGGCAATTAAGCCTTTTTCCAACGCATAATGGTAAATAGGGGTACCGGCATAGGGAATCACCGCCGACCAATCGCAAAAATATAATTGATTGTCTTGTTGAAACTGCAAACTCTCGCGGATGGTTTCCTGAGTTTCGGCCGGATCGCCGAATAAGAAATTACCTTGTATGCCGATTTTCGCCTCGCGCACGATTTTTACCGCATCGGTAATCGTTTGCTTGGTAATTTTTTTCTTCATGCTGCCCAATATCGCGTCGCTGCCGCTCTCTATGCCGAAGGAAATATAATTACAGCCGGTTTCCTTCATCATTTTCAGCATCGGCAAATCCAGCTGATCCATGCGCAACTGGCAAAACCATTGAATATTCAGTTTGCGCTGTTTCAGCAAATCGCAAAACTCGACCACCCTAGCCTTATTGGCCGAGAATAATTCGTCGTAAATCGAAAAATTATTGATGCCGTAGGTTTGAATATAACCCTCGATTTGCTCGACCACCCGACCAATGTCGTGTTTTTTATACGCCCCCATGCCGGCATGATGGCAAAACGTACATTTAAACGGGCAGGATCGACTGGCGGCAATCGGGAACGAGCGGCCGGCGTCCAGCCGGGTCAAATGATAGGAGAACTGACCGTGTTCGCCCTGTAAACCGATATGCTCGCGTATCCCGAACGAGTCCAAATCCGGCAACGGCAAGTCGTCCAGATACTTAGGCGACTCACCCTCGCCGGTGAATTTGGGCCTATCGGCGTCCCAGCACCAGATCCCGGCGATTTTGCGCACGTCGTCGCCTTCCTCCAAGGCTTTCAACAAGCGGGTGAAAATCAACTCGCCCTCGCCGACTACCGCGTAATCCGGCCGCAAGGTGTCCATCATCAATTCGCCTTCCACCGAGGTAATGCCGCCGCCCAATACGATGGGCACGTCGGCGCGAATGTCCCGAATGGCTTTGATCAAACGGTCGATCTCGTTAAACGCCACGGTCAAACCGCTGATACCGATAATATCGACCGCTTCGTGCAACAAGGTATCGCGCAAGACCGGATTGCGTTTTTCCATCGGCATGTGGTTGAAGTTCAAGCCTACCACCTGATGGCCTTGGCTCTGGATATAGGCCGAAATATAAGCCAGGCCCAACGGATAGTACGAAGCGTTGGCCTGCGGATAATAACTGGGGGAAATCAAGAGGGTTCTCATCGCAATCACCTGTCAGACATAGGCTAAGTCGTGAATGATTTTTTCGGCGCGGGCGCGCCAGGTATGCTTGGCTGCGATCAGCGCCCGCACCTCGGCGACGATAGCACGCCCCGTGGCCCGACACTCCGCGGCCTGATGATAAACGTGTTCGAAATTCTCGCGTTTAAAGGCAAAGTAGTGTCGACTGGCGTCGAAGTGGTCGTGCAAGCCGCGGCCGAGCAAAACTTCTGAATTGACCTCGTCGTTATCGTACCAAAACAACAGACCGCCGGAAGCCAGACAGTCAATGGCGCGAAAGTGAAAACTCACGCCGTCGTGCAAATTGATGCGCGAATATTGATGCACCCGGTTCAATTCGGCCGGACAATCCAGAAAATGCCGATAAAACGGCCGGTATTCGCGCCATTGCGCCCAGTTGGCGCTGCCGTAAATCGCAATCGACTTCGACTTGCCCAGCGCGAAATTCAACAGCTCCGTGCGATTTTGCACGCGTTTGGTCCGCTCCATCAAGTCGTAATAACAGGCGTTTAAAAATTCGGGTTCCGGCGTCGCGCCTGCTTCGGCCAATAGCGCGTCGATGATGCGCTTTAAATCGCCGTGGGTTTTGATTTGCTCGCGCGTAGCTTGTAGATGCCCGTCGTAACGCTGCAACAATTCGGCAAAGCTCAGCGCCGAATCCGCCGCGACCGGTCGCGCCAGTTCGGCAGCACTCCACGGCAACGGAATATGACCGATAAAATTGAATTCCACATCCGCCGGCAAGGCCCCGGGCAGCGGCTGAAAGGTTTGCGCGCAAGTACCGGGCGGCAGCCAATCCTGCAAACCGCCGGTGCGGTAGTTGACATCCCAGCCCGGATCGAAAAAATAGGTGATTTCGCTGCCGGCGATTTGCGCCTCGGTCCGTCCCTGAAAATCCACGATCCACGCAATATGCGGGATTTTATACCGGTGTAAAGCCGGCACTTCGTTCTTGACCCGATTCATTTCGAACACTGCGTCCGGCTTGTGCTTGACCAACCAAGTGAGCATTTGCGCATCGTCCAGCAAACCGCAACCGCCGCTAACCCGCACGTCCAGACTGGCGAATGCGTCCCGCAAAAAACCGTAAATGCGTCGATAAAACGGGGTATTGCGCGGCATGAACAACGCCAGATGTTGCAACCTCATACCGGCTCCAGGGCACAAAAGCGCTGTACCGCCGCCGCCAAAATTCGTTCGGCAACAGCCCGATATGACAATTTCTGGTCCAGACCGCGCAGCGCATTGGCGGCAACCCGCTCGCGCGCCTGCGGGTTGTTCAAGTAATACTCGACTTTGGCCAGCAAATCCGCCTCGTCGCGGTACAGCACTACCGCGTCGGCATCGAAGAACTCGCGCAACGGCGAACCGTCGTAAAGCATCTGCCTAGACAACATAAACCGGCCGGCGGCGATAATTTCCAGGGCCCGCATGTGCAGTGTCACTCCGGGATTGGCATTCAAACAAATTTTAGCCTGTTGCATGATGCGGTTCAGCGCCGCACCGTTTTCGGCCACGCCTCTAGCTAAGCCGGCAAACGCCGGATAGGCCTCCCAATGTTTACCGTACACTTGAATCTTTAGATTCGGAAAAGCCCCGGCCAACAACCGGATCGGCCAATATTTCATGCGATTCAAATACTCGCAATGCAGGCGGTTGCCTTTCAGGCACAGCAGTAAGTCGAGGACCTCGTCGCTAAGCGTGTAGCCATGTCGGGCAAACAAATCGCGAAAATCGGCCGCGGTTTTACCCGGATGCACGGTGCAAAACTCCTCGAATTCGGCCATCGTCATCGGCGCGCAATGACTTTCCAGGACGGCGTATAGGGCACGCAACTGCGTCAAACTCAGCACGCCGCGCCGAATCAAGTCCGCTTCCTCGGCGTTAAGATTCAACTGCAACGCCGGGTCGCGTAACGGCTGCAAGGTATCGCCCGGTGCTTCCAGATGACTAACCAGCAATACGTCGCACTCGCTAACCGTTTGCGGCAATGGGTGATATTGGCTGTCATTGAAACCCAAGGGCAAAAATTGCAGTGGATAGTCTTGATACAACGGCAGGGTGTTAAAGCTAAGCCAGCGCTGGGCAAACACGAAATTCAAATCGAACGGACCGGGCGCAATTTGATTGAAGCGAATGTTGGGTAACATATCCTGTATCCAATTGACAAACGGCAATTGCTGCGGGATGCCTTGGTATTCGTGACGGAAATGATCTATGGTCAAAATCAGATCCGGCTTGAAACGATTGATGTCGTCGAGCAACTGTTCGATGGTGCTCAAATAATAATTTTCCGATTCGCTGCACAACTGGACATTCGCACCCAGGCGTTCAAAGCCGTCCAGCCAGTCGCGCATGCAATATTTTAAATAGCTGGAAAAACGCGAGATAAACCCCATCACCCGCAGTTCGCCGCGCCGCTCTTCGCGAAATTTGTCTCGCCAGGCATCCATACCTATGCCCGCATAGTATTCCGCCACGTCGCGCAGATTGTCGGCGTGGCGTTGCGCCCTGTTCTGCTTGGCGTCGATCACCCGTTGGAAAATTGCTTCGGCGCCGAACTCGGCGCCCGGGTCCAAGTTGAACAAGACGTCCGGCAGCGCTGCCTCGAAGCGGGCAAACTCGGCCTCGATTCGCTCGGCCAGCCGCTCGCCGTGGTAAATGCGCAGGCGCGGCGCGGCCAATAGCGGAACAAGATCGTGCAACAGCAGATTCAACAACCACATGTCCGGGCGGGATTCGAACACATACAGCGGCACTTCGAACTCGGCCATTTCCGGAATCGGCCGCTCGCTCGCCTGAAATGCCGCCAGCAACTCGTAGCCGGCGCCGATGCCGGCCAACGCGTAACAACAGGTATTTTCCCGCGTCATGGTTTTGGCGTTGTCGGCAAGCATTGCGCGATGTTCCAGCAAAGCGACGATGTCCAAGCGGTAGGCCGCACGGCCGGATAACGACACGCTGATGCGCCAAAATTCGTCGCCTATCGGGCTGCCCAGCTCGATTTCTGCATGCAACGTCTGCCACGCTTGCATCAGCTGAGCATGCAATTGCGGACGATGTTGCGCCAAGGCCGCTAAATTCGCTTGCCAGCGGCCCAGGCAAGCCCGGCGGGTAGCCGCGCTGTCGCACTGCAAGCGGAGCCGTGCGCCGAACGAATCCGGCAACAACGCATCGCCCATAGCCTCGATTCGCGCCGCCGGATTCGCCCAGGATGCCAGCCCGGCCACTTCGCCGACCCGGTGCGCGGCGGCTTTGTAAGTAAATTGTGCCGCCAATAATTCCGGCGGCTCGGCCGGACGTAAGCGCCGGCTCAGTATGTTCTGCAAATCGGCGGCGGTTTTGAAGAATAGACAATGCCGTTCCCAATACGGCGCTTCGGCCACGTCGCGACAATCGTAAACCAACGGAATACAACCGCAGGCGGCCACTTCGGCCAAGCGCTGCGAATTCACTTCGAACGGATGGCAGACCAGCGCATAGCGGGCACGGCGGTAAACCTCGGCTACTGCCTCGCCGTGCGCCAGTTCACCCCGAAAATAAGGCGCGATTAAGTCGTCTTGCTCCCAATAACGGCCGTACACGTCGATAGGCAGTTCGGACCTCGCTTGGCACAGCCAATGCAGCGAATGATCGCGCGTGGCGTAATGCAGCAACTTCCAAAACACGAATTCGTAATCCAGACCGGCCGCGGCGGCGATAGCGGCCACCGTCGCTTGATCGAAGGTGCCGCCGCTTTCCATCACTGCCGTCAACCCATCCAGAGCCTGCCGGTGCCGGGTATCGGCGAAATTAACGAACGGCCGGTAGGAACTGCCGATGAACACCACGCGCTCGGCGCGCTCGCCGCCACCACTGTTGTGGAATACCGCATCGTCGATGACGAAGTGTAAACGCTCCACCTGCTTAGCCGCGCAGTCCGTCAAATAGTGATCGAATTGCGGCGTGATCGAGAAATTGAAATCCCTATCCCGCCAATTCAAGGGCTGGCGGTTTTTTAACTGCGGCATCAGGTCCTGCCACCACACCAGATTGACGACCTCGTCGTGCAGGAAACTGTTGTTCAAACTGTTGACGTAGAAACAGGCGTGCGGTGCAAAGTCGATGTAACTTCGCAGCATATCGACAGTATTGCTGCCTTCCATGTCGTTGGCCTCGATGTAAACCAAAGTCTCCCAACCCATAGCGGCAAAAGCCTTGGCGATACCCCGAGAACTGTATTGCATCACCGTGGTCAGGCGGCTGCTGGGGACAAACATGCGCGGTCGCCCGCTATTCGGCCCCGGCCGCAACGCCTTGGCTTTGTTCAACAATTGCTGAATCAAGGCGATACGCCGCCGCTTGACCGATTCGACCGCATGGGCAATATCCTGACGAACCGCCGTTTGCACGTCCTGTTCCAATCCGTCGGGTATCTGAATATCCTCGGGCATGCGCAAGCGGGAACGCACGAAAAAGTCCTCGAATTCGTCCAACTCCAAATGCAGCAGATTTTCCAGCGCGTGTTCCGGCAACTCGCCCCGGTAATAACACACTTGCAGACCGTCTATGGTCGGGTGGCCGCAGGTAACGCGGTTGCGCTGTTTGGCCACGTTCAAGGCCAGTAACGGATCGACGAAATAGGTATCGAAATGGATGGATTCGGCCGGCGTGTATGTGGCCCGGTATTGGCGAATTTCCTCGACGATGTCGGCCGGCATATCGTCGAAATGCAGCTTGCCGTCTTGGGAAATCGCGATTTTGCCGGGAATCGGCAATTGGTTGTGCGAGAAGAATTCGACGAAACGTTCGGCCGAAACCTGAATAAAATTCGGCAAGGTAATATCGGTCAGCGGGCCGTCGTAATAGCAATAGGCCTGGCGCCGGCGGCCGTCCGCGCCAGCCACCGTATGCCCGGCCTCGGCCGCTCGATAAGCGTCCTCGATATTCAGATAAAAACAGTCCAACACCGTTTCGGCCATCGGTTAAGCGTCAGATGAAATTGATGTGTTCCGGCGGATTTTTTAAATCCCACAGAAACTTATTCACGTAGTCCTGGCGGCAGCCAATCGCACAATCCTTGTGAACGTCCACCGATTCGGCCACGTCCTTATGCACTTGCCAGTAACGCTCGCTGTTGGCGACCAAGTCGTAAAACGAATCGCTGTGCAAATCGCCGATGTAAAAGCGTTCCTTGTTGAAAAACGGCCCGCACGGATAGATTTTGCCGTTGCCGGAGATTTGCAGCAAAAACGGCGTGCCGAAGCATTGGTCGTATTTGCGGTAGCCGTCCTTATACAGATTGGTTTCGCCGGCGGCATTGATCTTGTTCCATTTCGCCTGCACCACATAGTGCTCGTTGCTCAATGCCTCGGCTTGTTTCAACAGATCGTTGACGTTCAGATACGCGTCGTAATCGATGCCGATTTCCTTGTATTCGGAATCCGAGCAGTGCTTGATCACGAAGTAATCCACGCCCAGTTCGGCACCCAGCCGGGCTTCGGCCAATACTTCGTCGAAGCACTCGGGGATCAGCACCATTTGCAGGCCTATCGTGCATTTGTAATTGTTTTCTTTCTTGATTTTGACCAGTTCGCGGATCTTGGCGATCAGCAAGTCGAAATTGCCTTCCACCGATTGGTGCACCCGGCGGAAACCTTCCGGGGTGCCGGCGGACAGGTTGAAGCGGATATAGCTCATGTTCTTCAGCAGGTCGTGGGCGCGCTCCATGTCCAAGGCGATGCCGTTGGTCGCCATCGCGGTGTCTATGCCCAGTTCGCCGGCCAACACCGTGGCGTCGTACAAGGTCGGGTTCAGCGTCGGCTCGCCGTCGCCGATGAAGCCCAACGAGCGCACGCCCAACTTGCCGCAGTCGCGGACGAAATTCAGCAAGGCCTCGCGGCCTATCATCGCGCCCTTGGTCATGTTTTGCACCACCGCGTAACAGTACAGACACGCGGTATTGCAGAACTTGGTCAGGCCCATGTCGATATGCACCGGCGCGAAGCGCTGGCCGTTTTGCCAGGCTTGCACGCGGTCCAGATGGTGCATCATCTTGTGGCCGTCGAAGCGAAAGCGTTCGCGCTGGGTGCGGAAGCTGGGCCCGGTGAACTGATTGGGTACCGAAGGCTCATGCTCGCAACCGGCCTCCAAACGCACGATGCCTTCCTGGCCGTCGTGGCTCACGGTCTTAAATTTTTGCCCCGGCAAACGGCTTAATTGGCTGGTGTCGATGACTTGGTAGTCTTGCGACAACGCGCTGCGATCGACAATCTGGTTGGACGTTCTCAGCTTGTGGCCCGGCTTGTTGAACAGCGGCGCGTCTTCAGGGATGGAGGTAACCGCGGCATTGCCGAATCGGTTGATGTGCTCGGGTTTGGACATGGCGAGTTCTCGAATAAGTTAAAACGGGCCGACGAAACTGCGGTCGGGCTGATCCTTGGCCAAATCGGATTGCAATTGCCGGTGCAGCGTATCCATTAGCGGCCGTTGCGCCAATAATTCCAGCGCCGCTTCGGCGATCCGCTCCGCGCCGGGGTAGTAATGGTTGGCCTGAAAATGCGTGGTCGGCACCGGATGGTTCGGATAAGCGACCAGGCAAGGCGCTTGTTTTAAGGTGTTTGGCTGGCGCTGATACAAGCGCGAGATCAACACATGCCCCAGCGAGGCCATTTCCGGCGCGCAATCGGCCACCAACAACAAACCGGTTTTGGCCGCCGACCCGGCCACGCTGTCGACATCCAGCGGGGTCAGGCAGCGCATGTCGATCACTTCGGCTTCGATACCGTGCTCGGCCAACACGGTCGCCGCTTTCAGCGCTTCGATGCTCATATGCGAGAACGCGGCAATGCTGATGTCGCGGCCTGCGCGCAGTACCGCCGCGCCGCGCAAGCCGGCCGCGGGCCGCTGTTTATCGACTTCGCCGATCACGTGATGCAACCAGCGGTGCTCGACGAACAACACCGGGCCGTCGTCGGCAATCGCGTCCAGCAGGAAATGGTAGGCATCGCCGGCCGTGGTCGGCATCACCACTTTCAAACCCGGCACCTGGGCGAACATCGCTTGCAGGCTTTGCGAATGCTGCGGCCCCTGCCCCCAGCCGCGGCCGATAATGACCCTCACCACCAACGGCACGCTTTGCTTACCGTCGAACATGTAATGCCATTTGGCGGCATTGTTGACCAGCTGGTCCATCGCCAGCAACGCGAAGTCGATACGCTGATGCACCAGCACCGGCCGCATGCCGGCCAGCGCCGCGCCGATGCAGATGCCGGTCATGCCGTTTTCGGCCAGCGGCATGTCCAGTACCCGCTCGGCGCCGTATTTCTCGCGCAAGCCTTGGGTGGTGGCGAAAATGGTTTTCGGATCGGGCACGCCTTCGCCGATCAGCAGCATGTCCGGATATCGGTTTAGCCCGTCGTCCAGCGCCTCGCGAATCGCCGCGCCGTAACTCAGCATCAAGGTCTCAGACATATAGATGCCGCTCCATGTCGGCCAATTCCGGCGGTTGGCCGGCCAGCGCCCGCGCGAAGGCCTCGGCGATCTCGGCGCCAATCCGCTGCTCGATGTCGAGCAAGGCCTCGGCGGCGACGCCGGCCTCGGCCAATGTCCGGCCGGTATGCAACAACGGGCAACGTTGTTTCCAGGCCAGCAACTCGCCGGGAAAGCGGTAACCTAGCTCGTCGTCTTCGTTCGGCCCGCAATGTTCCGGCCAGCGGTGGGTATGCAATTCCAAAAATTGCGGACCAGCGCCATTTCGAGCAGCGGCGATGGCATTTTCCGCCAGCGCGTACACTTGCTCGACCTTGTTGCCGTCGCCGCTGACGGCTTGTAAGCCGTGGGCGGCGGCGATGGGGTAGATGTCGCGGGCCGGCTGGCGTTCGTACAGCGGCGTCATCACCGAATATTGGTTGTTCTCGCACACCATCACCAGTGGCAGTTGCTTCAGCACCGCGAAATTCATGGTCTCGTGCAACACGCCTTCCTCGAAACAGCCGTCGCCGAAAAAGATTACCACCACGTTTTTCGAGTTCCGGCGCTGTTCGCCCCAGGCGTAACCGGCCGCCACCGGCACGGTGCCGCCGACGATCGGCGTGGAGGCGATAAATCCGGCCGATAAATCGCTCAAATGCATCGAGCCGCCACGTCCGCCGCAACAACCTTCGGCAAAGCCGTACAGCTCGGCAATCAAGCCGACCAGACTGCCGCCCTTGGCCAGATAATGGCCATGGCCGCGATGATTGCTGAATACTTTGTCGCTGTCGGTCAGATGCGCACAGACCCCGACCGCGATGGCTTCCTCGCCGATGCATAAATGGGTCGGGCAACGCATTTGTTGCTCGGCGTAACGCTCGGCAATGGCTTCTTCGATCCGGCGGATGCGCAGCATCCGCTGATACAAATCCAGTAATTCGGCCGAATTTAGCGAGTTCATTTCAACAAAGTGGTGATGTATTTAAACAAGGCCACCGCCCGCACCGGCTCGCGGTTGCAGACGATTTGCACGTCCAGCGCCGCCGCCGCGCTGCCGGCGAACAAGGCCAGGTCCGGCGCCAGACCGGCGCCTAGGCACAGTCCGGCCAGCGACAAAAAGGCATCGCCGGCGCCGATGCGGTCCACCACTTTCGACGACAGGGCCGGAATCTTGTATTGGGTTTTAATGTGATCCAGCAACAACGCGCCCTTGGTGCCGCGGGTGATCGCGATATGGCTGGCCTGCAATCGATCGGCCAGTTGTCCGGCCAGCTCTTCGATCGCCCCGCCTCTGTCATGGACGGCCAAGCGCAGTTCCGGTTCGTTCATCGACAGAAAATTGGCGCGCGGATAGCGGGTAATTAAATGGTAGCCGCGATTACCGCTGTTGACCTGGGCGTTGACGGCCAGGAATTTGGCGCCGCCGGACAAGGCCGCCACCATCTCGCCGGAAATGAAGCCGTTGCCGAAATCCGGCACGATCACCACGTCGAAATCGCCTAAATGCCGATCCAGCCAAGCCACGATCTTGCGATTGGTTTCTTCCGGTAGCGGCGCGTCGTTGTAAAAATACACTTCGAACAACTTGGCGATATCGGCATCGACGTAGCGGCGTTTGACGATAGTCGGCCTATCCTGGCTGAAGAAAAACACCGGGTCGATGTTGGCATTCAGGTTGGTGCGAATGAAGTCTTCGTGGCTCTTGGTCGCGCCCAACCCGGACAGCAAGGTAACGTTGCCGGCGAATTCGGCCACGTGATTGGCGACCGCGATCGCGCCGCCGGCAAAGCGTTCGTAGTCGTGGTATTTGACCGAAAACACGTTGCCCTTGCCGGACTGGCCCAAGGCCGAGGTGTAATGGTATTCATCGACGATGGCCTCGCCGACCACCAACACGTTCAGGCTCTGCAAACCTTTCAGTTGCTCTATCATCGCGTTGGCCGAGATCCGCTCCTTGAATTCGTCCAGATAGGCGGAAATTTCCGGGGAGAACACCTCGAAATATTCGTTCAGCAAGCGGGTGGAACTGGAGGTCAGCTCGTCGGTGAAAAACACCTTGCCGCCGTGGCGTTCCACCGCATCTTGTTCGTGCTGAATATTGCCGGTCAAATCGTCGCTGGTGCTTTTGTAGTCGCTGCCCTTCACGTACAGATCGGGCTTGACCGCGTCCAGCACGTTGACCGCGGTCACCGCATGATTGATCGCCACACTATCGACGCAGGCCAGCGCGGCGATGTTTTCGGCCCGTAAATATTGATTGAACACCGGCCGGCCGGGACCTTTGTTGACGTATTCGTCGGCGGTGACGCTGACCAGCAGTGCGTCGGCCTCGCGGGCGGCGGCCTGCAAATGGCGGATATGGCCGATGTGCAATAAATCGAAGGTGCCGTGGCACAGCGCCACGGTTTTGCCCTGTGCCTTCAATTCGGCGGAACGCTGGGCCAGTTGCTCGATCGACAGAATTTTGGTGGTGGACATGGCTTTAGGTTTTTATCAAATGATCGGTGATGTGGTGCAACACGAACAAATGCGCCAGCTCGACCATGCCGTAATGGCTGCTGTCCAGCCAGACGTTCCAGCGCCCCAGTTTGCGTAACGGATTGTCGGGCTTGAAACCGCTCAGGGTCAGCACCGCCAAACCCTTGGCATTGGCGGCCGCGACCGCGTTGACGATGTTGGCCGACTGGCCGGAGCTGCTGATCGCGATCAACAAATCGTCGGGATAGGCGAAGGCCGCGACCTGCTTGGCGAAAGCCTGTTCGTAACCGAAATCGTTGGTAAAACAGGTCAACGGCGCCGCCTCGTGCAAGGTCAACGCGCATAAGCCGCCGACGTTGCGCAGATCGGTGATCACATGGCTGGCAATCGCCGCGCTGCCGCCGTTACCGAGGATGATGACCTTGGCCTGTTGTTGCTTGACCCGCGCGAATTCGGCCAGGACCTCGGCGACGACGCCTTCGCCGTCCAATTCGGCGCCGGCCGCATCGCTGAAACGGCAGCCGGCCAGCAATTGCGCAAACTGTCCCGCGGCTTTGACGATGGGCATAGCGGTCTCCTTATTTGTCCAGGTATTTGAACCAATCGGCGGTGGCGTCGGCGATCGAAGCCGAAGTCCACAGCGGCGCTTCCCGCCAATAATCGATATGCGCCAGCATATTCGCTACGCCCTGCTCAAAATCGACTTGCGGTCGCCAATTCAGCTTTTCCCGGATCTTGCGGGTGTCGGCAAAGGTGCAATCCGGCTCGCCGGGCCGCTTGGGAATATATTCGATGTCCCCGCCCAGCAACCCCACCAATTTATTAATACTGTAGCTGCCGCCGCTGCCGACGTTCATCACCTCGCCGACCCACTCCGACTCGGCGGCGGCGATGAAAGCGTTGGCCACGTCGGTCACATAGGTAAAGTCGCGGGTTTGCTTGCCGTCGCCGACCACGGTAAACGGCTTGCCGTTCAGCTTTTGCGCCAAAAACACCCCGAATACCGCGCCGTAGGCGCCGGTGGTGCGGGCGTGCGGGCCGTAGACGTTGAACAGGCGCAACGACAGCGCCGGCAAGCCGTAAAGCTGCGCCCAGTGCAACACCAATTCCTCGCCGAGATACTTGGTCAGCGCATACGGGTATTGCGGTTTGACCGGCGCGGTTTCCGGAGTCGGGAACTGTTCGGCCAAACCGTAGCAGGACGACGACGCGGCATACACCAAGCGTTTGACGCCAACCGCGCGGGCCGCTTCCAACACGTTGAAGGTGCCGTCGACGTTGGTTTCGTAATAAGCCCGCGGCTTTTCGATGGACGGCACGATGTCAGCCAGACCGGCCAGATGAAACACCCAATCGACGCCTGCGAATAGCGGCGCGATGGCGGCAAAATCGCGAATGTCGGCCTGATGAAACTCGAAGCGCTCCTGTTCCAGCAAGTCGGCGATGGTTTCCCTGCGGCCGCCGACCAGATTGTCGATGACCTTGACCTCATGGCCTTGGCGCCACAGTTCGCGGCTCAGATGACTGCCGATAAATCCGGCGCCGCCGGTGACGATGACCTTCATGCGCGATCCTTAAATGAAATTGACATGAGCGGGTTGGTTGTCGGCCAATTTGTCCAAATATTGATTCACCGCTTCCATCCGACAGTTTTTGCGGCACTCGTGGATGTCCAGTTCGTGGCCGATGAAATGCCAATTCGCGCGGCGCTTCTCGCCTTCCCAAATCGCCTGAAAACTTTGTTCGGCGATGTTGCCGTAGGCAAAGCGCGAGTCGGTCAGATAGGCGCTGCAACCGTAGACCTCGCCGTCGGCCATGATATACGCCCAAAAATACGGCGTGGCGTGGCAGGTTTTATAACGCTGTTGGTCCGACTGGCTGTAGTTTTTCATGGTTTGTTCGCGAAACACCACGTTGAAGCCGTCGCCGTTAAAAGCCGCCAGTTCTTCGGCCATGCCCAGCAAATCGTCGTAGCGTAGGTTTTCGTAAACGCGGGTCTCGCTGAACAGGTGTTGGGAATAGGGTTTGACCACCAGATAGTCCAGGCCGATGTCCTTGCAGATCCCGGCCAAGGTAGCGATCTCGTGGCGGTTTTCCGGTAACAACAGAATCTGCGCGCCCAGCGTGCAGGCCAGACCGTTTGCCCGCTTATACGCGACCGTCGCGCGCAGGTTGTTCAACACCAAATCAAAATCCGCCGGCTTGGTGCGGTGTATCGCCGCGTAAGTCTCGGCGCTGCCGGCATTCAACGACACTTTGATCCAGGAAGTCAGCGGCAGCGATTGTTCGATGAATTTGGCATTCATCAGCGTGCCGTTGGTGGTGAACGATACGTCGATGCCGGCATCCACGCTGGCCTTGACGATTTCGTTGATCTCTTTGTGCAGCATCGGCTCGCCCTCGCCGGCGTACATAATGCTCTTGACGCCGAGCCGGCCCATCTCGGCCAGGCGCTGCGCCAGAATTTTGACATCCAGCCGCTTGGCCTGGTAACCGATGTAATCGACCGCGCAAAAGGTGCAGCGATGGTTGCAAGCGCCGACCGGCGAGATTTCCATGTAGATCGGATAGACAGCCTTAGCCCGTTCCCAGTCGGCGCGGCCATCCAGCCACTGCGCGACCCGGCGCGGGTGGTAAACCAATTTGTGGCTGTCGATAGCGTACTTATCCGTCATAACTTTGTCACCGACCGGTCGAAAAACTTGAGTATTTCAATCAAAGCGATATATGTGCCAGTTACCGAGCCATGGCTCCGCCTGACTTAAGCGCGCCAGCCCGACCAAGCAAAGGCTTAGCGACTATCGCCCCCATAGCCTAGCGGATTCTTTGCGTTTGACGAATAAACGGCCAAGCAAACGTATTACCGATAGATGTATGAGCCGCACACACATGTCGCCCGATGTCGGTCGCCTTAAGTCTGGTTAATGTTGTCGGCCAGCGCCAGCAAAGCTGAAGTCTGCCGACGTATCTGCCCGGCTACCTCGGCGTCCAAGGCATCCAGCCAGCGTTGAGGTATCGCGTCGAGGCCGTAATAGGCGCCGGCCAGCATGCCGGCCAGAGCTCCGGTAGTGTCGGCGTCTCCGCCCTGATTGACCGTTGCGATCAGACAATCTTCGAAACTGTCGGTAGCAAAAAAATAATGCAGCACGGTCTGCACGGTATCGACGATATAAGCGGAAGCCTTGCCGGGATAGGGCCGGAATTCGAACTGAGGAGCGGCTTGAATCAAATCCTCGGCGATGCGGCTACAGGCAACCGCGTCGCCACCTAGCAGCAGACTGCGCAGCATCTGCGCCATGGCCAGGGTTCCCGAATCGGCCAAGGGATGGTGATGGGTCAAGCGGCATTGCTGCAAGCTGCAATCGAGCATTAGCTGCGGCTGCCGCAAGGTCGCCAGCACCACCGGCAGGTTGCGCATGCAGCCGCCGTTGCCGGCTTCGTCGTCCCTCGGCTCGCCGTGCAGAAAGCCCGTGTCTCGATAGCGCTGGATACCGCGCCGGCAGGTGTTGCCGACGTCAGGCGGCTCGCTTTGCAACCAAGCGACGAAATTGTCCGCAATCGCGCGCAAATCCCAAGCTTGCCGGTCGATCAGCGCTTGGCCCAACGCCAACGCCATTTGGGTATCGTCGGTAACCTGCCCGGCGTCCAGTCCTAACCAGCCACCGCCGGTAATGTCGCGATGCACGCCGATGCGGCGGCGGATAAGCTTGGGCGACATGAACTCCACGGTCGCTCCCAAGGCGTCGCCGCAAGCAAAACCCAAGTAGGCGCCTAACGCCCGGTCGGCCAATTCCGTCTCGTCTACCATCTGGCCACCTTGACCCGGTAATCGCCGCCTATCACCAAATATTCGGCTTCGCCGTGCAGCGCGTGATGCGGCAGCAACTCGCTGAAAAACACCAATTTCACCATAGGCACATCGACTTCCAGGATATAACTGCCGAATTCGCCGGCAATGTCGCGTTGATCGGTAAACGACATCAAACTGTTGAAACGCACGATTTTGTGTTGCTTATCTTCGTCGCCCAAAATTTCGTGCTCGTCCAAGGCGTTGACGCCACGGTACAGAGTTTTGCGAACCGCTGCCGGTACCTGGAAACGCTCTATCACCCATTGGCAATATTCGTACAGCAAATCCAGCTGCATGTAGATGCAGTTGTTGTGGTAGCGGCTGTTCATTTTTTCCTGAACGTAGTCCAACCAATCCTTGGTCATGAAGCCGGTGATGCGCTGTTTATGATAATTGGGAAACAAACCGAAGCGGCTTTCCACCCAACCTTTAAACACCGCGCCTTGGGCGTTGTTGGAATCCAAGCCCCAATCCTGTATCAGCCGCAAATAACTGTTGCGATAGCGTCTACGGCCGCTGGCGTCGTCGCGCAATCGCTGCTCGGTCTCGAAGCCGAACACCACGCACATATAGTCTTGAAAGAGTTGCCCGCACGCCTGCATCGAATCTTGCGTTTCCAATTGCTGGAACAAGCCGGGCGCCGATTCTCGGGTGCCGGCGATATGCAAAGGTTTGGGATCGTCGTTAAACAAATGACTGGCGATGCAAGCGCTGGCAACGCCGATCAGGTTGGTACTGTGCGAATAGGGCGAACGAAAAGGCATTGCAGGCAAAATTAGGCGCGCAAACGGGTCAAAATGCATATCATCGGCGAAACGGCGCCCGGCTGGCCAGTGCTTTCGCGCAAGCCGCCGCCAGTACACCTAATAGCACCCCGCCGCAGTCGATAGCGATGTCGCTCAATCTCGGGGTACGGCCCTGAATGAACAACTGCAAGACTTCGCTAGCGCCGGCAAACAGCGCCAAGGCCGGTAAAACCCGCCGCCCGCTTCCTTTCACGCCAAGCACGAATGCCAAGCAGGCAAACAGGCCGAAGTGGCCTAGTTTGAACATGTCCCAATCCGGCCAATGTAACGCGGTTTCGAAATAGGGAAAATCGCTGCTTTGGAAAAACACATCAGCCGAGGCGACAGACTGCAGACCATAACGGACAAGCCAGCCGCCGACTTGGTGTTTCACGCTCCCCGGCATCAATACTCCCGCTAGAATGCCCATAGTCAACAAGCATTTCACCGGGTCTTGCGCTTTCAACAAACCGCTACGCAGCCAAGCTAGCAACAGACCCGCCCCCAAGCTTATCCACAACGTCAACAAGGCGTAACGCCAGGCGTGGAAATGTTGAGACAGTTCCAGCCTGCTTAATCGGCAATCCTTGACCCAAAGCTCGCCGGGGCTGTGCATCAGTTGCGCGGCCACCTTCAACTCAGTCACGCCGGCAGCCACGGCAAATACCTGTGTCGCCGCCGTCCAAGCGCGGCTGCCGGTCAATGCGGTTAATAAATGCGGGTAGGCGTAAATCGGCTTGCCTTGCCGGTCAACGGAAAGCAGCACCAGCCAGCCCAGCTCCCATCCGCGGGTGCCGGGCTGAATAGCCTGACTTTTGACGTGGCAACTCAGCTGCAACAAATTGCCTAGCGGCGGCGCCTTGATGGTTTGGCTGACTTCGACGCCGCCTTTGGCCTCCGCCAAACCCAAGCGCAAGCTGCCCGCTACCGCCTCGGCCGTGCCGGCACCCGTTACTTGCCAGCCGGTCAGCGCATCCGCGAAACCCGGGTTCCGCAACAACTGCGGCCCGGCCAGATAGCGCGGAAAGTGGTTGAAAAACACTACGGTCGCCAAGCATAGCAGCAGCACGCATGCCGCCCATAAGCTTTGCCGCCGCCAGCCCGCCATTACGTCGCCTTCAGCCGCATGCTAATCTCATCAACCGGCTGCAACACTACACGTCAGCCAAATTGCCTTTTTCCTCCAACCAGCTCTTGCGGTCGGCGGCGCGCTTTTTCGCCAACAGCAAATCCATACGCTGGAAGGTTTCGCCGTCGTCGTCCACGGTCAACTGCACCAGCCGGCGGGTATCCGGGTTCATCGTGGTTTCTCTGAGCTGCGACGGATTCATCTCGCCCAAACCTTTGAAGCGTTGAATATTGATTTTGCCGGACAGTTTTTCCGCCTCTATCCGCGCCAACACCCCTTGCCGCTCGGCTTCGTCCAAAGCGTAAAACACCTTTTTACCCACGTCGATGCGATATAACGGTGGCATTGCCACGAACACGTGGCCGGCCTTGACCAAGGGTTTGAAATGTTTGTAAAACAAGGCGCAAATCAGGGTGGCGATGTGGTTACCGTCCGAGTCGGCATCGGCCAGTATGCAAATTTTGCCGTAACGCAGATTCTGCAAATCGGCACTGTCCGGCTCTATGCCCAGCGCCACCGCGATGTCGTGCACTTCTTGCGATGCCATGACTTCGTTGGAATCGACTTCCCAAGTGTTCAAAATCTTGCCGCGCAACGGCATGATGGCTTGGTATTCGCGGTCGCGAGCCTGCTTGGCGGAACCGCCGGCCGAATCGCCTTCGACCAGAAACAACTCGGTGCGGGTAATGTCCTGTGCGGCACAATCGGCCAATTTACCGGGCAAAGCCGGTCCGGCGGTCACTTTTTTACGCACGATTTTCTTGGCCGAGCGCAAGCGTTTTTGCGCACTGACGAGGATGATTTCGGCGATTTTCTCCCCTTCTTGCGGATGCTGGTTCAACCACAGGCTAAAGGTGTCCTTGGCGACGCCGGACACAAAGGCCACGCATTCGCGTGAACTCAGGCGTTCCTTGGTTTGCCCGGAAAACTGCGGATCTTCCAATTTGACCGACAACACGAAATGGCAGTTTTCCCAAACGTCTTCCGGGGCGATTTTAACGCCGCGCGGCAGCAGGTTGCGAAAATCGCAGAATTCGCGCATCGCCTCGGTCAAACCGGCTCGCAAGCCGTTGACGTGGGTACCGCCCTGCGCGGTCGGCACCAGATTGACATAACTTTCGGCCACCGCCTCCGCCAACCCTTCGGGAGTCCAGACGATGCCCCATTCCACCGCCTCGTTGCTGGCGGCCATATTAGCCATGAACGGCGGCTGCGGAAAAATTTCCGCATCGCCGATCCGATCCAGCAAATACTCTTGCAGACCGTTTTGATAGCACCATTCGATGCGTTCGTCGCTTAGCTCCGAGACCAAGACGATTTTCAAACCGGGGCATAACACCGCCTTGGCCCGCAACACCTGCTTGAGCTTGCTGACCGATACCCGATTGGAATCGAAGTATTTGCCGTCCGGCCAGAAATGCACGCTGGTGCCGGTGTTGTTTTTGCCGACCGTGCCGGTTTGCTGCAATTCGCCGATCTTATCGCCGCCGGCGAATTCCATTTGAAAAACGCCGCCGCCGCGCCTGATTTCCACCAGCAACTTTTCGGACAAGGCATTGACCACCGACACCCCGACGCCGTGCAATCCGCCGGAAAATTGGTAATTTTTGTTGGAAAACTTGCCGCCGGCGTGGAGTTGGGTCAGGATCACTTCGACCCCCGGAATGCCTTGTTCCGGATGAATATCGACCGGCATGCCGCGGCCGTTGTCGACTACCTTGATCGAGCCATCTTTGAACAAGACGACTTCTATGTTGTCGGCGAAACCGGCCAGCGCTTCGTCGACGCTGTTGTCCACCACTTCCTGCACCAAATGGTTGGGGCGGGTGGTATCGGTATACATACCGGGACGCTTACGCACCGGGTCCAGACCGCTAAGTACCTCGATCGCGGCGGCGTTATATTCTTGGCTCATGCTTGATTACTGTGAAAGTCATGGTGGGATGCGCTCCGTCGCAATGGGCAAGACTGTGGCCGCGGCAAAGTGCCCGCACCTGCCAATCCGCCTTTCATGCTCAGCGGTAATACTTACCTTGGCTCCCTGCTCATTAAGTTGGGAAATTCGATTCGGAAAGGCAAGCAGCCGTTCGCCGGACAAAGGCTGCGGCAAGCCGCCACATCCTCTAAGGCGTTCGACCGATCATCCGTCGGCTACGGCCGCCTAAGCGCAAATCGTCTCAAGAAGCCGCCAGCATGTTATCCAGCGCCGATTTGGCCAGCGCGGCTTGCGCGGCCGGCACCGCTACCTGATTGACGACATGGCCGGCGGCGAGATTTTCCAGCACCCAGCACAAATGCTGCGGATCGGTGCGGAACATCGTGGAACACATGCTTAAGGTAGGCGCCATAAAGTGCACGCTTTTGCCTTGCGCTTTACATTCCTGCGCCAGCCGGTTGACCAAGTTCAATTCGGTCGCTACCAGCCAACGGGTGTTGGCTTCGGCTTCGCGGACTATCTTTAAAATCATTTCGGTGGAACCGATGTAATCGGATTTTTCGCACACCTCGAAACAGGCTTCCGGGTGGGAAATGACGATGGTCTCAGGATGCCGCTGTTTGAAGTCGTCGATTTGCTCCGGTTGAAAGGCTTGGTGCACCGAACAATGGCCTTTCCACAAGATTATTTTAGCCTCACGAATTTGTCGTTCGGTCAGGCCACCCTGCGCTTTATTGAAATCCCAAGTCACCATCTGTTCCAACGGGATACCCATTCGGAAACCGGTGTTGCGGCCTAAATGCTGATCCGGGAAAAACAGCACTTTCTCCCGTCGCGCGAAACTCCAGTTCAGGATTTTTTGTGCATTGGACGAGGTGCAGACGATACCGCCGTGTTGGCCGCAAAACGCTTTCAAATCGGCTGCCGAGTTGATGTAAGTGACCGGCGTTACGCAGTTTTCAACGTCGATGATCTTGGCCAATTCGTCCCAGCATTGCTGAACTTTGATTTTATTGGCCATGTCGGCCATCGAACAACCGGCCGCCATGTCCGGCAAAATGGCGATCTGCTCCGGGCGCGACAAAATATCGGCCACTTCGGCCATAAAATGCACGCCGCAGAACACGATATATTCGGCTTCGGACTGCGCGGCCTCACGCGACAACTTCAGCGAGTCGCCAAACGCGTCGGCGTGCTTGAACACTTCGTCGCGTTGATAGTGGTGACCCAGGATTATGCAACGCTTGCCCAACTTAGCCTTGGCCGCTTCTATGCGCATATCGCATTCGGCATCGTCTAACAGGGCGTAATCGTGTATCGGTAAAGCGGAAGTCGTCATATCTGTCATCAAACTCTAATCGTTTGCGCCGCCGGTTCAGTACAGCGCTCTTTGCAATAAACTCATCGCCCCGCTGCCGCCTTGACCTTGCACGTACTGCAACACGACCGGGACGAATTGACTCGCCATATTGGCATTCATACCCAAGGACTGAAACGATCCGCCTAATGCCGCCAGCTTGCCCAGTCCGCTGTTCTGACCGCCCAGCAAGGTCGCGGCCGAACCCAGCAATACATTGGAACCGCTGCTTTGCGGCACCGCCCCCAAATACTGATCCATGCCGGGGATACTACCGCTGAGCTGGGTAAAATCGCTAGGATTCATGTACTGCTGCGCCAATGCGAAGATGGACCCGGCCCCACCTAAAGCTTGTTGCGGGTTTACTCCCAGTTTATCGACCAACAGGGTCACCAAGCCGAGCTGGGACGAAGAACCGGTGAGAGTCCCGACCGCTTGTTGCGCGGCGGCTTGCGCCAATACTTGTCCTGCGCCGGATGGCGTCTGCGCGCAGCCGGCCAGCAAACCGGCAACGCAAATGCTGGAAACTGTCGATATCGTTTTCATCGTTGGTGCTCCTCGGGTAGACAACTGGATTTTCACCCGAGCCGCACCGGCGGCTGGGCGACTGATTAGCGGCCTTATTTTTCTTCGCTGCCTGCCGGCTTGCGCAAGCGTATTCCCAGTTCTTTGAGCTGTTCTTCGCTGACCGGCGCCGGTGCATTGAACAGCGGGCAAGCCGCGGTCTGGGTTTTCGGGAAGGCAATCACGTCGCGTATCGAGCCGGCGCCGGTCATCAACATCACCAAGCGGTCCAAACCGAAGGCGATACCGCCGTGCGGCGGCGCACCGTAACGCAGAGCATCCAGCAAAAAGCCGAATTTCTCGCGAGCCTCGTCGTGGCCTATGCCCAAAATCGCGAATACGATTTGCTGCATCTCGGTGCGGTTGATCCGAATCGAGCCGCCGCCGACTTCGGTACCGTTCAGCACCAAATCGTAGGCACGCGACAGAGCCTTGCCGGGATCGGCTTTCAATTCGTCGACCGAACATTTCGGCGCGGTGAACGGGTGGTGAATCGCCGTGTAACGTTGCGCTTTTTCGTCCCAGGCAAACATCGGAAAATCCACGACCCACAGCGGCTTCCAAGGGCCGGTCAGCAGGCTGCGCTCCAAACCCAGTTTGACTCGCAACGCACCCATGGCTTCGTTGACGATGTCGGCCTTGTCGGCGCCGAAGAAAATCAGGTCGCCGTTCTCGGCCCCTACTTTCTCCATGACCTTGGCCCAAACGTCGGCCGGCGCGAATTTGACGATAGGCGATTGCAAGCCTTCCACACCGGCAGCCAAGTCGTTAACCTTGATGTAGGCCAGACCTTTGGCACCGTAGATGCCGACGAATTTGGTCAAGATATCGATTTCGCTACGGCTCAAGTCGCCGCCTTGCGGCAATTTCATAGCCACTACCCGGCCGTGCGGATCGTTGGCCGGGCCGGAAAACACTTTAAAATCCACTTCGCGCATTTCGTCGGCGATGTCGACCAGTTCCAGCGGAATCCGCAAGTCCGGACGGTCGGAACCGTAACGGTGCATCGCTTCGGCATAAGTCATCACCGGGAACGACTCGCCCAAATCGACATCGATGATGTCTTTGAACAAGCGGCGGATCATTTCTTCCATCACCGCCATAATTTCGGCTTCGTTCATGAACGAGGTCTCGATATCCAGCTGGGTGAACTCCGGCTGGCGGTCGGCGCGCAAATCTTCGTCGCGGAAACAACGCACGACTTGGTAATAGCGCTCCATGCCGGCCACCATCAACAACTGCTTGTACAACTGCGGCGATTGCGGCAACGCAAAAAACGAGTTTTGGTGGGTACGGCTGGGCACGATGTAATCGCGCGCACCTTCCGGCGTGGCCTTGGTCAGGTAAGGCGTCTCGATTTCGAAAAACTCGTTGGCATCCAGATACTGGCGCAAATGGCGGGTCACGTCGCGGCGCACTTTCATTTTTTCCAGCATGGCCGTGCGGCGCAAGTCGATATAGCGGAAACGCAGGCGGGTTTCCTCGTTGACCTCGATTTCGCTTTCTAACGGGAAAGGCGGCGTCTCGGATTCGTTCAACACTTCGATATGCTTGCCCAATACCTCGATTTGGCCGGTAGCCATGTTGGGATTATGCGTGCCTTCCGGCCGGTCGCGGACAATGCCTTCGATGCGCAATACATATTCGCTACGCACGTGTTCCGCTATCGCGAAACTCGCCTGGGCATCGGGATCGAACACCACTTGAACCAGACCGGCTCTATCGCGCAAGTCGATGAAAATCACGCCGCCGTGGTCGCGACGACGGTGTACCCAGCCGCACAACGCGACGGTTTGTCCTAAATGTTGGGTATTCAGTTCTCCACACTTGTGGCTACGCATATCGAGTCTCGGAAAAAATCACTAATTGGCAATAGTTGGGCCGGGCCGCACTGCAACAAGGCAGGCCCGGTCGAAGATAGGCGCCGATGACGAATACCGGCGCAACTGATTTGGCTAGTGGCAGGCGCAACTGCCGCCGCAACCGCCGCCGGCAGGCGAGTTGTTAGAGCTGCCGCCGGAGTTTTCGCCGGCGACATTCCTTTTGCTACCGCTTTTGAAATCGGTCTCGTACCAGCCGCCGCCTTTCAAACGGAATCCGGCGGCGGATATTTTCTTTTTCAATTCCGCTTGGTTGCAGGCCGGGCAAATCAGCAACGGTTCGGCACCTAGTTTTTGTAAGGCTTCGTGCTCGTGGCCGCAGGCGTTACATTGATACTCGTAGATAGGCATGGCTACTCCCCAAAAATAAAATCGAAAAAACGAATTCTGAATAAGGCTTGCCTTGATCGTTTTCAAGGCCCTTGGTGATAGAATGCCGACCATTTTAATCGAAGTTGACACTATTGGCGTAAAAATGGACGCATCGCTTACCCGTTTGACTCTCACCCGCCCCGACGATTGGCATTTACACGTCCGCAGCGGCTCCCTGCTCAAAAGCGTCATCGCCCATAGCGCCCGGCAATTCGCCCGCGCCATCGTCATGCCGAACCTGAAGCCGCCGGTCACTACCGTAGCTCAGGCCTTACAATATCGCGAGGAAATTTTGTCCGCCCTGCCAGCGGAATCTAACTTCCAACCGCTGATGACCTTGTATTTGACTGCCGACACGCCGCCGACGCAAATCCAACAAGCCGCCGAGTCCGAACACGTTTACGCCATCAAACTGTACCCCGCCGGTGCGACCACCAATTCCGCCGCCGGGGTTGGCGACATCCGCGCCGTTTATCCCTTGTTCGAGACGATGCAGCGCTACCAGCTGCCGTTATTGATACACGGCGAAGTCACCGGCGAGCAATACGATATTTTCGATCGCGAGAAGCTGTTTGTAGATAACCATTTGAGCGAAATCGTCCGGCAATTTCCCGAGTTACGCCTCGTGGTCGAACATTTGACAACGGCAGACGCGGTGCAATTCGTGTCCGCAGCCGGCCCCAACGTTGCCGCCACCATCACGCCACAGCATTTGCTATACAACCGCAACGCCTTGCTGGCCGGCGGCATTCGTCCGCATTACTATTGCCTGCCTGTCCTGAAACGCGAGCAGCACCGTCAAACCCTGCTCGCGGCCGCCACCAGCGGCAATCCCAAATTCTTTTTGGGTACCGATAGCGCACCGCATCCAACCCATCTTAAAGAGAACGCCTGCGGCTGTGCCGGCTGTTATAGCGCCCACGCCGCGCTGGAGTTGTACGCCGAAGCGTTCGAACAAGCCCGGGCATTGGACAAGCTGGAAGGTTTTGCCAGTTTTTACGGCGCCGATTTCTACCGCTTGCCGCGCAATACCGATCGCATCACCTTGCAAAAGCAAACCTGGACGGTACCCGACCGCTACGGCGAAGGCGAGGCTTCGATTACGCCGTTAAGGGCCGGCGAACAACTGACTTGGCAACTTGAAAACGCCTAATGCCTTTGGTGAATTTGAACCGGACCAGGCCATTTCAACCACTCCCCGCACAGTTTGCAGCATACGCTAACAGCCGGAAAGCGGGTGTCGGCCGAACGGATACAGCCGGCATCAACCACTAACCGCTTCACAGCAAAATGGCACAATCTTGGCATGGCTTTAGCCGACTTCCTGCTACCCACTAATGATGAGCAATCCCCTGTCCAGTTTTGCCCTTAAACCGGCATCCGCCGCTTCGCTTTACCGTTGGGGGATTTTTCCGCTATGGGCCTTGTTAACCGCGACCTTATTATTTCGCCCCATCATTCCTCTGGACGAGACCCGTTATCTCAGCGTCGCCTGGGAAATGTGGCAACGGGCCGACTTTTTGGTCCCCTATTTGAACGGCCAGCCTTACAGCCATAAACCGCCGCTGTTGTTCTGGCTGATCCATGCCGGCTGGTCGGTTTTCGGCATCAACGACTGGTCGCCGCGCCTGGTCGGACCGCTCTGCTCGCTATTGAATTTGATACTGATTCGCACGCTTGCCGCCAAACTTTGGCCAAACTCACCCAAAGTTGCATGGACTAGCCCTTGGTTTTTACTCGGCACTTTGCCGTGGACCTTGTTTGCCACGGCAACCATGTTCGATACCTTGCTCACCGACTGCGTGCTTGTCGGCATGCTGGGTTTAATCGCGGCGTCCCAAACCGCCGCCCGCTTACTCGGCTGGAGTTGTTTTGCCTTAGCGACCGGACTGGGCTTATTGGCTAAAGGCCCGGTGGTACTGCTGTATTTATTGCCGTGCGCGCTGACGGTTCGCTTTTGGTTGCAAACAGTACCTGAGCGCTGGTTCATTCATTTAGTGATCGCCCTATCGGCCGGCATGGGTTTGGCTTTGTGTTGGGCAATACCCGCAGCCGCAGCCGGCGGCGAAAATTATGCCGGTGCAATTTTATGGCATCAAACCGCGGACAGGGCTGCCGGCACTAGAATCCACGCCCGACCGTTTTTTTTATATTTGCTGTTTTTGCCGTTGCTGACTTTTCCCTGGATTAGTTGGCGGCCACTTTGGCGCGGCGGTCAATGGCAGTTAATCAAATCCGACCCGGCCTTGCGGTTTTGCTGGCTGTGGTTGTTAAGCGCTTTTTTATTGTTTTCGCTGCTGCCGAGCAAACAATTGCACTACTTGATTCCGGCATTGCCGGCCTTCGCATTAATTTGCGCCCGCTATTCAAGCCTGCCGCAAACAATCGGCAAGCGCGCACTGGAGTCGTTACCCGGCTTATTGTTGTTAGCGATAGGCGGGCTGCTAGCACTGATCCCAAGTTTACCCGGTTTGGCAGATCTGCGTTGGGCGCAATCAATCGAACCGACCTGGGGCTTGAGCGTCGCCGCCATCGCCCTAACGCTAACGCTTTACGCCTTAGTCCGCGGCCGCTTGCCGATAGCGGCAATCGCCGCCGCGATGACAGTCAGCATATGCATAGGGTTCTTTTACTTTTTTCGAGACGCCGGCTCGCAATACGATTTACGCCCCGCCGCCAATTTTTTAAAGCAATTGGACGAGCAACAGATACCCAACGCCTTTATCGGCGACTACCAAGGCCAGCTACATTTTCTAGGTCGACTGACTCAACCAATAGCCGTTATTCAACCGCAACAAGCCAAAGACTGGTACAGGCAACATCCCAACGGTTACCTGTTGTCGGTTAATCGGGAAAAGCCCGAGCGCGCCGGTTTTCTGCAAGCGCACCGCGAGTATTGGCTGGCGTTTCAAAACGCGGACGACCGCCTCAAACCCAAACCGCACAAGCCGTAATAAAAGCAACACTCTTCGATTAAAATAACCCACTCAATTCTAATTTCTCGACTTGCCTCAAATATGAAAATATCGGTCGTAGTTCCGGTGCATAACGAATCGGAGAACGTTGCTCCGCTGATAGATGAAATCCAACAAGCACTTAGCAGTCTGGAAAGCTGCGAAATCATTTTCGTCGACGACGGCAGTACCGACGACACCTTGCAAACACTATTGCAAATCCAAAACCATTGCCCGCTACTGCGCATCCTTACGCACCAACGCAGCTGCGGGCAAAGCCGCGCAATCCACAGCGGCATCGTCGCCGCCAAGTACGAATGGATAGCTACCCTGGACGGCGACGGGCAAAACGACCCTGCCGACATAGCGAATTTGATACTTGCTTACCGGCAACAACCATCGGACCGGCTTTGGATGTTGGCCGGCCACAGACATCGGCGCCGCGATACCGGCTGGCGGCGTTTTTCATCCAAATTCGCCAACGGCATCCGTCAGGCGATATTACACGACGACACCCCCGATACCGGCTGCGGCCTAAAATTGTTTCGGCGCGACAAATTTTTATCGCTACCCTATTTCGACCACATTCACCGGTTCCTGCCCGCCATGATACAAACGGCCGGCGGACAAGTGATTTCGGTAAAAGTCGGCCATAGATCCAGAAGCCACGGCCAATCCAAATACGGCACCATGGACCGCTTATTGGCAGGCATCGTCGACATGCTCGGCGTGCTTTGGTTACGCAATCGCCATAGCCTGCCTATCGTCAGCGAGGTGAAGCATGGATAGCAATACCCTGTGGCTGATTGTCGGCTTCGTCGGCCAAGCGCTATTTTCCGCACGCTTTCTGGTGCAATGGCTGGCCAGCGAACGGCAAAAGAAAAGCGTAATTCCGGTCATGTTCTGGTATTTCAGCCTATTGGGCGGCTCGACTTTACTGATCTACTCAATCCACAAACAGGATCCGGTGTTTATTTTCGGGCAGGCCGGTGGCTTGTTAATCTATGCCCGCAATTTGTATTTTGTGGTCAAACACCGCAAAAGCACGGAAACCGCGCCGCAAGCCGACCATAACGCCAACAGCCAAAACGCGCTCAACTGCTCCGGCATCGGCAAACCTAGATAGCGCTTGAAGCCCGCCGCACAAAACAGTATAATCGCCGGTCTTTATATAGCCTCGAACATTTGAGAAGCAAAGATGAAAACATTTAGTGCAAAGCCCGCAGAAGTTAAGCGCGATTGGTACGTAATTGATGCAGAAGGAAAGACGCTTGGTCGCCTTGCTACTGAAATTGCACGACGTCTTCGCGGCAAACATAAACCGGAATTTACCCCGCACGTAGACACCGGTGATTACATCATTGTCGTCAATGCCGAGAAAGTGGGCGTTACCGGCAACAAAGAAAAAGACAAAATCTACTATCGTCATACCGGCTACATCGGCAACATGAAATCCGCGTCTTTGGGTAAACTGAGACAAACTTTTCCCGACCGCATTATCAGCACCGCCGTACAAGGCATGCTGCCTAAAAATCCTTTAGGCCGGGCTATGTTCAAAAAACTTAAAATTTACGCGGGTCCTGAGCATAACCACCAAGCTCAACAACCCAAGGCACTCGATTTTTAAACAGGTAATTAGTTTATGGCAGCTCAATACTACGGAACCGGTCGTCGCAAAAGCTCGATTGCCCGCGTCTACGCCACCGTCGGCTCAGGAAAATTCATCATTAACAGCCGGCCGGTCGCAGAATATTTCGGTCGCAAAACCGACGAAATGATCGCAAGACAGCCATTGGAATTGCTGGGCAAAAGCGGCGATTTCGACGTCAACATTATCGTTTGCGGCGGTGGCCCATCAGGTCAAGCCGGCGCCATCCGCCACGGCTTAGCCCGGGCGCTGATCGAATTCGACGAAGCATCCCGCTCTCCGCTGAGAAAAGCCGGCTACGTCACCCGCGATGCCCGCGTGGTAGAGCGTAAAAAAGTGGGCTTACACAAAGCTAGAAAACGTCCGCAATACTCGAAACGTTAATATCTTGCCCGCCCGCAAAAAAGCCGCTGTACAGCGGCTTTTTTGTGCTTATCGCTTGCGTATTGCGAATCCAGCCGGCGTTACCGGCTGGCGCGCGTTGGCAACCTCTTAGTGACTGACGTCGACTTTGTTACCCTTAGCCTGACCGATTTGTGCCAACATTTGACCAAACCATTCGGCATCGATATCGAAAGGTTTGCCGCCTTTGATGCGCGGAAACTCGATAGCCCGCAACACATTATTGTTATCCTCGTCATGGCCGATAACGCCGGATTCGCGGCGAAACGCACACTCGACAGCCAAATCCGCGCAAGACTTGATTAAACGCATGTCATCGACGTTAGCCGCCGCGGCGCGCGAGAAATAACCGGATTTTTGTATCAAGGTTTTTTCGGCGCCTATCATTTGTGCGAATTGCTCGCCGAACCATTTACCCGGATTAACCGCATCCAGCTTAATATGCCCGAACGCATCGCGCGGCACTTCTTGGCCTTTTGCTTGCATTTCCGCAACGATGGCCTCGACTCCCGCGCCCTCGGACACGAAAATATTAACGCAATCGACCTTGTCCATCACCGCTCGCAGCCGCGCCGCTTCCGCCGCCAAATCGACATCCATTTCCGGAATGAAGACCGCGTGCACCTCGTAGGATTCGCGCGACAACCCTAACTCCGGCAGCCACTCGGCTTTATCGAGCAATTTACGGTACTCTTGCGCGGTGGCCGCCGTTAACCATCCGCAGTTACGACCCATGACTTCGTGCACAATCAGCATGCGCGGGTTTGAATTATTTTCGGCCGCCACGTTTAAGAAATAACGCGCACCTTGCTCGGCCGCGGTCCATGCACCTAAGGATTGTTTGATCGGAAATACGTCGTTATCGACCGTTTTCGGCAAACCGATTACCGTCAAGCCGTAGTCGTTGGAAGCCAAAAATGCCGCCAGATCGGCCGCCGCGGTATTGGTATCGTCGCCGCCTATGGTATGCAAAATATCGACGCCGTCTTTAACCAATTGGTCGGCCGCCACTTTTTGCGGATCCTGGCCTTCTTGGACCAAACCGCGCTTCACGCAGTCTTTAACGTTAGTCAGCTTGACCCGGCTGTTGCCGATCACGGACCCACCAAAAGCTTGCAACACGCCGGCTTTTTTACGTACCGCCTCGGTGACCGGATAAGAATCTCCCAACAGCAAGCCCTTGTAACCGCCCCGGTAGCAAATAATTTCGATACTCGGATCAATCTCGGTATAGCGCTCGATCAAACTACCGATAGCCGAGTTCAAGCAAGGCGCTAAACCGCCTGCGGTAAGAATTGCCACTTTCTTTGGTTTATTCATGAGAGTTTTCAATTTGAGTTAACGACAAACACATTGAGCGGACATTGCGCAGACTAGCGACGTCCAAACAATACGGTAGAGCGATCAAACGAAATGGTCGCCCTGAAACCGTGCTGACGCGATTTTAACATATCAATCCGCTCAATAATTAGTCGACCCAAGAGTCCGGCCATTCCCAATTTAAAACCCTGAGTTTGTCCGGACAATACAGGAAATCGCCTAAACCACTAATCGCTTACTTTGTTTAAATACCGATTGATGTCTTGCAAATCCGCTTCGCTTAAACTGCCTGCGGCCTGCTTGAGCTTGACGCCATTGATCAGATAATTGTATCGACTGGTCGCATAATCGCTTTTGGCCTTATAGAGATTACGCTGCACCGTCAATACGTCCACCATGGTCCGGGTACCGACTTCAAACCCGGCCTCCGCGGCTTCGACGGCCAATTCCGCAGACTTTACCGTCGTATCCAAAGCTTTAACCGTATTAATGCTGGTCAAAACCCCCCGATAAGCGTCCTTCACTTGACGATTCACGCTACGCTTGACTTTGATCAATTCTTCGCGCGCCGCTTGATAAGCGTATTCCGCCTGTCTGACTTTGGACGCAACCCCGCCGCCTTGAAATAACGGCAAATTGAGCTGCAAACCGAAACTTTCAGTATTCCCGCGTAACCCGTACAGGTTGCGATTGTCTTGCTCTTGATATTGGGCGACGAGATCGACGGTCGGCAAATGCCCGGCTTGTTGTAACTCAATGCTTTTACGTATGTATTCGGCCTGGTTAATCTGCGCGACGATAGAAAAATTATTGCTTTCGGCACTATGCGCCCAGGCCGATATATCCTGCGGAGCCGGTTCGCCCAGCGGTACGCTTTGTCCCAATGCACTTAAACCGGCGGGATGCTCGCCGATAATCTGGCGCAAGGCTTCCTTTCGATTATCGATAGTATTCTCCGCCTCTATCACCGAAGCCGTGGCTCTATCGTATCCTGCTTGAGCCTCATAGACATCGGTAATGGCAATCACGCCGACGTCGAAACGCTGTTTGGCTTGCTCGAGCTGTTTTTCGATCGCCTTCTTCTCCGCCAGACTAAAGGTCAAATAGTCTTGAGCAGCCAGCACATTGAAATAGGCTTCGGCCGTGCGCGCCATCAAATCCTGTTGTTTGGCCTGATTTTGCGCTTCCGCTTGCGCAATCTTGTTGTCCGCCTGATCCAGCCCTATCCAATGCTCCCAGTGAAAAACCGGTTGCTTGAGCGATATACCTAGCGAACTGTTCCAAAAGTGCTGTAATGTTTGCCCTAAAAAGCTCTGGCTTTCCAAACGATTGCGCGAACTGTCCGCGGTAAAACTGATATTGGGCAACATCTGTGCGATGCTTTGCGAACGTACTTCGGCAGCGGCGGCTTGATCGATAACGCCTATCTTCGCATCGGGGTCGTTTTCCCTGGCCAGCTGATAGATCTGCATCAAATCGTCTGCAATAGCGGCCGCACCCGGTATCGACGCCAGCCATAGCGCCGCCAACAGTCTTAACATCGCACTATCTCTCCAGAAAGAGTGAAAAATTACCGGCATTATCACCTAAAATAATCAGACCACCGCAGCTAATTGCGTTTAGGCACGTTAGATTCCAAGCTACGCCGTCTGGCGACAACCCATAACCGACACGATTTTCGCCAACTCGACAACCCGAACTAACCGCCGACGCTTAAGAATTAATAAATGCTAGGCTGCCAACATGGATTCGTCAAAACCAACCATCAACCTAAAGTCACTATGAGTCAAAAAGTCACTAAAGCTGTATTTCCGGTTGCCGGCCTCGGCACACGGTCACTTCCCGCCACTAAAGCCGTGGCCAAGGAAATGCTACCGGTAGTCGATAAACCGCTGATTCAGTATGCCGTTGAAGAAGCTATCGCGGCCGGCATAGACACCATGGTTTTTATCACCGGCCGCAACAAAAACTCGATTCCCGACCATTTCGATAAATCTTACGAACTGGAAAAGGAGTTGGAGAAAAACGGTAAAACCGAATTGCTAAAAATGCTGCAAAACCTGCTGCCACCCCATGTTTCCTGCGTATTCATACGCCAAGCCGAAGCGCTCGGACTTGGTCATGCCGTGTTGTGCGCCAAACCGGTAGTCGGCAACGAGCCTTTTGCCGTCATATTGCCCGACGATCTGATCGAAGACGGCGCGCGCGGATGTATGAAGCAAATGACGGAATTGTTCGCCAAAGAACAAAGCAGCATTTTAGGCGTGGAAAGAGTGGACCCGAAAGAAACCCACAAATACGGCATCGTCGAGCACAACGCAATGGCGCCCCGCGTTGGTCGGCTAAAATCCATCGTGGAAAAACCCAAACCGGAGGTCGCACCCTCCAACATCGCCGTAGTTGGCCGTTACATTCTAACCCCGGCCATTTTTCAAAAAATCGAAACTACCGGACGCGGTGCCGGCGGGGAAATTCAGCTCACCGACGCCATCGCTGCCTTAATGCACGATGAAGCCGTGTTGTCTTACGAATTCGAGGGCAAGCGTTACGATTGCGGCTCGAAGTTCGGTTTTTTGCTGGCAAACGTAGAATACGGCCTGTTACATCCCGAAATAAAAACCGAATTCGCCGCTTACCTAAAGCAACGCTCCGAACAAATCTAAACCTTACGCTACATAGGATAAAAGATATTCGCCCTCCTACCTTCGCAGAATGGGGGACCTCATGGGAAACGCCGCGCGCACGAGCGGCGTTTTATTCGGCGCCATAAACCGGCTATACCAGCCATCCAAGGCTTGAATCGTTGGCTCACATATAAAAAAGAATTTTTCCTATCGCCGATAAACCGTACTTCCCAAATAATACTCGGTTTAACGGTTTTTAACGCATGAGCCTTCGGTACCAAATCCTTTTCCGCATTTTATGCTCGTCGCTGTGCATCCTGGTACTTGGCGGCGCAATTGTCGTTTGGCAAGCCAGACTTTCCGTGGAAAAAGAAGTCGATGCCTCGATTCGCTTAGCCTTGCAACTCATCACGCTAGGCATTACCGATACGTCGTCCTTACAGCAAATCACCGATTTATCCCGTCTCAGCGCTTTAAGGCAAACCCGGCACTTAAGCATTCAATTGCACAAGCCGGACGGCCAACTGGTGCATTTCACAGGCGAACCGTTACCCAGCCACAGCCGGGATTTACCGCCGGCTTGGTTTATACATTGGGTGAAAGAGGAATACCCTAAAGTTCAACACCGGCTAAAAACCGAAGACGGGGAAACCGTCAGTTTGATCATCGAGGCGCAACCGCTAGACGAAATCACCGAAGTCTGGCAAGAAAGCGTGGCGTTTTTTACCTCTATCTCGGCTTTAACCCTGCTAACCTTCCTAGCCGTCAACCTAGTGTTCAATAAGTCGTTGAAGTCTATAGATATCATCGTTTCGGGTCTACAGACCATAGAAACCGGCCAATATCGCTATAAACTCCCGCCGTTTTCCACGCAAGAGTTCGACGCTATCGCTAATGCGATCAACCACATGACGGGAGAATTGGATAAAACTCGCCAGGAAAACCGAGCGCTTACCCAACATTCACTAGCGATACAGGAAGAGGAGCGTCAGCACTTATCGCAAGAGTTGCACGACGAATTAGGTCAATCGCTGACGGCTATTAAAGTCATGGCGGTTGCCGCTGCGCACCGAAACGCCGATACCGAAAAAATCACGGCATCGATCGGGCAGATTTGCGATCACTTGATGAGCGTCGTACGCTCTATGATGCAGCAACTTCATCCTTTAATGCTGACCGAACTGGGCTTGAAGGCTACATTAGAGGATCTTTTAAACCATTGGTCCGAACGCAACCCCAATCTTCGACTGGAAATCGATTGCGACGAGGCCGTCGACACACTGGACAAAAACCTGATTCGCCAATTATTCAGAGTGATACAAGAGTGTTTAACCAATGCGCTCCGCCACGCAAAAGCCAACCGCTTAAAGATCGATTTATACTTTGCCGACAACGGCAATAGGCTGGAACTGAAAGTCGCGGACGACGGACAAGGCTGCAATCCGGATACTTTAAAACATGGCTTCGGCTTACGCGGCATGGCGGAACGCATACGCTCGCTGGACGGCGAGTTCAACGTAAACTCCAGACCGGGCCAAGGCATGACCATTACCGCTTCCATACCTTTGACATGAGTACAAAAACGAAAATCATTTTGGTGGACGACCACGCCGTAGTGCGGGCGGGTTTCAAAATGTTGCTGTCGGCCAGCGAAACGATAGAAGTGATCGGCGAAGCTTCTCGTGGCGAGCAAGCCATCCGAATGGTGGAAGAATTAAAACCCGAAGTCATCGTCATGGACTTGTCCATGCCCGGCATAGGCGGCTTGGAAACGATACGCCGCATTGTCCAGCGGGACGGCTCGGCGCTGATCCTGGTATTCAGCGTCCATCACGAACAGGTATACGTCAATCGTGCACTTAATGCCGGCGCCAAAGGCTACATCACCAAAAACAGCGCCCCCGAAATCTTGGTTGAAGCCTTGCAGCGCATCGCCGGCGGCGAGCGTTACATCGAAACCGGCTTATTGAAATCCGTTGAAGACCTGCACGAACCCAGCGATCACCAGAGTGCGATTGCGGCGTTTTCGCCCCGTGAATTCGACGTATTCGGCTTATTGGCACAAGGCATGACGGTACAACGCATCGCCGACCAACTATGCCTGGGCCAAAAAACCGTAGCCAACTACGCGACGCAAATCAAGAAAAAGCTGCAGGTCGACACCAGCGCGGAATTGGCTCATATCGCCGTCAATCTGGGCTTAACACTCCATAAGCGCGGATAAGCGTAACCGGTTTATTAACTGTAGTGGTCTAATAAAAAAGGACATCCGAATAGGTTGATAAACTATCCCTATCAACATTCTCGGACCGGCGGAGGAACTGTTCGATTGCCTGTGCCGCTGCGGCTGGCCTTGTTTGGAGCAGGAAGTGTGGCCCCTCCAGCTTGGCTACCGTGGTGGCCGGTTGGACGCGCAGCACCTCTCGGGCGCACGAAGAAGGGACAACTCGATCGTGAGTCGCCTGTAGGTAGAGGATGGGACAGCGCAGCAGTGCAAGGCTGGGGCGAGCGTTGGCCGAAAGTGCTGCGGCGGCGCGGTGCCGAAGCACCACCGGCTCGACCGTCTCGAGCGAGCACGACAGTGCCGCGCGTAGGTTTGGGGTTTGGTTCCATCCCATGAGTGCCAGGCTCAAGGGGCCGACGAGCATTGCTGGCGATGGCAGCCAGCCGAGCAGTGCCTTGAGCGGCGTGAGCATCGGCCTTGGATTGCCAATGAACGAGCAAACCAGAACTACCGCGAGAGGTGCGCTCCTAGCAGCAACAGCTACCGCTACCGGTCCTGAGAAGGACTCACCAAGAATCGCGAAGGGCGGGTCCGGCAACTGCCCGAGCACGAAGTTGGTGAGTTCGTCGTAAGACAGCGACTCACGCGCGGGGTATGAGACAACCTTTGGGACGATTCCGGGAGGAAGGTGAGGCAGCAGGAATTCGAACAAGATCCCGGTGCCATCCATGCCGGGGAGGAGAACGAGGGTCGTCATGCGGCCTAACGACAAGGGTAGCTTTTGCCGGTCAAGTTTACCCGTTGGTTAGGCATTGGCGCGGGAACTCCAGATCATAATTAAACCAACAATCCACGCCACGATTACAAAAAGCGCAAATGGCATTAAGAGGAAAGGCAAATTTCCGAAGGCTGCATATTTGAAGACAATAAGTAACACAAGCGCTGTGGTGCTGATACTTATGACATTTGCTATAGCCACTAAAAGATGCCCCTGCTTAAAACGTTTTTCACGCTCAGGAATAATTGTGCTTGGAGATAGGCCTATGCTGTGCCAAACAATAATGAGCGCAATTGCAATAAGTAAATACGATGTAAATGGCACCAAATATGGATTAGCGGTTTCGGGGAAAAATTTCATAAAGAAGATGTAAATAAAGCCGGAAAGCATAGTACCCAGCACAGTACTTAGCAGACTAAAATACGGTAGGAAAAGATTTAAATTCCGTAGAAACATTCGATCACCTTTTCCTAACGTTGAAGATCGGCCGAGCGAAAAGCGTGTAGCGTTTTTTGGGTCGGCTGGAGCAACTGGTTATGTCTTAACATTGAATTTACCCCAAGGCTCAAAGTCTGCGCCACACTTTAAGCACATTTTTGCCTGCCAAGTTTCAAGCTTCATGTTACACACAAGACAGTTTCTTGTTTTTAATGTACAAAGCTCAAAAAGGCCATGCTCTGCCCAAGAAGTTGCAACTTCCTCACTAACATTTTCTAGCTTAACAAGCGAATTTATATATGCTTGCTTAGAGCCTGTATCATACAAGTTCAAATTTTCTACATGAATTGATCTGCGATAAATTAACTCGCCGCAACGATCACAAAGTAAGCGATCTTTTAACCACATCTGTATAAGCAGACCGAAAGGCGTGAAGATAGTGTCCACTTATCACAAGGTGGACACCTATGAAGGAGCACAAGATTCAATTATCGCGCCCATTAATCGTGGGACATGGTCGAGACGGCCGATGTCTGTATGATCCGGAAGCCAAGCGGGAGTTGGTGGACGTTTGCTTGCAACCGGGTATTTCGGTAGCCAAGGTCGCGCTGGAATACGGTATTAATGCCAATCTGCTGCGCAAGTGGATGGGGCTTTACCGTGAAACGGGGCAACCGAACACGAACATTCCGTTAGCATTGCCGGCTTTTGTACCCGTTCATTCACTGAACGCTGAAAAATCGGCTGAGTCGATACTCAATGCGGAGTTGCCCAACGGCGTTAAACTGGCGTTGCCCTCTGGTGCGCTGACCGATCTACCATTGATTTTGAAAGTCTTAGCCGAGCTGCCATGTTCCGCTTCGAACCGGGATTAAAGGTTTTCCTACACCGCGAGCCGGTCGATGGTCGCAAGGCCATTAATGGCTTGGCATTGTTGGTCGAGCAGGCATTAGGCCTGAACCCCTTTGAGCCGGCCATCTATGTGTTCAGCAATCGGCGGCGGGATCGGATCAAACTGCTGCTGTGGGATCGTACCGGTTTCTGGTTGATGCTCAAACGGCTGGAGACGGATCGATTTTGCTGGCCGAAAGAGGCGGCTGTCGTCACGTTGACGGTCGAGCAACTGCACTGGCTGTTAGCCGGTATTGACCTGGCGGCGATGCGGCCGCATCCGGCACGAAGGTATGCAAAAGTTAGCTGAAACAATGGCTTAAATCGAATAAAATAGCGGCATGACGACCACCATCACGCTGTCCGCTGACGAATACCAAGCGTTGCTATCCGACCAGCAAACCTTGCTGACCGAGCAACAACGGCTGACTCAACAACTGCGGTTAGTGACGATCGAGCGTGATTGTTTGAAAGAACGCGTGGATGCCTTTTTGCATAAGCTGTATGCCGCCAAGTCTGAAGCGCGGGCCAACCCAACACAACGCGACCTATTCCTGAACGAAGCCGAAGCCTTAGCCCCTAAAGGTGCACCGGTCGCCGAGGAAAGTACGCCCGAAACGATCGAGGTGGCCGGCCACAACCGCAAAAAACGCGGCCGCAAACCACTCGATCCGCATCTGCCGCGCGAGATTGTGCGGCATGAACTGCCGGAAGCCGAACGCCTCTGCGCGCATGACGGCAGTCGGCTGGTGGAAATCGGCGCCGAAATCAGCGAGCAACTCGACATCGTGCCGCAACAGGTTCGGGTGATTCAGCATCACCGTATCAAATATGCCTGCCCCTGCTGCGACAACAGCATTCGGGTGACGCCGGCACCGGTTCGCATCATTCCCAAAGGCTTATTCACCGAAGCCGCATTGGCCTGGATCGTCACCGCCAAATACCAGGATGGTCTGCCGCTGTACCGACAAGCTGCATTACTCAGCCGTTTCGGCGGCGATCTGTCGCGCACCACGCTGGCGGCCAGCATGGTACGGGTCGGGCAGGCGGTGCAGCCCATCATCAATTTACTGCGCGACCATCTGCTGGAGGCCGATCTGATCCTGGGCGACGAAACCGCCGTGCAGGTGCTTAAGGAATCCGGGCGCGCCGCGCAAACGAAAAGTTATTTGTGGGCACAGATGACCGGCTCCGGGCCGCCGATCCGACTGTTCAGCTACACGCCGGGGCGCGGCGGCACGCATGCGCAGCCGCTGTATGACGGCATCAAACCCGGTACGGTCCTGATGAGCGACGGCTATGAAGTGTATAACACCATTGCGGCGGTGCGCGGTGTCATTCACCTCGGCTGTTGGGCGCATGCGCGCCGTTACTTTGTCGAAGCCGAAACCGCCATACCCAAAGCCGTGCGCGGCCCGGAACAACTGGCGACGCAGTTTATTGCCGCCATAGGCCAACTCTACGCCATTGAAGCCAAAGCGAAAGACCTGAGCGTCGAACAACGTGGACAGCAGCGGCAACAGTTGAGCAAACCAGTGTTAGCCAAGATCGAAGGCTTGCTGGTAGAGCATCTGCATGCGGTCACCCCCGGCAGTTTGCTGGGTAAGGCCTTGCATTACCTGTCGTCGCAATGGCCGAAGCTGATCCGCTTTGTCGAGAACGGTGCTTGGCCTATTGGTAGAGTCGAGATGTGGCGCGATGGCCTAAGGTTAGGCCTAACTGTTGCTGCCTCTTTCGTTTGGCAGTGCCTCATTAGCCTAACCATCGCTCCGTTTCCACATCTCGCTCGTCAAACCGGACGTGCAGATTTCCCGCATCCGGCTTTCTTTCGAACCTCAAGCCTTCGCGTTCAGCAGGTCGGCGCGCGTACGTGGCAGGCGGTAGAGCCCCAGAGTTTCATACAGGTACTCGTCAGGGTATTGGCGATACCCCGTTCCGCGCTGACCACGTCTGCGCATTAACCAGATTCGCAGCCGTCGCTCCGCGTAATCCTGGATGCATCGGTAGATTGGGCAGACCGGTCCCTGATTGAAATAACCCGCCCAACCTCGAATCATCGGATTGAGTTCGTCAATCCGGCTTTGCACCGGTTTGGCGTTCCAGCGCGATGACGTGGCGTCATGGATACCTTGTTTTAATCGCTTGATCGCTTTCTTCGACGGACGTGTTCCCCAGTAAGGGCGTCCATCCTTGCCGTAGAATCGGCCCAGGGTGTAACCAAGAAAATCAAACTGCTCCTCTGGCAGCATAGCCAGACGGGTTTTCTTCTCGTTGACCGTCAGCCCCAGTCGGTTCATCAGCCACCGCATGGCCTCCATGGCTGCCTGACCCCGTCCTTTCGGACAGAGAATCACCAGATCATCGGCATAGTTCACCACTTCGGCCTGAAGCCGGTCGGCAAATCCAAATTTCTGCCAGGCTAAAAGAAAGCGCCGGAAGTAAAGATTACTGAGCAAGGGCGAGATAATACCGCCTTGCGGGGTGCCTCGACCCGTGTCCTTCGCTTCCGTGGTTCGGCGCTCACCGTGTTCGCAATGCTCCACCACCGCTACGTTTAGCCATTGTTTGATCGTAGCCAGCACCGTGCCGTCCGCGATCCGGCGGCTAACGCAGCGCATCAGATCACCATGGGGAATCGTGTTCAAGTAGTTAGACAAATCGGCGTCCACGACTTCCCGTTTGCCCCTTTGGGAGATACCGAAATGGATCATTCTGACCGCCATCTTGGCATCGACTCCAGGTCGGAATCCGTATTGTCGGGGAAGCAGGTCGGCTTCAAAAATCGGACCGATCACCAACAACACCGCCATCTGGACCACGCGGTCACGGATAGCCGGAATGCCCAGAGGACGCTGTCCGCCTTGGGCCTTGGGTATCCACACGCGCAACAGGGGCTGCGGCCGGTATTCGCCGACCACTAACTCCTGCCGCACTCTTTCCAGCCAGCCGTCTAGCCCTTGGTTTTCGATCGGCTCGAAGCGGATGCCATCATAGCCAGGAGCGCCACGATTGGCGCGGCAGCGCCGGTAGGCAACTTGCAACACATCGATACGACAGACTTTATCCCATAGGCTGTAGAAACGGTAGTCTGGTTCTGCTTTGGCTTTCGCCTGCAATGAAGTCTGTAATATCTGAACCGTACTTGTCGAGGTTGGTAGACTCACGTCAATCCCCTTAGCTCTTATCACTTTCCTCATCACGTTTCGAAACAGGGCGCCTTCGCTCTACCGGCGTTACCCGGCTTCACCACTACTACGCGCCCCTCCGCCATCCCTGCAGGCCGGCTCCATCCCTCACGGGATCGCCGTTGCCCGGTGCCATCAGGGCACCCACAGGGACTTCCCTTGTTGCCCACCTGATCTCTCCCATGCGTGCTATCACCACTACCCCGGTGGGACTCTTACGACTCTGTCGCTCGATTCCGTAAAAGCATCGGCCTTCCCCGTTATTATGGCGGGTCGGCTCCCACGACGACATTTCGAGGCCTGCTCAGTGTTCACTCACGTTATGGCCCGCATGGCCCGCTGATCTCCCAGGGAGACCTTTTCTTGGAGTGCTTCAGCCCGTTTGTTACCTCCCGAGCCGCCCCAAGTGCTTCCGGCTGGAGCGAGAGTTAGCCGGGTCGGATTTACACCGACGAATCAGATGCGCCTTAGCAAGGCACACATAATAACCTCTGCGAAAATGCCATACGTCCCTTTGTCGTCGGTCGCCGCAACTGGTTGTTTTGCGACACGGTGGCCGGCGCCCGTGCCAGCGCCAATCTCTACTCGCTGATCGAAACGTGCAAGGCCAATGGCATCGACCCTTACACCTATCTGGTTGATTTGTTCCGGAAGTTACCCTCAGCAAAGACCGCCGAGGATTTCGAAGCACTGCTGCCTTGGCATATTGCCAATCAAACGGCCTAAACCATAACGGCTAAACCATTGGCCGTTTCTGCGCAACTACGTCGTTCAACAATCGCTTACCGTCGGCTGGAGCGCCGTGTTATGTTGCCGAACGGATAGATTCATATCTAATGGCATGATTGTGATTCATTAATTTTGCTGCATTTATGAGATGAGTCCAAAACTCCTTGCCGGGGCTCGGATTATCTTCAATCACCCCATCAAGTTCCTCCATTGCAAGGAGCAGTTCATTGGCTTCAATATAGGACAAGAAATCATTTTCTCTGTATCCATTATCGGATTCGATGACATTCTCAGGGAGCAACTGATATGCAGCCATCAATTCTTGCTCAATGCTTTTCCATTTTTCCTGCAAACCCATTGCTCACCTTGCAACATAACGATAAGGGTAACTTGCCGGCGAAAGCGTAGCGACTATAGGAGCGTAGCTTTTGCCGGTCAAGTTGACCCGTTGGTTAAGCATTGAACCTTGCCAAAATAGACTTACATTCAGATATAGAAACTTCTTTTGCCCACTTTATAGACCGCTGTATTTCAGGCTCAAGACGAGAAAGAGCTTCTCGCGACCAAAACTGCCTCGGCGCACCAATCGGCAAATGGTCAATTTCCGATGAAACCAGAGTGAATGCCAGAAAGTCTTTGTCGTCTTCTGGCAAACCAACTTCAAATCTCAGTGACGACAACTCAATGGCGCCTTCTAGCAGGGTGTTGAAATTTGCCTATATGCCTTCGGCTTCAAAACCATTTTTTGGTTTTGTTGGGCTTCTGGAAGCCCGATCACACCTCAAAAACCGGTTTTAGCCGGTTATATTCGCCCCGAAGGGCGTTAAATTCCGCCTTTTGGCGGATTTCAGGCGCACCACCGCCTAGGCGGTACTGTATCGCCAGCCGAAAATGGTACCCATGCGCGTCAGGTTATAGGCGGCAAAGGTAAAAATCGTTTGCGCGGCGACCTTCTTTAACCCCCGGAACTTGGTTTGGCGTAGCGGGCCGACTGTCTTGGCCCAACCGAAGACTTCTTCGATCCGCTTGCGGATTTTGAGACTTTTACGGTAACCGTCGTGCCGGGTTGTGCGACCGTCAATGGCGGAGCCTTTGTCTTTGCTGGCGACATGCGGCGTGACTTTGCGCTGGCGTAACTTGGCGACAAAATCCTGCGTATCGTAATTTTTGTCGGCGGCCAAGGTCGCGCCCGGTTTGTGGATCGTGCGTTTGACCATGGCATGGGCCGCCTCGCGTTCTGCGGTGCCGGTGGCCTGGGTGACTTCGACGTCGACGACCAAGCCATTACGGTTCTCCATCAAGGCATGACCGAGGAAAGCCAGCTGCGATTTGTCGCCCTCGCTCTTTTTGTACAACCGGGCATCGGGATCGGTGGTCGAGGCGTGGGTTTCGTTACTGCGTTTCTCGCCCTTGAAGTTGACCGTGGGATTGCGGCCGCCATCTTCCGGCGGCGGGGTCGAGCCGTCTTTCTTGACGAAACTCTTGTGCGAGGCCCAGGCTTGAATCAGTGTGCCGTCCACCGAGAAATGCTCGTCAGAGATCAGCTGTTTCCACTCGGCCAAGGCCAGTACCCGTTCGAAAAACAAACGACTGATCCGTTCGTTGAGCAAACGGTCGCGGTTGGCGCTGAAGGTCGAGTGATCCCACACCTCGTCATCTATCGTCAAGCCGACAAATCAGCGGTACAAGAGGTTGAAGTCGATATGCTCCACCAGTTGCCGTTCCGAACGGATGGAAAATAGCACTTGCAACAAACTGGCGCGCAACAAGCGTTCCGGCGGAATGGAATCTCGACCGCGACGAGCGTAGAGCGCGTCGAACTCGTCGTTTAGCGTGGCGAGCAACAAGTCGACCACTTGACGCAGCTTGCGTAGCGGATGCTTTTTGGGAATCCGGCTTTCCAGGGTTCGGTAACTGAACAGGTCTTCTTGAGTAATGTCGGCGCCGCGCATGGGGACAGTGCAATATATTGGAGATAGAACTATTTTATCATTTAGAACAATACTTTATGATTTACCAACACATCTGACTCAACCAGCCAATGCGGGTTACAGGGGAGATAAAATCAACAGCCTGCTAGATAAGGTATAGATCCCTCAAGCATTCCGCTTGCCACCTCAACTGCACGTTTTCGATTTTTCTCTATGTATTCTTGGTGGCTCAATTTCATAGGATGCTTAACGCAAAGCTAAGCCGACCGCTGGAGCGTAGCGGAAGCGGGTCGGCTTGAGCGTTTTGTTATGGATTATCTTACTTTTTACTTAGCACAATTTTCCCGCCACGAAATTGACTGCTGTAATATGAACCATCGAGTTTCATTTCACTACCGCTTCTGATAACTCTAAATTCATTCACACCCTCCGCGTGTGGGTTGTATCCTTCCTGTAGTGCATAATTCCTAGGGCGCAGATTGTAAATCCATTTCGCGATAGGACGGTTTTTGTTTGACACACTTATACTTGCAACCTGCAAAGATCCTGTAGTTGTGTCCGTATCCATGCTAACTTGCATAGTTCTCCACGTTTGAGTTACATGCATTGATACCGGGAAGCCCTGTCCATTATTTTTTTCTAATGTCCCTTCCCAAACACCATTTAGGTTAGGGATGTTGCTAAGTCCGACTGCGCTAACGTACTTCCAGAAAAATTTGTCATAAAGCCCAATCAAAGCTAAAAAAACTACCATTGCTGAAGGGGCGGCAAATTCCTGCAACGTAGTGCCCTCAAGTAAGACGTGCGTTAGCGAAACGATTCCCACGCTCGTTAGGGCTAGAGCAACATATATAATCTCTCTTTCGTTAGTATCAATTGAATATTGGATCATGGCTCATTGTCTTGTCCGCATAACTAGTGATTAGATAGTTTCCGTATATCTACTACAAAAGCGGTGTTGTACCAATAACTTTATGACTGCCAGGGGTTTTTCCCAACTGTATATCATTCGGACTATGCCAAAAGCAGCGTTAGAGGTTGCCATGTTAGCGGTTCCTGTATCGCTTAGCCGGGCATTTGAGGTGCATAGGTCGCGAACGATGGGCTTCACGTTGTTCATCCTCCGGTTCTAATTTATTGCCTTTCCGTATATCCCGAAAGCTAGGTAGTTATTATGGGCACCGCTCAATTCGTTGTTTGCACTATGGTTGTTGTTCTGCGCCGAGTGTCCCGGTTTGGCGATATCCGAGTTGACGGGAATGCTAGCTAAGCTAGGACAATCGAGTACAGCCAATATCCCAAACACCCGCACCGCCACCGGTTGGCAGCAGTGCGGGTACTGGAGGAACGTCACTTAAGCCAAGGTCAAGCTGACCACGGCGCCCTGAGTCGTCGATGCCAACAAGGTGCCGTCCGCTTGGAAGGCCAGACCGCTGACCCGATTGTTGCTGTCTATGCCTTGGCTGGCGGCGTCGAACTGACTGACTTCGGTTAGCGTGGCACCGGCATCGTCGATGGAATATTCGACCAGGGTGGATACGCCGTTGTAGGCGCCCAGCCACAAGTGGCCGGTGTTGGGATCGATGGCCAAGCCGCTCCAGCTTTGCACGTTGTACGGCGCGCTGAAGCTGGCGACCACGCTGCCGTCGGCCGCGCTGACTTCGACGATTTGGTTGCCGTTGTTGGCGGTCAGGAAGAGGTTGCCGGTGCCGGGATCGTAAACCGCGCCGGTCAAATCGTGGTTGGCGGTCAAAGTCAGCGTCGCCAGGATGCTGCCGTCGGCCGGGTCTACCGCGAAGACTTTGTCGGTGTTCGGATAACCGTTGAATACCAGCAGGCTGCCGCTCGGCACGTTGGTGCCGCCCAGGCTGATGTCGGAAGTCAATACTTCCAGTCCGGCGTGATTGTAAAGATACGGCGTACCGAAGGCATCGGTCAGGGTAATGGTTTGCAAGGTATCGCCGTTAGCCGGATCGATGCGTAGCAAATGGCCGGGGTTACTATAGTCGCTGACCCACAATTCGCCGGCGGCATTGACGGCAACGTCGCCTAGATTGGTGCCTGCCACCGTCACTTTCAGCAGATTTAACGCCAAACCGGCGCTGGTACCGCCGGCAGTGGTGACCGCGACGCTGCCGAAGCCGTTGTGGTCGAGATCGGCGGTGTCCAGCACCGCATAACCGTTGTAGACGTAAGTGCTTCTATTGTTGTCGTAGTAATAGCTGACGTCCACGCCGTCGCCGGTTGCCGTGTCGTCCACGGTAACCCCGCCAACGGCATATTGGGTGCCGCCTTCGACGAAACCGGCGCCATATAGCAACAAGCTGCCGTTGTAGTCGAAACTGTCCAGCAAAGGTACGATTTGCAGCTCCAAGGTGGTATCGCTGCCCAACATGCGCACTTTGACCACGCCGTTGGCATCCAGCGGCGCGGTAAAGCTTGCACTGCCGGCGCCGTCGGCGACCGAATCGGGGCGGATACGCACCGTTTTTTCGTTGCCGTCATAGTCGGTATAGGTCAGCAATACGTCGCTGGTGCCGGTAAAGCCGCTGCCGCTCAGGGTAAAGCTTTGACCGGGATTGGCTGAAGCTTTACCGGCGTCGGCCGGCGTGCCGGAGGCGGCGGTGCCGCTGATGCCGGCCAGATCGACGTTGAACGCAGCGCTGCTGCCGCCGGCGGAGACCACGCCGATCGGCCCGAAGGTACCTGCGGTGATCGGCACGGTCATATAGACCCGGCCATTGACGTATTGGTTAAGGGTGGCATTGTAGATCAGCTGCACGTCCGGGCCGGTGCCGGTGCCGGGATCGTATATGACCGTGCTGTCGGCGTCGGCGCCGAAACGGTAAGCATTGTTTGCGCCTTCCACGAAACCGCTGCCGTACAGGTAAATCTGCATCGAGCTGCCGTTGATGCCGATGACTTCCACCCCGGTAACCGCCGGGACGATTTGTAGCAACAAAGCGGCGCCGTTTTGGTCGCCGACGATGTGCACCGTACCGGTGACCGCATTCCACGGCACTTGCACCTGGATTTCGCTGCCGTCCTCGTTGACGCTGGTCGGTTTGACCACGACATCGCTCAGATTGCCGGATTGATCGACCACTTGGAACACGATGTCGGTGGTGGCATCGAAGCCGCTGCCGGTCAAGCTAATGGTTTGGCCCGGATTGGCGGAAGCGCCTTCGCCGACCGCGCTGCCGCTGTCCGCGGTCGCGGTAATGCCGGTGAAGCTCGGCCCGAACGCGGCGCTGGTGCCGCCGGCTGTGGTGATTTGGATGGGCCCGCCGGCCGCGCCGTCAGGTACCGGAATCGTCAGACTGGCGGAGTCGACGTATGGTAAATAGGACGAGCTATAGTCGCGAATATCGACGCCACCGATCGAGACGGTAGTAGCGCCGTCCATGTAGCCGCTGCCGGTGATGGTAAGGTTGTTGCCGATAAAGCCGTTGCCGGCGCTCATGCTGAAGTCGTTCAACGTCGGTACGATTTGCAGCAGAATGCCGACGTTTTCGCGTGCTAAGCGGACTTGGCCGCTGATCGCGGTACTCGGCACCACGACTTGTAGGCTGTTGCCGTCTTCGGCGACGCTGGTGGGCGACACGGTTTGTTCGCGCAAATTACCGCTGCTATCGACCGTCGTGAAGACCACGTCGTCGTCGCCGGTCAGGCCGCTGCCGGTCAAGGTGACGGTCTGCCCGGTATTGGCCGAAGCGACGCCGGCTTGCGCCGGGGTGCCGCTGGCGGCGGTGGCGGTAATGCCGCTCAAGCGGGTAGTGCTGCCGGCCAATCGTTCCACGCTTAATGTGTAATCGCCGACCAACGATGAGCTGGTGCCGCTGCCGCTGACGGTGGGATCGTAGTTGGCGTTGTAGTAACCGCTGACGCCGAGGTATAGGCTACCGGTATACGGTACAGTGTACTGCAGCTCGGACGAGTCTCCGGCGAAGAAGTAGCGTGACGACAACTGGTTGCCGTCGGCATCGAATAAGCGTAGCAAGTGATAACTGTCGCCGGTGTCTACGTTCAAGGTCAATACGTCGCCGCCGTTCACATTGAGTTTGAACATGTCGACGTCGAAACCGGCCAGGGTGCCGCCTATGCTGGCGCTGACCTCTTGGCTTTGGTTGTTGCCTATGGTCAAGGCCAGCGCGTCGGCCAAGGTACCGGCGACGTCGTCGGCCGGGGCCAAATTATCCAAAGCGGTAACGCTAGCGCCTGTGGTCAGGCCGGCGCTACCGCCGCCGGTACTGACGCCAATCACCCCGGCGCTTACACCGTCCGGAACCGTCAGCGTAACCAGCTGCTGATCTTTGGACGAACCGCTGCCGTCGCGCAGGGTGCGGATGTCAACTACGGTAGCGGCGATGCCGTCAATCGTGAAGACTACGTCATCGGCATTCAATCCGGAAGCCTCGATGACAAGGGTATTGCCGGCGGCGATGGTGCCGCCGACCGAGCGTAGGGTCGGCACGACTTGCAGCTCGAAGCTGGCGTTGCTGCCCAAGACGGTGACCGGGCCGGTGACGGCCAAGGCCGGTACCTGGATGGTCAATTGCGTGCCGTCGCCGTTCGGGGTACCGGTGCGGGTAATCAGACCGGCTTGGCCGCTGTCGTCTATGCCTTGGAACTGCACCAGGGTGTTGTAGGTAAAGCCCTGGCCGGTCAAAACGATGGTTTGGCCGGTGTTGGCTGCCGGGCTGTCGGCGTCTGCCGCCAGCCCGCTGGCGGCTTGGGCCTGGATGCCGGTAAAGCCGGCCAAGGGCTGGTTGCCGAAAGTCGGCCCGGCCAGTTCGGCGTAACCGCCTTCGGTGGTGATACGGATCGGCCCGTCCAGGGTCAACGGCGACACCGCGTTGAGGGCGGTGTTGTTGCTGTAGATGTCCAACGGGCTTTGGTTGAGGTATTGATCCGGGATGGCGATGCCGCCGATAGTGAGGGTGCTGGCGCCTTCCATGAAGCCCGAGCCGTACAGGTAGAACAGGTTTTCCTGGTTGGGCCGGCCGTCCATGCCGGTCAGGGTCGGTACGATCTGCAGGCGGATGCCGTCGCTGCTGTTCAGCGTTTGCGCGACTTGCAGATTGTAGTTGCTGACGCTGTCGTGCAATACGCTGACGCCGTCCACCGACACGTCGAACACGTCCGGGCCGTTGACGCCGTCCCAACTGTCCAGTACGTACAAGTCGAAACTCAGCGTGTAGGTCTGGCCGGCGGTCAAGCCGCTCAAGTTCAGGGTTTGGCTGGCGTTGTTGAAGCGGCCGGAAAACTCGGTGAAGTTGGCTTGATAGGCGCTGCTGGTGGCCGGATCGCTCCAGGCGGCGTCGGCGCCACCTTCGAAGTCGTCCTGGAATACCGTGCTGCCGCCTTGTTTGACCAGGACGTTATCGATACCCCAGCTTTCGTTGCTTAAGTCTTCCAAGCCGCCGTCGGCGAAGCGCACTTCTGCGCTGTCGCTGCCGGCGGTGAAGCTGACCGTGACTTGCCGGTAGATCGAATCGGTATAGCTAGTAAAGCCCAAGTCGCGGGTGCCGAGGTTGCTGATGCGGACGTCGCCGCTGGTGGCGGTTGGCGGTACCAGCACCTGCAGGCGGGTGCCGTCGGCGTTGATCAGCTGCGGCACCACGGCTTGCAAGCCGACGTTGCCGTTGCTGTCGCGGACCGGGAACAGCACTTGGGTGCCGGGGCCGAAGTTGGAGCCGGTCAGTTCGATGATCTGGCCGGCGTTGGCGGAGGCTTGGCCGGCGTCGGCCGGGGTGCCGGCCGCGGCCAGCGCGTCGATGGCGGTCAGGGTCGGAGCCAAGGTGGCGGCGTCTTTGCCCAGGTCGATTTTGACCACGATACCGCTGGTGGTTGCAGCCAGCAGGCTGCCGTCGGCGGCAAAACTCAGGCCGCTGATGCGGTTGCCGCCGTCTATGCCCTGGCCGCCGGCGTCGTAGCGGCCGACTTCGGTCAAACTGGTGCCGCCGGCGCCGATGGCGTATTCGACCAGCTCGCCGCCGCCGTTGTAAGCGCCCAGCCACAGGTGGCCGGTGGCCGGGTCGATGGCCAGGCCGCTCCAGCTTTGGATGTTGTACGGCGGTTCGAAGCTGGCGACCACGCTGCCGTCGGCGGCGCTGACTTCGACGATTTGATTGCCGTTGTTGGCGGTCAGGAAGAGGTTGCCGCTGGCGGGGTCGAATACCGCGCCGGTCAAATCGTGGTTGGCGCTCAAGCTCAGGCTGGCCAGGATGCTGCCGTCGGCCGGGTTGACGGCAAACACTTGGTCGGTGTTCGGGTAGCCGTTGAATACCAACAGGCTGCCGGCCGGTACGTTGGTACCGTTCAAACTCATCTCGGCAGCGACGATTTGCAGGCCGGAATGGTTGTACAAATACGGCGTGCCGAAGCTGTTGGTCAGGGTGATGGTTTGCAGTACGGCGCCGTTGTCCGGGTCTAGGCGCAGCAAATGGCCGGGGTTGGTGTAATCGCTCACCCACAAATCGCCGGCGGCATCGATGGCGAGGTCGCCCAGATTGGTGCCGGCGGCGGCTACTTTCAATTGGTTCAACGGCAAGCCGGCGCTGCTGCCGCCGGCGGTGGTGACCACGATGCTGCCGAAGCCGTGGTTGGGCAGGTCGGCGGAATCCAAAATCGCGTGGCCGTTGTTGATGTACGTGCTGCGGGTGTAGTCGTAGTAATAGCTGACATCTACCCCGTCGTCGACGACGGTGTCGTCGACCGTAACCCCGCCGACCGCGAACTGGCTGCCGCCTTCGACGAAGCCGGCACCGTACAGCAACAGATTGCCGTTGTAGCTATAGCTTTGCAGTACCGGCACGATTTGCAGACTCAAGCGGCTGTCGCTGCCGAACAGGCGCAAGCTGGCAATGCCGTTGGCGTCGTAAGGCACGGTCACGGTGGCGCTGCTGCCGTCTGCCGACACGGTAGCCGGGCTGACCTTGACCATCTGCGGATTGCCGTTGTAATCGGTATAGCTAAACAGCACGTCGGTGGTGGCGCTGAGGTCGGCGCCGCTGATGGTGATGCTTTGCCCGGGGTTGGCCGAGGCCTGACCGGCGTCGGCCGGCGTCCCGGACAAGGCGGTGGCGGCGATGCCGTCCAGGCTGGTGGTGAAGGCCGCGCTGACGCCGCCGCCGGTTTTGACCGTAATCGGCCCGAATGCCCCGTCGGTCAGCGGTACGGTCAGTACCACCCGGCTGTTGACGTACTGGTTCAGGTTGTTGTCGTAAGTTTGCTGTACGTCCGGGCCGGTATTCGCGCCGGCGTCTAACAAGACCAAGCCGCTAGCGCCGAAGCGGTATTCGCTGTTATTGCCTTCGACGAAACCGGTGCCGTACAGGGTGATGTTGGCGCTGCTGCCGTCGGCAGCGACGCTGTTTACATCCATGCCGGTGATCGTCGGTACGATTTGCAATTCCAAGGCCGTGGCGGTTTTGTCGCCGAGTACCCTCACTACCCCGCTAATCGCGTTCAAAGGTACGATCACTTGCATTTCGGTGCCTTCGGCATTGACCAAAGACGGGCGGACGATGATGTCTTTAGCGGTGCCGGATGGATCGACCACGCTCATCACGACACTCGTCGAGTTTTTGAAGCCGCTACCGGTCAGCGTGACGGTTTGCCCGGAGGTTGCCGATGCACCGCTGCCGCCGGCGGTACCGCTGGCGGCCGTGGCGCTGATGCCGGTTAAGCTCAAATCGAATATCGCGCTGCTGCCGCCGGCGGTCACGATTTGGATCGGGCCGGTCGCTGCGCCGTCGGGCACCGTCAAGCTCAAACTGGTGTTGCTGACATAGGGGCTATAGCTGCGGCTGTAGTCGACGATGACTTGATCGCCGATGTTGATGGTGGTGCTGGATTCGGTGAAACCGCTGCCGCTGATGTTCAGGGTACCGCCGATGAAATCGGCGTTGGGGAACATGCTGACGTCCTCCAGGGAAGGGACGATTTGCAGCAATACGCCGCTGGAATCGCGTTCCAAACGGACGGAGCCGGTCGTCGCGTCGCTGGGCACTATGACGGTCAGGCTACTGCCGTCCTCTGCCACGCTGGCTGGATCGACGGTATTGGAATACAGATTGCCGGAACTATCGATAGAAGTGAAAACGATTTGATCCTCGCTGGTCAGGCCGCTGCCGGTCAAGGTGACGGTTTGCCCGGTATTGGCCGAGGCGACGCCGGCTTGCGCCGGGGTGCCGCTGGCGGCGGTGGCGGTAATGCCGGTCAGACGAGAGCTATCGACCGCCAATCGTTCGATGTTTAACGCATAATCGCCGGTATAGAACGACGATTCGCCGCTGCCGCTGACGTTCGGGTCGTAGCTGGAGTTGTAAGCACCGCTGATGCCTACGAAATAACTGCCGCCGGCCGGTGCGGTCCAATGCATTTGTTCGGTAGTGTTGCTGTAAAAATAGTTGATGTCCAGCTGATTGCCGTCCGCATCGAATATTCTCAGGATATGGTAGTCATCATTGCTGTTGCTCAGGTCGAAACTCAGTACGTCGCCGCCGTTAACGTCGATACGGTACATGTCGACGTCGAAACCGGCCAGGGTGCCACCTATGTTGCCGTTAACCTGCCGGCTTTGATTGCTGCCGACGTTGAGCGTCAGCGCGGTATCCAAGGTGCCGCCGACGTCGTCGGCCGGACTGAGCGGGTCCAGCACCGTGATGTTAGCACCTAGGCGCAGGCTGGCGATGCCGCCGCCGGTTCCAACGGTTATCACGCCGGCGGTAATGCCGTTGGGCACGGTCAGTGTCAGCAATTGCTGGTCGTTGTAATAGGAATACGTGCCGTCGTACAAGGTGCGAACGCTAAAGTCACCGACCGGGCGGCCGTCGATGTTGATGATCAAGTCATCGGCATTCAATCCGGAAGCCTCGATGACCAGGGTATTGCCGGCGGCGATGGTGCCGCCGACCGAGCGTAGGGTCGGCACGACTTGCAGCTCGAAGCTGGCGTTGCTGCCCAAGACGGTGACCGGGCCGGTGACGGCCAAGGCCGGTACCTGGATGGTCAATTGCGTGCCGTCGCCGTTCGGGGTACCGGTGCGGGTAATCAGACCGGCTTGGCCGCTGTCGTCTATGCCTTGGAACTGCACCAGGGTGTTGTAGGTAAAGCCCTGGCCGGTCAAAACGATGGTTTGGCCGGTGTTGGCTGCCGGGCTGTCGGCGTCTGCCGCCAGCCCGCTGGCGGCTTGGGCCTGGATGCCGGTAAAGCCGGCCAAGGGCTGGTTGCCGAAAGTCGGCCCGGCCAGTTCGGCGTAACCGCCTTCGGTGGTGATACGGATCGGCCCGTCCAGGGTCAACGGCGACACCGCGTTGAGGGCGGTGTTGTTGCTGTAGATGTCCAACGGGCTTTGGTTGAGGTATTGATCCGGGATGGCGATGCCGCCGATAGTGAGGGTGCTGGCGCCTTCCATGAAGCCCGAGCCGTACAGGTAGAACAGGTTTTCCTGGTTGGGCCGGCCGTCCATGCCGGTCAGGGTCGGTACGATCTGCAGGCGGATGCCGTCGCTGCTGTTCAGCGTTTGCGCGACTTGCAGATTGTAGTTGCTGACGCTGTCGTGCAATACGCTGACGCCGTCCACCGACACGTCGAACACGTCCGGGCCGTTGACGCCGTCCCAACTGTCCAGTACGTACAAGTCGAAACTCAGCGTGTAGGTCTGGCCGGCGGTCAAGCCGCTCAAGTTCAGGGTTTGGCTGGCGTTGTTGAAGCGGCCGGAAAACTCGGTGAAGTTGGCTTGATAGGCGCTGCTGGTGGCCGGATCGCTCCAGGCGGCGTCGGCGCCACCTTCGAAGTCGTCCTGGAATACCGTGCTGCCGCCTTGTTTGACCAGGACGTTATCGATACCCCAGCTTTCGTTGCTTAAGTCTTCCAAGCCGCCGTCGGCGAAGCGCACTTCTGCGCTGTCGCTGCCGGCGGTGAAGCTGACCGTGACTTGCCGGTAGATCGAATCGGTATAGCTAGTAAAGCCCAAGTCGCGGGTGCCGAGGTTGCTGATGCGGACGTCGCCGCTGGTGGCGGTTGGCGGTACCAGCACCTGCAGGCGGGTGCCGTCGGCGTTGATCAGCTGCGGCACCACGGCTTGCAAGCCGACGTTGCCGTTGCTGTCGCGGACCGGGAACAGCACTTGGGTGCCGGGGCCGAAGTTGGAGCCGGTCAGTTCGATGATCTGGCCGGCGTTGGCGGAGGCTTGGCCGGCGTCGGCCGGGGTGCCGGCCGCGGCCAGCGCGTCGATGGCGGTCAGGGTCGGAGCCAAGGTGGCGGCGTCTTTGCCCAGGTCGATTTTGACCACGATACCGCTGGTGGTTGCAGCCAGCAGGCTGCCGTCGGCGGCAAAACTCAGGCCGCTGATGCGGTTGCCGCCGTCTATGCCCTGGCCGCCGGCGTCGTAGCGGCCGACTTCGGTCAAACTGGTGCCGCCGGCGCCGATGGCGTATTCGACCAGCTCGCCGCCGCCGTTGTAAGCGCCCAGCCACAGGTGGCCGGTGGCCGGGTCGATGGCCAGGCCGCTCCAGCTTTGGATGTTGTACGGCGGTTCGAAGCTGGCGACCACGCTGCCGTCGGCGGCGCTGACTTCGACGATTTGATTGCCGTTGTTGGCGGTCAGGAAGAGGTTGCCGCTGGCGGGGTCGAATACCGCGCCGGTCAAATCGTGGTTGGCGCTCAAGCTCAGGCTGGCCAGGATGCTGCCGTCGGCCGGGTTGACGGCAAACACTTGGTCGGTGTTCGGGTAGCCGTTGAATACCAACAGGCTGCCGGCCGGTACGTTGGTACCGTTCAAACTCATCTCGGCAGCGACGATTTGCAGGCCGGAATGGTTGTACAAATACGGCGTGCCGAAGCTGTTGGTCAGGGTGATGGTTTGCAGTACGGCGCCGTTGTCCGGGTCTAGGCGCAGCAAATGGCCGGGGTTGGTGTAATCGCTCACCCACAAATCGCCGGCGGCATCGATGGCGAGGTCGCCCAGATTGGTGCCGGCGGCGGCTACTTTCAATTGGTTCAACGGCAAGCCGGCGCTGCTGCCGCCGGCGGTGGTGACCACGATGCTGCCGAAGCCGTGGTTGGGCAGGTCGGCGGAATCCAAAATCGCGTGGCCGTTGTTGATGTACGTGCTGCGGGTGTAGTCGTAGTAATAGCTGACATCTACCCCGTCGTCGACGACGGTGTCGTCGACCGTAACCCCGCCGACCGCGAACTGGCTGCCGCCTTCGACGAAGCCGGCACCGTACAGCAACAGATTGCCGTTGTAGCTATAGCTTTGCAGTACCGGCACGATTTGCAGACTCAAGCGGCTGTCGCTGCCGAACAGGCGCAAGCTGGCAATGCCGTTGGCGTCGTAAGGCACGGTCACGGTGGCGCTGCTGCCGTCTGCCGACACGGTAGCCGGGCTGACCTTGACCATCTGCGGATTGCCGTTGTAATCGGTATAGCTAAACAGCACGTCGGTGGTGGCGCTGAGGTCGGCGCCGCTGATGGTGATGCTTTGCCCGGGGTTGGCCGAGGCCTGACCGGCGTCGGCCGGCGTCCCGGACAAGGCGGTGGCGGCGATGCCGTCCAGGCTGGTGGTGAAGGCCGCGCTGACGCCGCCGCCGGTTTTGACCGTAATCGGCCCGAATGCCCCGTCGGTCAGCGGTACGGTCAGTACCACCCGGCTGTTGACGTACTGGTTCAGGTTGTTGTCGTAAGTTTGCTGTACGTCCGGGCCACTGCTTGGGTCTAAGTCTTGCACAACCGACGCGCTATCGCCGTTGCCGAAGCGGTATTCGCTGCCGTTGCCTTCGACGAAGCCGCTGCCGTACAGGGTGACGCTGGCGCTGCTGCCGTCGCTGCTGACCGAGTTGATTTCGAAACCGCTAATGACAGGCACGATTTGCAACGGGAAGGTACCGTCGGCAAAATCGGTTCGCACCTCGCCGACTTGCGAATACACGACAATGTCGGCGGTGACGGCGTTCATGGGGACCACGAAATAAGCGACGCCGGTGGCGCTGTCCCAGCGGTTGGCCTTGAGGCTGAGCGTGGATTGGCTGCCGCCGGCGTCTATCACGGTGAAATCCGCTTTAGCGGTGGACGGATCGAAGGGTACCGAAATGCCGAATTGTTGCCCCGGGTTGGCGGCCGGTGCGGTAGGCACGTCCGGTACGCCGGATGCGGCGACGATATCGCTGGCCGTGCGGATGCTGAAGTTGCGTACTATGGGATCCGCCAGGCCATTGCCCGCCAAGTCGCTGATTGCGGTGGCCGGCAGGGTAAAGCGGTAAGGTCCGGGCGGCAGGATGCCGGCGATCAGGAAACTGACCCGCTGTCCGAACGCGCGGCTGTCGATGCTCACCGGAATATTGACGTCGTCCTCGGTATCCAGCACGCCGTCGGTTCCGGCGCCGATCAAGGTGACGCCGGTGGACGTTAACAGCTCGGTATCGATCGGTTCGTCGAATACGACATTGATGGCGCGCACGATGTAACGTTCTTCGCCTTCGTTGACGTTGACCGAGGTGACGTTGGGCGCGAAGGTGTCCGGCACCACGTCCACCGTGATCAAGTTGGACAAGGCTTCGTTGCCGCCGGTATCTGAGGCTCTAATTTGCACGGTAAAGCTGTCGCCGCCTGTGGCGATGGCCGGTGCTTGGGTGAACAGTTCGAACGGAAAGGCAATGTCGTTGGCGACCACTTGGCCGTTGACCAACAGTTCCACGTTGCGAACCTGCACGTCGTCGGTGATAGTCGGCAGGATGCGGATGCTGTGGCCTTCCAACACTTGAATGCCGTCGGTGGCCGGGTCGGCGTCTATGCCGTCGACGCTGATGGAGACGGTTGGGGCCACGCCCAAGGTGTCGAAATTGACGTAGTTGACGATTTGTAAACCGCCGCTGCCGTCGGCCACAAAGGCCAAGCCGTTGGCCAGGACGACGTCTTTAGGCGTTTGCGGCAAGTCGATGCGGGTAACCAGATTACCGGTATCGGTGGGGTCGGCGACGTTGACCACGTCCAAGGCGTTGTTGCCGAATACGCCGCCGGGGTTGCCGACGCTGACCGCCAAGCCGGATCCGTTGGCGACGATGGCGTTACCGCCCAGGTTGGTGCTGTCCGGCCCGCTCAACAAACTGAGGTTGCTTGGGTCGCTGACGTTTACCGTCGAGAAACCGCCGTTGAAACCGTCGTTGCGGCCGATATAGGCCACCCCGCCGCCCACGAACAATTTGCCGCCGCCGAGACCGACGTTCAGCGAATCCAGGGGCGTCAATTCGTCGCCGGCAATGCCAATCGTGCGCAACACGTTGTTTCTGTCCAGGCTGAACAGGGTGTTGCCGTCTATGGCCAGATCGGCCAGGGTGTTGCCGCCCAACGCCGATAAATTCAAGGTGTTTATCAGTTCGCCGGTGTTCAAATCGACAGTTGCGATGTCGGTACCTGTGGTGACAAAAGCCACGCCGTCGCGAATGTCGACGTGGGTGACCGGGTTGACGAAAGCTAAGGTTTTGCTGAGCACCGGATTGCTCGGATCGGCGATATTCACAATGTGCAGACCGGCGCTGCCGCCGGCCACCGCGGCAATGTTGCGGGCTGCGTCCACCGCCACATCGGTGTTGTTGCCGTCCAGCGCCAGCTCGGCCAAAACCTGCGGCGAATTGAATTTGGAGGCATCTATGATGGCCAAGCCTTTGTTGCCGGTAGCGACCAGTGCGGTCAAGCCGGAATCGCCGGACGTCGAGCCGAGCATGGCGACGGCTTCCGCGCTGCCTTGCAGGCCGACCGAGGAAACGATGCCGGTCGGTATCGCCAAACCGCCCAAGGGATCCAAGCCTTGCTCGATTTCGGTGAAATCGTCCAGCGAATCTTTATCGGTGTCGGTTTTGTTCTGGTTGGTGCCGATGGCGAATTCGGCGTCGTCAGGCAAACCGTCGCCGTCTGTGTCGATGGCGGTGGAAGGCCGGAATACTAGGCCGGAGGCCAGATCGGTACCGCCGCCGGAAGCCGGGGTAGTGCCGGAACCGTGGGCGACCAAGCCGCTTTCCGGATCGAATACCGTGATTTTGTAAGCCTTGTCGGAGGGCAGGAAGAATTCGAAATAACCGTCGTTGCCGCTTTGGGTGCGTAACACCGTGCCGTCGACTTCGACCGCGACGTAATCGTTGCCCCAATGATATTGGTAAGACTTGTCGTAACCGGTGCCGACCACGTTGACTTTCAGGGTGCCGTTAGCTGGGTCGTTAGTAGTGACGTTGACTGTGCCGCGCAACAAGCCGGTAGCGCTGGGGTCGAATTTGACTTCGAAAGTGTAGGTTTCTCCGGAAGCCAGCGTGATCGGATTGGTATCCAGGTCGCTTGGCGCGTTGACCAGACTAAAGTCGCTGGCACCGTTCGCTATCGACAGGCCGGAAATTACCAAGTCTTGTTGGCCGTCGTTGCGCACCGTGAAGCTGCGGGTGACTTGGCCGGTTGTCAGATCGGCGCCGCCAAAATTGTTGTTGGCGTAAACCGCCGTTGCGGTGGCTGCGGCGTTTTGGCCGAAGCCGGCCAGATCGATTTTGGTTAGACCGTTGACTGCGTTGCTATTCAGATTGATCGTGCCGGTAAAGCTGCCGATAGTTGCCGGGCTGAAGTTCAGCGTGACGTTAACCGATTCGCCCGGATGCAGCACGGTGTTCGGGGCTAGATTACCCAACGTGAACGCGCCGCCGGCCGAGGTCAGGCCGGCTATGCTTAGGTCTTCGTTGCCGTAATTGATCAGCAACAGGTTTTTTTGCACCGTGCCGCCGACCGCTACGTTGCCGAAATCCATGTCGCCGAAGATGCCCATTTCCGCGTCGGCGTCGAATACCGCCAAATGCGGGCCTTGGAACACCAGGTTGGGGGTTTCCGGCTCCTCGCCGCCATCTTCGGCCGGGGTAGAGAAACCGCCTTCCACCACAATGTTTTGGTAATAGTAATTGGAGATGACTTGTGCGTCGGCCGCGGTATAGTTCAAATCCAGCGACATTTTCAGCGCGGTACTGGTTTGAGTTTTTAGCGACAGATTGCCGCCGTGCGAGGACGGCAAGTCGCCGGCATGGCCCATCATTAAGTCCAGCGTGTTGCCGGGGCCGGTTTGTTTGCTGGGATTAGGCGCGAAGGTTTTGTAGGTGTGGGCCAAACTCAGGGTATGCCCGAATTCGTGCGCCGCGGTCTCAGCCACCATTTGAATAAAGGTTGCCCGCGGGGTGGCTTGCGCGGCCAAATCCCAATATTCGAAATGGGTGTCGGGATGGACGTTGACGTCCCCGTCGTATTCGGGGTTAATGGAATTGTCCAGTCTGAACGCCAGCTCGGCCTTGCTGTAGTTGTTCATGTTGTTGATGACGGTGGAGACCGTATCTTCGCTGGAGCCGCTGCTTTGGTCGAATACGTTATCCACGCCGCCGGCCGGGCTGGAAGTGCCGTACAAGCCGGCCTTGGCGACGCCGCCTTCGCTATAAGTGCTGAATACGATTTCGATTTCGTCGCCCAGCAAGGTGCCGCCGCCTACCAAGCCGTCGGTAAAGCCGCTGTAGAAACCGTACATCGCGGTCGCGATGTCGTTGGCCAGATCGCTGCGTTCGTTCGGTTTGGCGGTAACACCGTCGTCTTCCAAATTATCGAACAGCTTGATTTCGGCAGCGCTAACGAAGGAATAATCGACGTTGCCGTCGCTGCCGCCGGCGATGGAGGCCAGGGTGGATTCCAGACTGCTGACGTCGATATCCCACACTTGCTTGTCCGCGCCGACGCCCTTTAAGTCGATCGTGCCGGCCACGTCGCCGTTTTGCGGGTTTTTAATCTCTAATTCGTCTGTCAGTTCCTCGCTTGCACTGAGCAGGCCCGAGCTGACCGGATCGAACCACAGTTCTCCGCTGGAAGAGGCGTCGAAGAAATGGGTGCCGCTGCTGATGTTCAGTTCGGGTTTTTGCGAGCCGGTGCGGAATTCGATCGGGGCAACCCGGTGGATACCGGCAGCGCCGTCGTTGATGGTTTTGGAGAATTCGGTCTGGCCGTCGGTATGGTTGTCGTCGGTAGCGTCCACATAACGGGTCAACAGATATTCTTTGGTGGTGGTGTGGGTGCTGCCGTCCGGCCGGCCGGTGACTTCCTCGATGGTGATGGAACTGCCGAACAGCACGTTCTTTTCGAAGTCTTTCATGCCGTTGGCGGATAGCTCGGCAAAGGTTTTAGCCACCATGTCGAAGGTCTTGGTGATGCCGGTGCCTGCGCGCAATGCGAACGAATCGCCGGTCAGGGCGACGTCGCCGGTTTGTTTCATGTAATCGCCCAGCGGCCCGTCGACCGTGATGGTAACCTGGATGTAGGGCTGTTTTTCGTCCGGTAAATCCGGGGCCGGTTGCGGACAGCCGGATGGATCGGGCGGAGTCGGCGGCGTATCCGGTAACGGATCGGGCGCAGTCCAGCTCATGTCCGGGAAGTCGAAGCTGCCGCCTTCGTCGGTAATCAGCGGCAGCGTAATGTACTCTTTCGGATCACTGGTGTCGTTAGGATCCGGCTCGTGCGGCGGCATCGGCGGAGTTGGGGCGCCGCCACAACCTCCGGGCGGCGTCATGCCGTGCCAACCCGGCGCACGCACGCCGGAACCGGGGTCGGAAACCACGGTCAAGCCGTCGGCCGATACGGTGCCGGTGCCGTTGATGACCAGCATGCCGGTGGTGTGGTCGAAACTCAGAATGTTGAGTTTGGTACCCGGTGCGGCGTTGAATACGTTAGGAAAGGTAATCTCTACCGGGTCGGTGAAGGTAGCGATGCCGGGCGCCTGGATGGTAATGTCGAAGGTGTGTTGCAACACGCCGGGCGGCAGCATGTCGCGCACCAATTCCGGCGGTACCGTGGCGATACCGATCTGCGCGTTGTCCACTATAGTGCCGTCTTCGCCGACGGCGGTGCCGGGATTGATGGTCAGGGTTAGTTTTTCCCTCTCTTCCGGGGTCAGATTCGGTGCGGCGTCGGCGTTGGCCGTAGTGATGGTGGTCGGTTCGCTGTTGCTGACGTCCTGCAATACGGTATTGGCGATGCGCGGCAGATAGGCTTCCACCCGGTCGGCATTGGCCAGTTTTTCTTCGTCGCTGCCCATGCTGCCCATCACGGTGTTGGTGACGCCGGCTTTGATTTCCAGCGCCATGACCATTTCCGGGAAGAATACGCCGTCCGGCGCATTGGTGGCGGTGCGGCCGTCTATCGCCAATTTCACTTCGCCGGCCGGAACGTCGGTCAGCTCGAAATTGCCGTTTTCATCGGTATAAACGAATTGGTCCTCGTGGCCCAGGATAAATACCTTGGCGTGGGCTATCGGCAATTTGAACACGTCATCGGCGGTATGCGGCACGCCGTCCGGGCCGCGGCGGATGTCGTCGAAAGTCATAGGCTCCAGGTCTGGACCGGGGTCGACCACCTTGCCGATCAATTTAGTGCCGGTAATGGCCGTGGTGCTAACCGTGGTGAAGCTGACCGTGGTCTCGCCGCCGGCCGTGCCGTCGCCGTCCGCGTCCAGAAAGCTGCCGTCCGCCGCGGCGCGGATTTTGGAGCCGTCCACATGAATGGTGATTTCCGAACCGCCGGGCATGGGATTGGTGAAAAACAGCCAGGCGAAGCTGCCGTCGGCCGCGGGAACGATGGTGGTGGCCAGTTTGGTGCCGTCCGGCGCCGTAGCGTACAGATTTTTACCGGTCAGCGTGGCGGGGTTGACCGCGCGGCTGAAATTGATTTGCGGACGCTGGGTGACGCCGACGTTGGCGCTGCCGTCGGCCGGGCTGATTTTAGTGATGGTAAACGGTGCCAGCGCGTCGACCTTGACCGTCAAGGTTTGCACGGTTTGGTTGCCGGCCGAATCCTGGGCGGTGATTTTCAAACTATGTTCGCCGACGCTCAAGTCGCCGTATTGCAATAAGTCGTCGAATTTGCCGGTGCTGTCGTAAATCAAGCTGCGCACCGTGCCGGTGTCGAATTGGTAATTCAGCATGGTCAGCGTGGTGCCGGTGCCGTCTGCGCTGCCTTTCAAGCGGATGTTGGCGGTCAAGCTGTCGCCTTCGGCCAAGCTGGTTACGGTGACGGTCGGCGCTTGGGTGTCCAGCGTAAAGGTGCGGGTATAGGCGCCGCTGGCGTTGCCGGAGGCGTCGGTTGCCATGATGGATACGCTATGGCTGCCGTCGGCTGAGCCGTCCAACGCAAATGCGGTGGAAATACTGAATTTGCCTTCCGCATCCAGGTTCAGCGTTTGCCAGTCGCCGCCGTCGATGCGGTATTGCGCGCCGGCTACTCCGGATAGATTGTCCACTACTTGTCCGGTCAGGGTCGGGTTGTCTTTGGCGTAAGCGGCGACATTGTCGACGATGACTACCGGCGCCTGGGTGTCTTCGGTCAGCGCAAAGCGGGTCAGAACCGCGTTGGCGACTTGGTTGCCCAGCGCGTTGCCGGCCTGATTGGTGAATTCGTAATGAATACCGCCGTACACCCGGCTGCGGCCGGCTTCTTGCGAGGCTTCGCTAAAACTGGTGTAGTCGCGAGTGACGCCGGGTAATGTCGCCGAAGTGGTGCTGAACGCGACGTCGTCGCCGAAAGTGGCGGCCAATACCGTCGCGGCGGCGGCGCTGAAGGTGGAGTGGCCGGATACGTATTCCGGGTGCGGCGGGGTAAGAAGCAAAGGCCGCCAGTCGTCGTCGTCCTCGGTGGCCGGGTTGTTGTCGAACTCGGCGTCTTGAATGGCGGTTATCGGCCGCCACAGGCCGTAGGTGTATTTGGCGTCCCAACAGGCGATACCGGCGTCCGCCAGGGCGACGTTCAATTGGGCAAACAAGCGCACGTTGGCGCTGAGGCTGTTGCCCTGGGCGAAAGCGACTTCGGACGCGATTTGGTTCCAATGCCCGGGCGGGGTGAAGCTGCCCTTGCCGTCGGCCCAAAACAAGGCTTGTTCCGTTTGGTCCGCGGTTCGGGTACTGCTGTCGGCGCTGCCTAGAGCTTTGATTTCATTGACGGCTTCGGTGTATGCGGCGCTGTCCAAGGCCGGAGGCGGGGCCGGGCGGAATTCGTCCGCCGAATCCAGGGCGAACGGCGTCACATTCCCCCAATGCGGTTCGTCCGGTAAGTCGAAAGCCGGGGCGGTAGGCCGCCAGGCGCCGGGTTCTTCGCTGCCGATATAAGTATCGTAGTCGTCCGAGCCGTCGTTTTCGCGTATGGCCCAGACCGCATCGGCAATACTTAACCCCAAGGCGATGCCGTTGTCTTTGGCCGCACCGTCGGCTATCAGGGTGAGATCGGAAGCTAGAGCTGCATCGAAAGTGGCTTTTTGCGCCGGGTAGCTCAAGGTCAAAATGCGGTAGGCGGCGGTGGCCAAGGCGGCCTGAGCGTCGACCTCGCCGGTTAGCGAGCGCTGTACCATATAGGCTTGCGTGCCTTCGATAGCCGCCAAGGTATCGTATTGCGCCAAGCTGAGCATGGCCAACATACGGGTGGCGATCGGCGGGTCGGTCACGTCGCGCTGGATGGCGTGCAAGGCAATGTCGTTCCAGGCCAGTACCGGGTCGGCCTGGGTTTGATCGACCCGGGTCAAAGTGCGGGTTAATTGGTTGACATTGCCGGCCGGGTCGGTAATGGCTAAAGTGATGCTATTGTCGCCAAGCGTCAGTGCTACGCCGGGCAGGGTGAAGTTACCGTTGTTGCCGACTAAAACCGTTTGGTTGCCGTAACTGACTTGCGAGCCGGCTTCGGCGCTACCGCGCAACACTACGTTGGCGGCGGCGGTTTTGCTGGTGTCGCCGCCAACCGCGTCGGTTTCGGAGACTCCGAAACTGGCGAATTGGGCTACCGTATCCAGCGTAAAGCTAAGGTCGAATGACTTAGTGCCGCCTTCGGCATTAGTGGCTAAAAAGTGAATGGTATGGGCTCCGTCGGCTATTTGCTGGTTCGGGAATAGCGCAACCAATTCTTGATGGCTGATTTGAAAACTGCCGCCATCCCCGACTTTGCCGCTGAAGTCGCTGTAGCCGGTGGCGTCGTCGAATCGAACCTTGAGTTGAATGCCGGTACCGGAGGTGTCGACGGTTCCGCTGACGCCAATGTTGTTGGTGACGTTGTTGGTGCCGGGGTTTTGCAAGGCAGCGGACAAGTCGATCAATACTTCCTGGCCGGGGGCTTGAGTCAGGAACTGATCCACATCAGCGGACGATTGATTTCTGCCGCCGATTTTGACCCGAGCCGGGAAGGCGGCCGCAAACACTTTGGTGGTGCCGGTCAAGTCGCCTTGCACAGTGATTTTTTTGAACGGGGTGCCGCTCAGCAAGCTGTCGTCGCCGTCGTCGTAACTGCCGTTGGTCGGATTCATGCCGATGCGAATCCGGCTGTCGGCGACGTCGCCTTTAACGAAGAAGTTGGCGATGGCGGCCTGCCCGAAGCTGTCGGCCGCATCGCCGGTGCCGCCCAAGGCACCGTCGCTACCCAGGTTGGCGCCGATGTTGAGTACGGCGGCGTTCAGATTCCGCCCGACTTGCAAGTTTTTGACGTTAGGCGTATCCAGCGTGCCGGCCAAATCGCCCTTGGTTTTCAATAAGCTGATTTCGCCGGTAAAGGTGCCGTGCCAACTGCCGGAAGTGCTGTCCAACAACAAACGGCCGGTTTTACCTAGCACTAACCATTCGCCGCTGCTGTCGCCGCCTATCGTGGCGCTGCCCAGGGTCATGCCTTTGGCGTCGGCTTGCGACAAGTTCAGGTCGGCTTGAAAATCGCCTTTAATTTTCAAGGCCGCCAACGACGGAGCGGTTAGGCTGTCGGCGGTATCGTCGGCATCCAGCCACTCGTTGGCGGTGAATTTGCCGATGGCCGTGGCGCTGTCGAAGCTGAGGTCTTTGATGTCTTTGGCTGTGACGTTCAGCTTGCCGCTGGTGCCTTCAATGACCACGCTACCGCCCAATACGTCGTCCAAGCTGAGTTTGGCCAGATTGCCGCCGATTTGGATATCGCCTTGTAATGGCGCGTTGATCAGCTTGATCGAGCTGAGGCCGGTAGCGCTGGTTATGCTGCCTATACTGCCGTCGCCGTCTTTGATGTTGACGGTCAGGTTGGAGCGGTTGCCGGTATCGGCCAGCTGGATAGCGAATTGGCCGTCGGCATAGCTGACGCTGCCGCTGCCGCCGCCGGTCAGTTTGAAGCTGGCTTCGGTACCGTCTTCGGTCTCGACGTTTAAGGTGACGTTGCCTTTGTGGCCGTCCACTTCGCCGAACGCCCAAATGTTGTTCAGGGTGCCGATGTTGGTGACGTTGTTGGTCTCGTCGTTTTCGGTGAGCTTCGCGTTCGGGTCTGCCTCCGCGAACAAGGTGTAATCGCCGGGGATTAAGTCTTTCGGCAAGTTCAGCTTGAGTTTTACGGTTTTATCCTGACCGTCCGCCAATTTGCCGGTGGCTTTGCCGCTGCCCAGCAAAATGTCGTTTTCGTCCAGCATGTCGTCTAAAGAGGCCCAGACCGCGACTTCCGGTTTGCTGACCGAGGCATCGCCGTCGTTGCTTAGATTCAGCGTGACCGAGATGCGGTCGCCCGGCACTTGGTTTTCCAAGGCCAGGTCTTGGCCGATGTCGATTGCGAGGTCCGCACTGAGCAAAAGGCGCGGCTCCAGGCGTTCCAGCTTAAGGTGTTGCGGAGAATAAGGCGGATGGTTGGGCCGATTGTCGGCGGAAGGCTTCTGATGCTTATCGCGTATGGACTGAACCAAGGTTTTAAGTGTGAAGCCGTTGTTGCTGCTCGTGATGGTGTGCCGTTGTTGCGGTTTCATGGCCGTAACCTCCGCTGATTGTTATTTTTGTAGTGATGGGGGGCAATCTCTTGCCGTATTGCTGGATGATAACCAAAATTTAACAAAAGTTAACTTTTGTTTATGGTTATTTTCGTCGGCCCCGGTCTAGCCTGATTTGGCGCTACTGTTTGTTAAGCGCAATTAGACAAGTAGCGAGACGTTTTGCTCCTGACAGTCGCCGGTCTCACGGGAAAGGCAGACGGTCTATTGTTCAGGTCTACAGCGGGATGGTAATTCAAGATGAAACGCCTCCCTCTTATTGGGTTGGCGGCGGTTGGCTTTGGGACTAATTTAGGCTAGTCGGTTGAGAATCCGTTCGGCGTTGAAAAACCAATAAGCGGTTGTTAGCCGGCATGGCATGGTCGGCTGTAAGCGTCATGCCGATTTGCGCCGCTAGTCCGGCGATGTGTTCGAAATGTTTGATGCAGCTTAAAGGGTTGCGCTCTTTGAGCCACGCATCGAAGCGGGCATTGCTGGCGCTGGTGTAATTCCCGGCATAGTTGAAGGGACCGTAAATACAGAGAATCGCCTGTTCGGATAGGTAGACGTTCAAACGCAGGAACAAGGTTTCGACTTCCGCTTGGCTCATGATGTGCAGGGTATTGGCGGTAAACACGGCTTCTATTCGTTCGGCCGGCCAAGCTTCATCGTTGACGTCCAGCGATAGCGGTTGTCCAAGATTCGCTAGCTTTGCGTCCGCTTGCCATAGCCGAATGCCGGGCAAATTGTCCCGGCGATCGGTCGCTTGCCAGAACAGGTGCGGAAGGTTGGCGGCAAAATAGCAGGCGTGCTGGCCGGTCCCGCTGCCGATTTCCCAAATCGTCGTCGGCTTTACGAAGACCGTTTGCAAAATTTCCAATATCGCTTGTTTGTTGTTTTCGCAGGCTTGCGAGAAGGGTTTTTCAGTCGTCATGGCGGACAATCGGTGCTATGGTGAAGTTTTGACTGTAGCGCGAATGCCGATGCAAGTAAAAGTTATCGCCAGTCTGGCCCAAGTGGCGGCACAGGACTGGAATCGTTTATTGGTCGACGCTTATCCCTTCCTTCGCCACGAATATTTATCGGCTTTAGAGCGTAGCGGTGCGGCCAGCCTTGCTACCGGTTGGCAGGCAAGGCATTTGTTGGTGCTGCAAGGGGAAAGTCTGATTGCCGCGTTGCCTATGTACCAGAAGCAGCATTCCTGGGGTGAATACGTGTTCGACCAGCAATGGGCGCTGGCGCATGAACGATACGGTTTGGAATATTACCCCAAATGGTTGACCGCGATTCCGTTCACGCCTTGTCTGGGGCCGCGGTTGTTGATTGCGCCCGAAGTCGATGCGCGTTTGATTTGGAATTTAGTGTTAGACCACGTTCGCGCTCAGGCTATTTCCTCTTGGCATTGTTTGTTTCCCGACGCGGTACAGTTGGGCATGTTGCGGGAGATGCAATTGATCGTTCGCCATGATGTACAGTTTCAGTGGTTTAATCGGGGATATAAAGATTTCGACGATTATTTGCAGGCGCTCAATGCAAGCAAACGCAAAATGATTAAGAAAGAACGCCGGCGGGTAACCGAACAAGGCATCGATATGTTGCAAATAGCCGGGACGGAGGCTACTCCGGAGCAATGGCATGTGGCATTTCAGTTTTATTCGATGACCTACTACAAACGGCGGCGCGAGCCTTATTTGTCCGAAAGCTTTTTTCGACAAATCGCCAAAGAGATGGCGGAGAGCTGCATATTGGTATTCGCAGTTAAAGACGCCGCTTACGTCGGTGCAGCCTTATTTTTTGTCGGGTCGGATTGTCTGTACGGACGCTTTTGGGGATGCCGCGAAGAATACGACGTTTTGCATTTCGAAGCCTGTTATTACCAAGGGCTGGAATTTTGCATTCAACAGGGCTTGCAGAGATTCGATTCGGGCGCGCAAGGCGAACACAAGATTGCCCGAGGTTTCGAACCGATACTTACCCAATCCGCCCATTGGATCAAGGATCCACGGTTTGCCAGATTGATTGCCGATTTTACCGAGCGTGAAAAACAGCATGTTTTAAAATACCAAACCGATGCCGCGAGGCTTTTACCTTTCAAACAAACGACTGCGACCTAAAGCAATAGAGGCGGCCGCGTTTCGGCAATTTGACCGCGTTGTAAGCAGGTACGGCTACAATACACTGGGCCCGGCTGATTTCCTCCTTTTACAGATGCTTGTTCGACGGGGGGCGGCTTTTTATTTCAAGCGCCTCGTTATAAAACAGCCTCCCAAGAAATTTGATCCACTTCAAATTTGCTATTCACGTAATCTTTAAATTAGCGCTATTATTCCTTGAAAAACTTGGCGATTGCGTCACAAATCGACCGCGCAGTTGTTTTTCGTCCATGCTGTCCACCCCGCGATAAAACGATGAATCGATTCCATTTTGCTTTTGTAACCCTGCCCGTTTGTTTGATCCTAGCAAGTGGTTGTTCGCCTAAGACGACTGCGTTAAAGCGGGATAATTCAACGTCTTATCGAACTTATACCCGTAACGCTAATCCGCCGCCTAAGGTAGTGTCGGCGATGAGTTATTCGGGGCAATTCCCCAAACCGGCGGAATTGGAGCCTGCCGTAGATTTTTGGCGTAAGACTTACGCGGTGTGGCAGCGTTCGGAAGTGGCGTATCACGACGACCGCTATATGAATGTCGTGTATGAAGTGATGACGCTGCCGGGTTATGTCGGCGAAGGCTTGACCGCGGAACAAAAGCGTCTAATGTCCGAGCGCCGGGATTATTGGAAGGGTCAGCTCGCAGGGTTGGAAAGCAAGCTCCGTTACAACGCGCCATTAACCCCGCAGGATAGAATGTTGATCGATAAATTCGAACGCGCCGGATTGTCGGTAAATACCGTGTTGGCCGGGGCCGGTGACCGGGTTAGGGCGCAACGCGGTACGCGCGAGCGCTTCAAACGGGGCATGGAAATCAGCGGACGTTACAATTTACAGTTCAGAAAGATTTTCCGCGATGCCGGATTACCGGAGGAATTGGCTTTGTTGCCTCACGTGGAATCCTCGTTTCAGCCGGCCGCACGTTCGTCGGCGGGGGCGGTAGGCATGTGGCAATTCACCAAAGCGGCTGCACAGACTTTTATGCCGGGCAACAATCGGGTCGATCAGCGCTTGGACCCTTTTATCTCTGCCGTCGGAGCGACGCGCTACCTGAGTTATGCCTACGGCAAATTAGGCGATTGGCCCAGTGCGGTCACTTCCTACAATCACGGTATCGGCGGAATGAAACGGGCTCAATCCAATATGGGTAAAGATTTCGCCCGTATCGTCCGCTACTACGATGGGCCGGCCTTCGGTTTCGCGTCCAGAAATTATTACGCACAATTTCTGGCTGCCCGGGAAATCGCTGCGAATACGGACGCTTATTTCCCGGAGGGCATCCGATACGAAGAGCCGTTAGGGCCGGGGCAATATTTGGCGGCTGAGTAGTGGGGGCTGTGTTGCAAACGGAGTGGGCAGCGCATGTATTTGCCGTCGATGATCCGGGAGACGCTTAGGCTCCCGGAGACGATTACGCCGGTTTTTATTCGATGACCGGAACGCTGACGGTAGTCGGACGATAGGCCGCAACCAAAGGTGCGGTGTAATTGATGGTTTTGGCTTGATCCGAGGCATTGGCATCGCCTTCCGCAAAACCGCAAGGAGCGCCGGCGCATTCGCTGCTTAAGTCAGGCGTCGCAAACAACATCAGCGCCGGGCCTTTATAACTCATAATTGTACCGAAGCTTTCATCCACACCCCATGCGTAGGAGTAATCGAATTTTCCGGCAAAGCTGCTGTATTCGCGGTCGTGAACCGTTCCGAAACTATGGCCTAGTTCGTGGGTAAACGTATTGGAACCGCAGAAAAAGCTATCGTCTTCGTCTTTTGAATAACCATCGCCTATCGTTCCGAAACCGGTGTTTGCTTGAGCGTCGCCGCCGTTGGCAAAGCCTACGTAAGTAGTGCCGCAGCTGCCGGCCGTTGCGGCGTGTAAGGGGCGAAACAACACGACCAAATCCGCTCCGTATTGATTGCGTAGCGCGGCGGTGCCCGCAAACGCGCCGTTGTCGTTCGCTAAATCGAACAAGGCGGTGGCATTCGCGCTAGCCTCCGAATAGTGCGTTTTCTGAGTGTGCACCAGTCGTAAGCGCATGTTGATGCCTGAATCCTGATACGCTTGGTTGGATACGTCTACCAGATATTGGATACGTTGTTTGGCGTAGTCGGCGGTTTGATTTTCCGTGGTGTACAACACCATCAGATCGACGATAACCTTGTCTGAAGAATTGTTGGCGACCGTATCATTGGAGCCGGATTTTTGCGCTTCGTAGCTTGCTTGCGCTTGTAGCGCGTTGGCTTGTGCCGCTTTGGCCAGCGCGAGTTTTTTCTTATAGCCGGCTTTGGCAAGTTTGATTGCTTTTAGCGTTGTACGCAGGGCTTTGCTGCTGGCGCGTAATTCATTTTTAATTTGTTTCAGTTGTTGAGTGAATTGGGCAAGCTGCGCGCCTAACTGAGTATCGGTTTTAGCGGTTGCCAGCGCTTTGCGCACTGCCGTTAGTTGGGCTTTTGTCGTCCGCAATTCGGACTTTAAATTGGCAATTTCGGATTTAATCGCTACGCCGTCGGCGATGGCTTGCTGATAGTCGGCCAATAGGGTTTCCGCTTGGGAGGCCAAAGTTTCGGCATTTGCTTTGGCTTGTTCCGCTGCGATCTGCAGATTGTCGAGTTCGCTGTTCATGCTCAAGAGCGGGTTGTTCATCGTTGCCGGCTGACCGGGTATCGGCTCTACTTCATCGTGTTCCAAGCCGGCGTTTGCCAAGCCCGATTGACTAACGTCCACAATGACGGTTTGGCCGTTGACGGTTTCTATGTTGTAAGCTCCGTCCGGGGTATAAACGTTTCCAATCACCCCGGCGTCGCCTTCTGACAGATAAATTCTGTAACCTTTACCCTCGTCTCCCAGATAACCCATCCAGGTCGAGCTGCCGTCTTCGTGTTCGATTTGGCTGTCGTGGCGGACGGTATATTGACCTATCGGCAGGTCCAATACGAAGTCGTCGCCGGAGGCCACATCCCGTAATTCATCCATGGGTAAAGCAACGTTCATGACCGAGCCTTGATTGAAGTGCCGATATTGTTCCGGCAAATTGGCATTCGATTCGGGTTGCACCACTATCAACTTGGCCTTTTCGATCGCGCTATCCGCGGCGATATTGCCGCTGCCGTTACGGCCGCTGATAACCACCGTCGTAATTTTGTCGTTTAAGCTTTCAACCGAAAAGTTATAACCTTCCAACAGTTGATTTAAAGCTTCCGTCCAGTTGGCGGCAGCAAGTTTTCGGTTAATCAAATCTTGCTCGACGTCGGCATTGATTTCGAACGAAATCCCGCTACGGTTAGCCAGTTGATTAGTTACTTGGAGTAGCGTTTTGTTTTTTGCTACGTGATAGATCGTGTGGTGTTGTTCTTTAAACAGATTGGCACTCACGCTGGTAGGAAATGCCATAGCCAACGCTAAGGCAAGCAGTATTGTATTTGTTTTCATCTCGGTCACCTTGAACAGCGAAAACCTCAGCAAGCAAACCAACCGAACCAACTTGCTGAGTTAATTAAAATTTCGAGTGAAAATTTATCAAAATCCCCGGATTTATCTGTGAGCGGGTGACCGCTTTTTTGGCCCGTTAGTTAAAGGGCTGCGTAACGTTTCACGTTTCTAGGGTAGGGAGTGGGTGTGCGGATGTTGAAGAGTGAGCGAATGGGGCCGGAGCTGCTTACGCCGTGACCGGCGGTCAGTCAAAAACGTCGCCCCAGGATGGTTCATCCGGGTTAGCGGCATTTTCGGAATGCGCGGGTTCGCTGCCGGTAGTTTCGGTTAAAGGCGTGGCGTCGTGGGAGCTGGGCGCGCTGTTCGAGGCATGGCATTTAGGGCAAGTGACGGCCAGATAGCTGTCTAACAGCTCGCAAAGTTGTTCGTAGAACTGTTCTATCGGCTTTTGTTGCATTTGTTGGTCGATAAATTGTTGCAAAAACAATTTTTCGGCGGTGATCAGTTGTTCGCTTAGCCCCAGGGCATCGGTTTTATCGACGTTGAGTTTATCCGCCAGACGGCGGGCCAAAAGATTGCCGCGCATGGTTTGGCGGTTTTTAATGTCGTCCAGCAGCCGTTCGAAATCCCGGTGGCGTTGGTTTTTGTTTCGCCAGATCAGAAGCAATACGCCGGTAATCAAGATGACAACCGATGCCGTCGTCAACGAACCAATCAGCCATAGCAAATTCATCCCGGCGCCTCACTGCTTGGAATGATGCTTGGCCGCATCGATTGTGGATTGAAATATCTGCAGCATTTTTTTACTACTGTTTTCCAATTCCAGTTGGCTTTGGTGACCTGCAAATACCCGCGCATATTCCGCGCTGATTTCGTCTATGGTTTTCATTGCAGTGTCCAACTGCAACACTAATTGCTCGTTGATTCGTTCCAGCCCCGGTGGGGCTTTGGTTACGCTGTGCGTGGTTTTACCGGCGGCAACGTCGGTCAGCAAACGTTGGTAAGGTGCGGACAATTGGCCGATTTTTCGGTCGATCTGGGAGAGCAAGGCCATTTCCCGATGCAGGAAAAATTGAATCACGCTGTGCAGCAGCGCCCGTTCCGATTCGGAAACCTCGTGCAACACATTGTCGATCGATTGTTTGTCCAGCCCGCAATTGTCGGTTAACAGTTGCTCTAAAGGCTGATTTTTCAGAAACATTTGTTCATCGAATTTGCTGATGAATTTATCGATCGCTTCGATTTCCCGGTTTTGTTTTTTTCGCGACATAAAAAACAGAATCCCGGCTAAAAGCACTACGCCGGCCAGTAATTCCACCATTAAGACTATCAATGCGGCGTCAGCGGTCATCACGTCAGCTTCTCCAAAAGTTGCTGCTGTTTTTTCAGATTGGACTTGTTCAGCGCACGGTAAACGGCGTATCCAATCCCGAACAATAGTAAATTAGCGAACGTTACAATGCCGATAACCATTGCCCAATTCGTGGTTGCTTCCGCCGCCTCCATCGGCGGCGCGGGTACGGATTCCGGTTCGGTTTGCGTTTCGGGTGATGGCGGCGTTACTTTCTCGTCGGTAGCGACGCTGGCCGGGCTGGCGGATGCGAACCAGCTTTCATCTATCGTAATCGCCGGCAAGGTAGGGCTGATAGCGTTTCCGTCCAGGGTTTTTGCGGTGACGTCAAAGCGTATGTGCAGTGGCACGTCTGCGGGAACATGCTCGATTTGCATCTGCCATATGCCGTTTTGTGCCGTCACTACTTGGCTTTGTGCGGCTTCTTCGCCTTTTTGAACGTGCGCGGTAATGCTCATTGCCGCCACGTCAAGCACCGCGATGTCGGGTTGAAACGTCAAGCCGACTTGGCGCTTGTCGACGTTTACGGATTTTTCCAGGCGAACGACTTGGGCAACCGCTTCAATGTCTCGATTCAATTCACGTTGAAAGGTTTTGCCGTCGGCGACGATGTGCAAGCGATGTTTGCCTCGGGATAGTCCGGGTATTTGATGACTAAAAAATCCCGCTTGCCCTGCCGAAGCGGGGATGGGCGCGGCCGCCTGCTCGTCCACGGCGACGGACAGGGAAATCAGTTGTAAAAAATCGGCTCGGCTAATCAGTTGCCCTTGTTCGGTAAAACTTAGCGTTAACGGGACAGCTTCCGATTCGGACACGAAATTGCCCGGTCCTTCGAGCACCAATTGTAAATCGGTCAGAATCATCACCTGATTGTCGGGATCGATAGCCGCTTGAATCTGCCAACTGCCCAGCGCCGGTTGCTTAACGGTAATCAAATCGTATGACGGGTTTGCCAGCCACGCGACATTGGGCCGTTTGGATTCGGAATCTATGCTTTGCCGGTCCGGGTCGATTAAGCGGGTGGGATTAGCGCCGGCTTGCTTGAACACCAACACCGAGAACTCCCGAATGCTGCCGTCGATAGTAAAGCGGTTGTCGGTTAAGGGAACGGTGTCGCGCGGAGCCGCTTTTTGCGCCATTTTCAAAAACGCGCGTTGCAATTGGTCGGCGGTGACGGCGATTTCGTTCCAACCGCCGCTGTCGTAAGCCAAACTGTGCAGCAATGGTTTATCGGCTTGGTCGGACAAAGCGATGGTATTGATTTTGATGCCGCGTTGTATCAATCGGGGTAATCCTTCGCTCAAGATGCGTTCCCTGGAATCGGCACTGACCATGATATCTTTGGAAATATCCACCATGCCGTCGGTCAACAGAATCAGGTTTTTGTTGCCGGTGCCGCCAAACCCTTGCCCCGTAGCGGTTTCGAGCGCGCGTTCTATGTTGGTGAAGGCACCGCGCGAATGAATGGCTTTTAACGACTTCAGCGCTGTTTTGCGCCAGTCGCTATCCAGCGCGTCGGTATGGCTGAGCAACTTGACGTCTTCCGCAAACAGCCACAAGGACACTTTGGTGCTGTCCGGCAACAAATCAATCAGTAATTCCGCCGCGTCCACCCGCAAATTGTTGGGATCGTTCTGCTTCATGCTGCCGGACACGTCGATTAACACCTGCACTTCATCCGTTTCGGCGCAGATGCAATAATGCGGATAAAGCCACAGGCAAAGCAGCAAGGTATGCAACCACGGTTTCATAAGCTTATTGCGGGAAACAAGATTGCTGAAACTATAGTTCAAGATGCCGGCCGGGCAGCACGGAATATGTCTTGACAAACGGCAATGTTACCCTCTAGGCTCAGCCGACCCTTTCCGCTACCGGAGTTTGCCATGCACTACCTACGATTGAGTTTATGGACGGCGGTTTTTGCAGGGATGATGGCCAATGCACACGCTGTAAGCATTACCGAACGCGCAGGTAATCAGTTTCGCACCGCGGCCAACAACCAAGAGTTTTTGTTGAATAAAAGCAACGTGAACCCGGAGCGCTTCGGTTTGCTCAGAACCTACGATTTCAACGCTAAAGTGGAAACTCAGCCGTTAGTGCTGGAAAATGCCGCCGGCGGCGACGATTTGGTCGTCGTCACCACCATGAAAAACGAGGTGATCGGCATCAACGGCCGTACCAATGCCACGGTGTACAACGTCAAACTCGGTCCGGAAGTCAGTTCGCAAGACATGGACATGTGGAAACACACCCCCACTTGGGGCATATCGGCGACGCCTATTATCGATCCGGCTACCAATACCTTGTTCGTTGCGGCTTGGCAGCGAAAAAACACCCACGACAACCGCTTTCGCGATTACTGGCTGTACGCGCTGAATCCGCTGGACGGCAGCCGCAAGGCAGAACCGGTGCGAATTTGGGGACAGTCGCAGGAAGGCAACGGCTGTTGGTTTAACGACGCCGACGCCACTTATATGGAAAACGGTCAGAAGAAACAATACGTTTATCCCAAATTGCGCGCCGGCTTGGCCTTGACCGACAACCACGGACTGGTACTGGCCTTTGCCGCCAATGCCGAATCCAATTTGGGCGGGCGGAAAAATCCGCACGGCTTCGTGCTGGCCTACGATACGCGCGGCTTGTTAGCACAGCCGGGATTTTCCAACCAGCCCGCCATGTTTTGCGCCACCCGCTTCAATTCCTGGGGCGCCGGAATCTGGCATGCCGGCGGTGCGCCGGTTACCGAAGGCGACATGATTTACGCCGCAACCTCTAACGGCACCTCCAACAACGGCGGCGAAGACTTGGCCGAGAGCATGCTCAAATTGCGTTTCGTACCCGGTAGCGGCGGCTCCCGGCCGGTATTGCAATTGGTGGATTATTACAAGGCTTTCATGGACGAACGTACCAGCGGTGCAGGCTGTTTATGGAACGACAACAACTCGGAAGTGTCCTGCGGCCGCGCCGCCCACGGCGCGGCCGGGGCGGATTGGGACTTCGGCGCCGCCGGGCCGATGTTGGTGCCCGGCTCCAGTCTGCTGCTGCAGGGCACCAAAGACGGCATCATTTATTCGTTGGACAAATTCAATTTGGGCAAAAGCGATAAATTCAATCAACTGATGTCCAAGCCGCCGTTGGTCGCTGCCTATTACGGCGGCGATCAAGCGCAAAATTGGGACAGGGCGCAGCGTCTCAACCGCAGCTTGCCGTGCCCTGCGGCCGGCAACAGCGACCACGGCTGGTTCGTACCGTGCGGCGATCCGGAAAACAACAAAATGCACCACATTCACGCCTTGGCCCTGGCGCAACGCGACCAGCTAGGCGGCATCGTCTACGTGTGGGGCGAAAACTCCCGCTTGAAAACCTATAACTTTTCTACGGTAGACGGTGCGTTGCCGACCTTTCGCGCCGAGGGCGACGACATGGCTTCGGTAGACGTGGAATCGCCTGGCGGCATGCCGGGCGGCTTGCTGATGGTGTCCGGCAGGCCTTCGACCAGTTCCGCATTTCCGCATGCCATAGACTTCGGTACCGCCCTGCTGTGGGCGGTATACCCCAAATACGGCGATGCCAACAAAGATTTCGGCGAAGGCCAGCTGGTCGCTTACGACGCCACCACCATCCTGCCCGGCAACAAACTGCGCCGCTTATTCCGCACCGGCGACGACACCCACGGCGGCTTGGGCAAAATGTCCAGGATGATTCCGCCGGTCGTCGTCAACGGCCGAGTGTACGTGATGATTTACCGGGTAGGCGACGTCGACAATTGCAGCGTACCGGACAATCAACTCAAAGTCTGCAGCCAGCTAAAGGTGTACGGCTTGAAATAATCCGGTGGGGCCCCCCGCGGATCCGACGCTAAGGCCGCAAACGCCGGGGAATTCAGCTTTCGCCCGCGTCCCGGGCCTTAGAAGCGTTTACTGAGATACGGGCCGCTTAACGGCAGTCATCCCGGCTTGTTACCGGATTTGTACCACCAAGCGGCGGCCAAGATGCTCAAGCCGGCAACCGATGCCATCAGCATGCTGGGATGCTGATATAACAGATCGAAAAAAGCGCCGACTAATTTGGGTGTGCTGCGATAACAGTTTTCCATGGCTTGCCTCCGAATTGATCGAAAAGGCCTAGCTTATTGCCGGCATAAGGTTGTGTCCAGTCCGGGACGAGCAAGCAGGCAAGCGTATCGGGAACCGGGTGCGGCTTGGTTTGAGCGGTTGAAACACCACCTCCGCTCCAATCGGGCACCACAGCCAGCTTCGAAACGATAGCGATAGGAAGCGCTTACGACGATTGGAATTGGTGAGTTTTTCGAAATCGAGCCGTAGCGGATTATCGTTTAGAATGATTTAACGACAGTAAATGGATGTTTACCGGGCATTTTCAATTGCTCCCCGTGATATACAGGCGTAATATTTTATGTTTATCAATAACTTATATTTAGTGACCTCGTTTTCCGGTAGATATACGGAACTATCTAATAGCTAGTTATGCAGGCAAAGAGAGACCATTATGACAATCGAAGTTGAAAAACGGCAAAAGTTGGCACTGGATGCCATCAAGCACGCGTTCGGTACCGAGGCAGGTGAGGACAGCGTTAATTTGTTTGTTGGGCACCATTTGGAGGAGCTTCCACAAAGTTATTGGCAGCAACATCTTGGCTCCAGTACCCCAAAACCAACGGCTGTAATTGGCTTGCTCCAACTTCGCTCGTCTTGGGGTGAAGATGACATTGAGTTTTTTGACTTCACACTTCCAGACGAGGTCACGGATTACGTCGTTTCGGTGCATTTTGATGGTGCAGGCAAAATTGATGGCATCTCAATGGAGAGTTAGCGTGCCGTGCCTGCCTAACCCGGCGCTCAAGCCGACCCGCTTCCGCTACGCTCCAGCGGTCGGCTTAGCTCTACGTTAGGCGAAAGCATGAATAGAGTTCTTTTTATTTTTGCACCGATACTTGGCCTATTAATTGAGGGCTGTGCTGCCCCAGGAAGCGGAATTGGAAATTTGGCTGTGTCTGGTAGGCTCACCTCATCATCTGATCAGCCGATATCTGGCAAAGAAATACAATTCATTTTGCCCGCCACTTATGGGTTAGGCGGGCTAGATTTAGTCATGAATTCGCCAGGCGACTTCGGGCATAAAGATAGGCGGTTTAACGTTACGACCGACGAAAATGGTCAGTTTTACCAAGATCTAGGCCAAACTATTTACCACGTTACGTGCTGGTTGCTACCGCCTGTAGGTTGTTATCCAAGCGGACCACCTGCTCCATTTCTATTGGTGCGCCTACCAGACAATCAGAGCGAGTATTACGCCGTACAAACTCAAGACGGACAATTCAAGGTATTTACAATGTCTGGTAAAGAGACTCCCGTTGAAGAATCTAGCGTTAAGTCCATCTCGACAAAAGTTGAGAATTCCAATGACAAAATGGAACGTTCTACTGTAGGCGTTATAAATATTCAAATAAAGTAAGTTGCCTAATCGGGTAAGGGCGAGTTTCTCTCTCACCCTCCCCACACCATCTAGCATGCGGGTCCCTACTCAAGCGGTTGAAACAGGGTAATGAAAACGAACCCACTGATCTTTGATCGATACCAAGCCCTGCGCTTTTAACCACTCGTGTTCTTCATCGCCATTTGCGTAATCGGCGTCCGCGACATGGCGTAAGGCCATTTCGAGCTCACGCCGGTTTTGATCGCTTCTTTTAGGCTGACGCCCAGACTGACCAGATGGCTAATCTTGGTGCGCGGCCATCGCCATTGTTTAAGCGCCAAGGATGGCGCGAATGCAGATATTGCAGGAGCATATATCTGCCCAGTAGCAACAGCGCATGCGCCGCCGTAGCCATTCTTCGTCCGGTTGGATAATACAAGCTCCGATTAGCGAAGCGTAATCGGAGAAACGACGTAACGATAGATGCTACGGCCTTCAACCTATCCTCCGAGTTAATTCGGACACCGAATATCGATCACTAAACCTGCGTTAAATTTTGAGCGGTAAAATCTCGCAAACGCCGCCAACGGATTTGTAGATCATCCAGTTCCAGCAACGATTGCTTCAAAAAGGCTGGCAACGGTGCGTACATGGCAATATAGTTCATCGCAAGTTCCGGGTCGCTAAGCAGCTCCGCTTCGGCATGAGCGAGTATTCCACTGTTACCTAAACTTTTTAACACCGCCGTCCAAATGGGTGGAATTTCGCCCTGACAGGCGTTGATTTCCGCTAAATCGTCGGTTTGGCCAAGCCACAGTCCGTCGGCTTGTTGGCGAATTCGCCGCAAACGTTGGCGTTGTTCGCCTTGTAAGGAAATAGATAACAAGCCATTGGGCATTTGGCCGAAGTCGATTATTCTGGCGCTGGTACCCAGTGAATAACAAATCGGTACCGGTTGCGCGGGTGATTCGGCATTGCCAAGCACCTCCAGTTTTTCAAATCCCTCCCGTAGCAAGCACACGGTAAAACTCGCTCCGCTTCGCAGACACGCCGATATCATATTCAGATAGCGCGGTTCGAATATCTGCAGCTGTATGATGCATTTTGGGAACAGTGGCGTATTCAACGGAAACAGGGCTTGTTCAGCGGGTTGCGGTTGCTGCATAACATCAATCCTCAATGGGTTGTTATCACTATTCGGCTCGCTTATCCGGCAAGTAAAAAATAGCGAAAAAGCGTTTGGCGATTTTGTCGGGAATATTGGAGCAAAAGTTACACCAACTTAAGTTATCCGGATCTGCCGTCTATTAATTAATCGGAGGGACACCATGCAACACGTATTAATCATTCACGAAGTCGAATCTTATCCGGCATGGAAAGCCGTTTTCGATCAGGCGGCGGACATTCGCAAAAATGCCGGCGAAATCCGTTACCAGTTACTGCGTTACGACGAGGACGGAAATAATATCGTCCACTTTTCCGAGTGGACTTCGCTGGAAAACGCCCGACGCTTCTTCGAATCTCCCGAACTGGTGGAAATCCGGAAAAAGGCCGGGGTAAAAGCGCCGCATTTCATCTACCTGCAAGAAATAGAGCGTGGCGTGTTATAGCTCGGCCACTATCCTACGGCAGCCGTTAGATCTTAAGGAATGCCATGACACCGCTGGAAATCGGCCGGGCTTACAATAGCATCACCCACTTATGGGAAAGCCCGGCGTTCGACCGCAGCAACGGCATCGCCCAGCACCAAAAAGCAATAGCATTCGCTCACAAACGCGGCCATGCATTGGACATCGGCTGCGGCTGCAGCGGAAGGTTAATCGACCTATTATCGAATAATGGGTTTGCAGCTGAAGGCCTCGATGTTTCGGACGAAATGATCAGACTAGCCAAGCAAAAACATCCTCGCCTGCAATTTCACCAGCAAGACATTTGCGAGTGGATTTTCCCCAAACGCTACGACTTTATCACCGCCTGGGACAGCATTTGGCATATCCCGCTGACCCGGCAGGTTGAGGTGCTGACCAAAATCGTCGACGGCTTGAATAAAAACGGCGTGCTGATCTTCTCCTTCGGCGGAACCACCGAGCCGGGCGAACATAAGGATAACGCCATGGGACCGGAAGTTTATTATTCTTCGTTAGGGACGAACGGCTTCCTGTCGCTACTGATCAATTTGGGCTGCGCATGCAAACACTTGGAGTACGAGCAAGTGCCGGAACTGCATGCCTACCTGATCGCGCAAAAAATCTGACGCTGTCCGAGCAATCTTGCGCGGCATATCAAACCCGCCGAGCAAGCGCTAAAATGTCCGGCATGCAAAATCCCTCACCGCCAACCCGGCCTGCAGCAACGCCTAAACCCGACCCGCGTCAGGCCGCAGCCAACGCACCCAAACAGCTTAAAGCCGATTTTTACGTCGGCCCCGGCCGCTTGGGCATGCAACAAGCCAGCTTGGCCCAAGAATTCAGCACCCTCTCCAGCCAAGCCACGCCGCTGCCGGAGTTGTGCTCGGCCTGGCTGCAGTGGCTGGCCAAACACCTGGAAGCTTTCGACTGCGGCATCGTCACGCTGAAAACCGAAGGCGATAAATTGTCGCTGCCCATCGCCGCGTGGCCCGCGCAACCAGCCGATTTAACCGGCCTGCTGAGCTTGGCGCAATCCGCTTTAAAACAACGGCAAAGTCTGGAAATGCGGATAGCCGGCAAAGGCCCGTCGGCCAAGATAAACAGTTTGCTGGCAGTGCCCATCCAAATCGAAGACGCATTGTACGGAATTGCCGTGATCCGTTTGCTGAACGACGATGCCCCGCAGTTCGCCCGCGCCAACCACTTAATGACCTGGGGCCTGGCCTGGCTGACTCAATATTTCTGGCGTGACGGTTACCGGCAAAGCACTTTGACCGCCGAACAAGCCGCTTTCCTGTCCGATCTGATGCTGATGACCGCCGAAATGCCCAGCTTTCAGGAGGCCTTGTTTGCCTTGGTCAACGATCTGACGGCTCGCCTGAAATTGCGCCGGGTCAGCATCGGCTGGCTGGAAAACGGGCAAATGCAGGTCAAAGCCATTTCGCACAGCGCCCATTTCCGCCAAGCGCATGAATCGGTGCAGCGCTTGGCGCGGGCCATGGAGGAAGCCTACGACCAAAACCAAACCATCGTCTTGCCTGGCGGCGACGGCCCGGCGCCGGCGCCATCCGGCCGGCTGATCGTCAGCGACCACCTGCAACTGGCGCAAGCCGAAGGCGGCCACGCCGTGGCCTCGTTTTTGATTCGCATTCCCGGCCGCATCGTCGGGGTGCTGACCTTCGAATTCGAACCCGGCCGGCAGCCCGGCGCCGACGAGCAGCTATTGGGCGAATTGCTGGGCAGCGGCCTGGCCGCGCTATTGCAACAAAAGCATCTGCACGAACGCTGGCTGGGCGGCAAGTTTCAAAAGCGCTGGCAAGCGGTTAAAGACGGCCTGCTGGGTAACGAGCATCCGGTGTATAAGCTGGCGACGTTCGCCGCCGCCTTGTTGCTGGCGGCTCTGTTCTGGGTGCAGGCGGATTTTCGCATTACCGCCAAAACCGTGATCGAAGGCCTGATTCAGCGCGCCGCGGTGGCGCCGTTCGACGGTTACGTGGCCCGAGCCGAGGTGCGTGCCGGCGACAGCGTGCGCGCCGGCCAGGTCGTAGCGGCCCTGGACGATAAAGATTTGTTGCTGGAACAACAGCGTTTGACTAGCGAAGTCGCACAGCATCAGCGTAAATACCGCGATGCGCTGGCGAAACACGACCGCCCGGCCGCCGCAGTGCTCGGCGCCGAGCTGCAGCAAGCGCAAGCACAACTGGCCTTGGTCGACGAAAAACTGGCGCGCGCAGAAATCAAAGCCCCGTTTGACGGCATCGTCGTATCCGGCGATTTGAGTCAAAAATTGGGCGCGCCGGTCAACCAAGGCGACGTGTTGTTCGAGATCACGCCGCTAAACGCCTACCGTATCATTTTGAAAGTCGACGAACGCGACATCAGCCTGGTCCGCCCCGATCAATCCGGTCGAATGACGCTGGCCGGCCTGAGCGCCGAACCACTGCCGTTCACGGTTAAACAGGTCACCCCGGTAGCGGCGGCCGAAGAAGGCATCAATTATTTTCGGGTGGAAGCCGAAATCATCGGCGACAAGCCCTTGCTGCGGCCCGGCATGGAAGGCATCGGCAAAATCGGCGTGGGCGAAGCCAGCCTGTGGCACATCTGGACCCGGCGCTTGTTCGACTGGCTGCGCATCGGCCTTTGGACTTGGCTGCCCTGATATGTCCCGATTTTTAGACGCCTCCTGGCACCGCGTAGCTCAGTTGAAACCACGGCTGGCCGACCATGTGGATGTGCAAAAGCACCGCTATCGCGGCCATCCCTGGTACGTGCTGGTCGATGCCCGCAACGCCCGTTCTCACCGCTTGACGCCGGCCGCATTCGGTTTGATCCATGCCATGGACGGTAAGCGCACGCTGGACCTAATCTGGCAACGCGCGGTCGAACTGGCGGGCGACCAGGCGCCGGGACAAACCGAAGTGATTCAACTGTTAGGGCAATTGCACGCCAACGACTTATTGGTCTGCGACGTGGCACCGGACAGTGCCGAATTATTGAGCCGGCTGGACAAACAATCCCGCAGCCTGCTGTGGAAAAATCTGCGCAATCCGCTGTCGATGCGGGTGCCGCTACTGGACCCGGACGCATTTTTGCAAGCTACCCTGCCGCTGGTTCGTCCCTGCTTCAGCACGATGGGCTTGGTCTTATGGCTGGTTTGGGTAAGCTTCGGGGTCGCACTGGCCGCGCAGCATTGGCAGGAACTGACCGGCAACCTCGCCGACCAAATTTTTTCGGCCCACAATCTGGCCGCGCTGTGGCTGACCTTTCCGCTGGTCAAGGTACTGCACGAGCTGGGTCACGCTTACGCCACCCGCGTCCACGGCGGCGCGGTGCACGAAATGGGTTTAATGAGTTTGATGGGCATGATCGTGCCTTACGTGGACGCCAGCGCATCCGCCGGTTTTCGGGATAAATGGCAACGGGTGCTGGTCGGCGCAGCCGGCATGATGGTCGAGTTGGCGGTCGCCAGCGGCGCCATGCTGCTTTGGACCTTGCTGGAGCCCGGCTTGCTGCGTTCCATTCTGTACAACGTCATGCTAATCGCCAGCGTGTCGACCTTGATTTTTAACGGCAATCCGCTAATGCGCTACGACGGCTATTACATGCTGGCCGACTGGTGCGAAATTCCCAACTTGGCCGGGCGCGGCCCGCAATACTGGTATTTTCTGATCAACCGCTACGCCTTCGGCGTGCATAAACCGGAGCGCTTCGACGCCACACCCGGCGAGCAGCGCTGGTTCTTGTGGTACGCGCCGCTGTCTTACCTATACCGCTTGTCGGTCATGCTGGGCATCGCCATGTATATCGCCGAACGCTATCTACTGCTAGGCGCCCTGCTCGGCCTGTTTTACGCCTATTCGCTGCTGCTGTTGCCGACGTATAAAGCCGGCAATTATTTGCTAGGCCATCCTACGCTCGCCCCGCACCGACGACGCGCGGTTTTAGTCAGCCTGGGAACGCTGACGGCATTATGCATAGCGGTTGGATTGTTGCCCATGCCGATGCGTACCCAGTTCGAAGGGGTGGTATGGTTACCGCCGCAAGCCCAGGTCAGAGCCGGCGCGCCCGGTTTCGTGCGCACCATCGTCGCCGCACCGGGGCAATGGGTGCAGCCGGGCGACGTTCTGGTGATTAGCGAGGACCCGGACCTTGCGGCGCAAATCGAGGTGTACCGGGCCAAGATTGCCGGCATAGAAGCGCAACGCCTATCCGAATGGCGGCAAGACCGCAATCAGGCGGAGATTACCCGGCACGCCCTACTGCAAGCGCAAGCCGACTTGGCCAGGGCACAACAACGCGCGGCGGATTTGATCTTGCGCAGCCGCAGCAGCGGCCGGTTTTTTCTGGAGCGCGGCCCGGACCTGCCCGGCCGCTTTTTGCACCAGGGCGATTTGATCGGCTTTGTAGTCGATCCCTCCCGCGACATCGTCCGCATCGTCGTACCGCAAGCCGATATTGCCTTAGTGCGGCATCAAACGGAAGCGATTCAGGTACGCTTGGCCGAACGCCCCGAGCAGGTGTTGCAGGCCCGTTTGCTGCGCGAAGTGCCTGCCGCCGATACCGAGCTGCCCAGTCCGGCCTTGGCGACCGAAGGCGGCGGCCAACAAGAACTGGACCCGCGCGAAAAAAGCCCGACCAAGGCCATAAACCGCTTGTTTCAATTCGACCTCAGCCTGATCCGCCCGCAGCAGTTAGATGCCGCCGATACCCCGGTATTGCCTTACGGCACCCGCGCCCACGTACGTTTCGAGCATCCTGCGCAACCTTTGGCCAGCCAAATCTGGCGCCGAATCAGACAAACCTTTTTATCCAGGCTGGCGGTGTAAGCGATGACCGCCACCCTCAACCGCTTGCCGCAACGTTACGCCAACGGCCCCTACCCGGAAAAAGCCGATCCGCAAGAATTCGCAATAGACCGGCGTTTGCGCAATCTGGCGGCCCGTCATTTATTCAATCTCGGTCCGCGCGACCGCACGCCGGAGCGCTTCGTGGCTGCGGTGGATGCCTGGAGCGAACGCCTCGAGGCCCTGGACGAGGCCGCCTTGCAACAAGCGGTGGCGCAAATCGGCCGCCGCTTGCGGCGCAGCGGCTTCGCTTGGGACTTGGTGGTCGAATCCTTTGCGCTGATCCGCGAAACCTCGCGCCGGGTCATGGGCAAACGCCATTACGGGGTGCAGTTACAAGGTGCGTTCGCCTTGATCCGCGGCCATATCGCCGAAATGTCCACCGGCGAAGGCAAAACCCTGACCGCCACCTTGGCAGCGGCCACCGCGGCCTTGAGCGGCGCGCCGGTGCACGTGGTAACGGTCAACGATTATCTGGCGGCGCGCGACGCCGAAGAAATGCAACCTTTGTACAACGCGCTGGGATTGTCGGTCGGAGTGGTCAACAGCGAATTGTCCAACGATCAAAAACGCCAAGCCTATGCGGCCGACATTACCTATTGCACCAACAAGGATTTGGGCTTCGATTATCTGCGCGACCGCTTGCAGTTAAAGGAATGGCTTAGCGTCAGCCGCCTGAATTTTCTGCGCTGGTTGCGCGGCGACACCCCGGCATCCAAGCTACTGATGCGCGGCTTGTGCTTTGCCATCGTCGACGAAGCCGATAGCGTGTTGATAGACGAAGCCCGTACCCCTTTGATCATCTCGGGGCCCGGCAAAGGCTACGTCGGCGAAGAAGCTTTTCAGGCGGCGATTGCAGTCGCGCAAACGCTGCAACAGGACGACGATTATTGGTTGAATAGCAAGACTCGCAGCAGCTATTTGAAACCGGCCGGCAGCGCCAAAGCCAAACTGCAGCGGGAAGCGTCCGGCCTGCCGGCGCCGCTGGAATCGGTTTGGCTGGACTTGGTCAATCAAGCCTTAACCGCGCTGCATCTGTATCAAAAAGACCGCCACTATCTGGTTAAGGACGACAAGGTGCAGATCATAGACGAATATACCGGCCGGCTGATGCCGGACCGCAGCTGGGAGTACGGCTTGCATCAATTGATAGAAGTCAAGGAACACTGCCCCTTGAGCCCGCAAAAAATCACCTTGTCGCGCATCACCTACCAGCGCTATTTCTGCCGCTATTTGCACCTATCCGGCATGACCGGCACCGGCAAAGAGGTGCAGGCGGAATTTTGGTCGGTCTACGGCTTGAAAACCTCGAAAATACCCACCCATCGGCCGGTACAACGGCTGTTGTATCCGCCGCGCCTGTATCGCAACCAAACCGAAAAGTGGCGGGCGGTAGTGGAAGCCGCCCGCTTCCAAGTCTGCGAACGCGGCCGGCCGGTATTGATCGGCACGGTCTCGGTGGAAGCGTCGGAGATCCTGTCGCAACTCTTGAGCGAAGCCGGCTTGCCGCACAAAGTGCTCAACGCCCGCCAGGACGCTGAAGAAGCCGAAACCGTCGCCGCTGCCGGCCAAGCCGGCAGTCTGATGGTCGCCACCAACATGGCGGGACGCGGTACCGACATCAAGTTGGGGTCAGGCGTCGGCGACCTGGGCGGCCTGCACGTCATATTGACCGCCTACGCGGAATCCAGCCGCATCGACCGGCAACTTTACGGCCGCGCCGGCCGCCAGGGCGATCCCGGCAGCGCCCAGGCCATTGTGGCGATGGATGACGATTTGTTCGAGCAATATCTGCCGGCCGGCTTGAGTCCGCTGTTGGCATTGGGCTTGATCAAGCCGGCCTGGGTCAGGCTGCTGACTCATTTCGCTCAGTCGCGGGCCGAACGGCGCAATGCTCGCATTCGCGAACAAACCCTGGTATCCGATCGGCAAATCGATACAATGCTGGCTTTTGCCGGCAAGGAGGGCGCTTGAAATTTCGTTTAACCGCGGCCCTGCAGCCGGTGGCAGCCGGCATTTGTGCGGTTTTCAGCGCGGTATCGGCAGCTAAACCGGTGGAATGCTTGATCGAACCCAGCCAAATCGTCGAAGTTCGCGCGTCAGTGGACGGACTGATAGAAGCGATTGCAGTCGATCGCGGCGACCTGGTCAAACAAGGCCAAGTGTTGGTGACGCTGGACAGCGGCGTGGAACGCGCCCGCTTCGCTCAAGCCAAATTCAAATCCACGACGCGTGGGGCGCAACTCGCCGCGCAAAGCCGGGTAGAGTTTTCCGGCAAAAAATTCGAGCGCGACCGCGAGCTGTATAAGGATCAATACGTATCGGCCAACGCGGTCGACGAGTCGGAAAGCAGCCAGAGACAAGCCGCCGCCGATTTGATTGCCGCGCGCGACAACAACAGAATCGCCGAATTGGAAGTGCGCGAATACGAGGAACTGATCCGCTTGAAAACCTTGAAGAGCCCGTTCGACGGCGTCGTCCTGGAACGCTCCCACCATCCCGGCGAAGTCGCGCAAATCAACGACCGGCTGCCGATTTTGAAACTGGCCAAAATCGACCCTGTGTTCATCGAAGTGGTGTTGCCGGCGGCGGCCTTGGGCAAAATCAAAACGGGCGAGGTATTCAAGGTATTCCCGCACGCCGGCGAAACAGCGGAATTTACGGCCCGCGTCGGCGTCATCGACCCGGTATTGGATGCCGCCAGCGGCACGCTGGGCGTGCGCCTGCAAGCGGAGAACGCCGCCGGCCGGATTCCGGCCGGTATCAGTTGCCAAATCGAAATGCCGCAACTGTAACCATGCAGTCGCCATTCAAGCCGTTAAGCGTGGCGCTGGTGCTATACGTGTCGCTAGTGTCTGCGGCGCACGCCACTGCGCTGAATGTGCTACAAATTTACGATCTGGCCTTGCAAAACGATCCGACCTTGCAGGAAGCGGAAGCGAATCGCAATGCCTTGTTGGAAGTCAAGCCGCAAAGTCTGGCACGCTTGCTGCCGTCCCTATCCGTGGTAGGCAGCGTCAACGCCAACCGCTACGATACCACCAACACCTTCAGCCGCCAGCAACTGGGCTTGCAATATTTTTGGGACAGCCATGTGTCGCTTAAATTGTCGCAACCCATCTACCACCACGATTACTGGCTGCAACTCAGCCAAGCCGACAACCAGATTGCCGAAGCCGAGGCGGAATTCGTCGCCGAGCAACAAAACTTGCTGCTGCGCAGCGCAAAAGCCTATTTCGGCGTGTTGCTGGCGCAAAACGCCCATACTTACGCCCAGGCCGAGCAACTGTCGCTAGCCAAGCAATTGCAGGAAATGCAACGCCGCCTGGCGGTGGGCGCCGGCGCCTTGCCGGAAGTACAAGACGCGCAAGCCGGGTTCGACCAGGCGCTAGCCGAGGCCTTGGAAGCGGAACGAAAACTGAAAGCGGCCCGCAACGAATTGACGGAAATCCTCGGCGCGCCGGTTTCGGCGCTGACGCCGTTACGCCAGGATTGGCAACCGGTGACGCCTGAACCGAACAATGCCGCCGACTGGTTGCAATGGGCCGCGCAAAACAACTTATCCTTGATAGCCGCCGGCCATCATGCCGAAGCGGCCAGAAAAACCGTGGAAGTACAATTCGCCGGCCATTTGCCGACTTTGGACTTGGTCGGCAACGTCGGCACCACCGACACCGACCGACCGCAAGGCTTGATTTCCAACTCGCAAACGGTCGGCCTGCAACTGAACGTACCGATTTATCTCGGCGGCATGGTGGATTCCAAAGTCCGGCAAGCCGAATTCCAGTACCAAGCCGCGTTAAAACATGTCGATAAACAACGCCGGGCTGCCGAGCGGCAAACCCAAGACGCATTCGAAGCCGTTCAAACCGCCATCGGCCGGCTACAGGCATTGGCCACCGCTCGCCAATCCGGCGAAATCAGCGTAGCCGCCACCGAAAAAGGTTTGGAAATCGGCACCCGCTCGGTAGCGGAGTTGTTGACGGCCAAACGCAATCTGGCTCGCATCCGCCGTGATTACGAACAAGCCAAATACGATTACCTGTTGAACAGCCTGCAATTGAAACTGGCGGCCGGGCTATTGGGCCGCAATGATTTGGAAGCGGTCAACGCCTGGCTATCCGAGCGCTGACCTGAGCTGCCGTTATTTATTGAGGGTGGCCTCGATCAAGACCAGCAAGCGCTTGACGCACTCGATTTGGTTGAATTCGTTAACCACCAATTCGCGGGCCGCTTGAGTGACTTTACCGGATTGCGCCGGCTTGGCGTCCAACTGTTTGATAACCGCGTTAACCAAGCCGTCGCCGTCGAAAAATTCGAACAAACTGCCGGTTTTCCCTTGCCGGATGAACTCTTTAACCGGCGCGGTCGCCGAGGCTACGATAGGCGCACCGCACGCCATGGCCTCCAACAGCGACCACGACAAGATGAACGGATACGTCAGATACACGTGGGCTTTGGAGACTTGCAACACTTCGCGGTACTGGTCTTTATTCAAAAAACCGACCAAATGCACCCGGCCCGGATCCAGATAAACCCCGACCTCGTCCAGCATCATGTCCTGCCAGGTATCGAAACCTTCCGGCTCCGCACCGTAAGAAGCTTGTTCCTTACCCATGATGATCACGTGCGCGTTCGGCCGTTGCGCCATCAATTCCGGCAAGGCGCGCATGAAGGTATGGAATCCGCGCACCGGCTCCAGCGAGCGGGCGGCATAGGTGATCACCTCGTCTTTGCGGGTCAGGGTAATGTTTTTGTTGTCGATACGAAACTTGGCCTTGGGATTGGGTTTGAAGTATTCGGTATCTATGCCTTCGTGCAGTACTTGGATTTTGCTTTGCGCCCATTTCGGAAAGGTTTTTTGTTGCCATTTGGTGGGCGCCCATCCGGCGTCGGCCACGTCCAGGGCTTGCAGCATCGCGGTTTTTTTCATCCTTAGTTTGGCCAAGGCTTCGATATCGGATTTTTCGAATTCAGGGTCGAAGTTATATTCCTGACCCACGGTGTTGTAAAAGTATTCGAAATAACAAATTAATTTGACGTCCGGCCAAACGTCTTTGATGAACAAGGCTTCGCCCCAACCCGGATGAACGACGATCACGTCCGGCTTATAGCCCTTCTCTTTAATGCGGACCAATGCGTCCGCCACCGCTTCTCCCCGTAACACTTTGGCTTCCGTATCTTGCAGCAATGGATGAATGTCCGCTTGCGGCTCGTGCTGAAACCGGTATGCCGCCACGCCGACACCCTCTATCTGGACTCGATTAGGGGGTTGTTTCAAGGCCAAAACCTCGTGGCCGCCGACTTTAACCAAATAATCCACTATATGGCGGAATTGAGCCGGAAAGTTTTGATGTATAAAGAGAATTTTCATTCGTCCGTTCGTGTTTGCTGTTGGTTTTCGCGTAGAGCGGGATAATCCGATTCGGCCAACGCGCGACCGCGCGGCGGCATGGCCAATCCGGCATGGCTGTAATTTTCCAAATTCAGATTAGGATTGTAATATGGGTCATCGATAATCCAATGCCGCCATTTTTGCATGAATTTGTCTTTTTCACGCGCTAAGCGGCTACGCCGGTCCGGTTGCTTGTCTTTGCCGCGGCTGGCCGACTCGGCGTGCAGCAAGGTAGCATCCGGGGTCCAAACGATGCGCTTGCCCAAACTGCGTAATTTCAAACAAAAATCCACATCGTTGAAATTGACCGGGAAATCGGTCTCGTCCAAGCCGCCAACCGCCAAATAATCGGCTCGCCGGCATAGCAAACAAGCTCCCGTCACCGCGCTGACGCTGCGGGTAATTCGATTATAATCGAAATAGCCGGGATCATCGCGGTACCAGTTGTTGCCTATATGCCCGACCAAGCCGTGCAAACCCAACACCACGCCGGCGTGTTGCACCATGCCGTTAGGCCACAACAATTTGGCACCGACCGCGCCGACTCCGGGCCGCAACAAATGAGTAACCATCGTTTTCAGCCAACCCGCGTCCAACGCTTCTATGTCGTTGTTGATCAAACCGATCAGTTCGCCCTCGGCCAGCTGCACCCCTCGGTTGTTGATCGCCGAAAAATTGAAAGTGCCGGGATAAGGCTCTACCCGCACCGCACCGCCGCGGCTTGCAAGTTGCTCAAGGTAGCTCAAAGCCTGCGGTTCGGCACTGTCGTTATCCATGACGATGATGTCCAGATGCGGATAATCCGTGCCGGCCAGGCTGTCGATGCAACGGCGCAACAAATCGGCTTTGTCCCGGGTCGGGATAATCAACGTGACTTTCGGCCATTCCGCCGGCTGCGGCCAAGACAAACGCGGCGGCCGATGCTCGCCGGGCAAACGTTGCATACCGGCGGCCAGCACCTCGTCACAGGCATGCATGGCTTGGGCATGCTCCGGTTGCTGTGGTGCGCAACGCCGATACAACACCTTGGCAATATGCCGAATCGAAGCGACTTCGTCTCCCACCGCCCGCACCGCCAACCATGGCCAAGCGTTCGGGTCTTGCAAGGCTTGGCTCGCCGTTGCGATAAGTTGCGCACGAACGCCGAACAGATAATGCAACGGGGTCGCGGCAAGAAACAAATCCGGATCCCAATCCGGTTTGAACCAGGGCATGATCCTGCCGTCAGAGCCGAGGTATTCACAGTCGCTATAAACAACGTTCACCTGCTGTTCGGCGAATGGTCGCGCCAACTCCGCTAGCGCATCGTCCAATAACACATCTCCCGCTTCTACGAAACTTAAAATTCCTGCGAAGTGGTTCGGACCTTGTTTGATTCGTTGCAGCCATTGGCCGGCATCGACATATAGGATGCGGGCGTCCTTGGCCGGTTGCCGGGCTGGGGCGCTTAGCACCCAAGCCTCCCAGTTACTGTGGGTTTGCGACAGTAAGCTGTCGATAGTCACCGAAATATCGCCGGCGCCAATCACCGCGACTAGTACCGGCATCGTATCGCTGTGCGCGGGCGATGCCGCGGCGAATTTGCGCCGCCAAACCGGATACGCGGAAAAGTCCATGGAAACCGGCACATGCCAGACATAACGTTCCATCATGGCGCTAAGTATGCGCCGGTCGTCGTCCGGCAATGCCAGCGCCGCCGCCCATGATTTCACGCCGGCGGGCAAAAACACGCGCAACGGACTACCGGCCAGCGGCTTGCCGCTGGCAGTGACCACGCGGACTTCGTGCACGCGGCCGTCGGCCAACGAAAACGGCAATGTCAGGCTGAAGCCGTGCGCAACGCCGTTGCCGGAATCGGCTTCCGGTTCGGCGCTGGGTTCTTTGGCCTCGCATTCGGCCAGTAGCGAGTCGCCTTCGTAGACGCGCACACTCAGTTGGGCTTGCGGCTCCATCAAATCCCAGGCCCAACCCCACAGCCTTAAACTGCCGTCGTTTTCGACATAATCGGTCTGGCTAGGCAACGGTCTATCCGCTTCCAAGCGGGTGAACACGCTGCCGGGCAAGCAGTGATCGTGGTTGCTGATCCTAGCGTCGATTCTCGCTACACCTTGCCAAACGTAGCGCGGAACCGGGAATATGAAAAAATGGCCTTGGGCGCTATCGGGGAGCTCGGCTTGTTTGACCGGCATGTGGTGCCCGGCCCTGACGGTGCCTAACCATTGTCCGTCTCCGCAAACATCGATAACGACCAAAGCATCCGGATTGCGATTATCCAAGGCCCAGCCCAGCAAATAATCGCCGTTGCGGCCCAATAAAGCACCGCTAAAACGGCTATCGCCAACAGAACTTGTCATTGCTAATGAGTGAAGTGGGTTTCTTGTAATAAAGGTATGTTAAGTCGACCAGCGACATCGTGGACCAATTTACGCTCGTATTCGTCATCGGCAAAGGCGGCAATAGCTTGAACGTGGTAAAGCTCCAGCTTGCCGATGATGTCAGCGGTATCGCTAACCTCGACCAGATGGACATTGGGCCAGCGCCGCAAATCGTTGTCGCTAATGCTATGGCCGAATATGAACCACTGTACATCAATTTGCCTCTCCCAAGCGTTTTTCACCTGCTGCTGTAAGCGATAGTAACCGCTGGATGAGGCCTGACCGAATACCGCCACCCGCATCGCCCTGACCAACACGCTTGCGCCCGGTTTTTTACGATTTTGCCCTTTAGCCGCAGACCGAGCGGGCTTGTCGATGTCGATGCGCTGTGCCAATTCAGGAAAACGCTTACTGTGGGCTTCGCCTATCTCGTCGTTCAGGGCAGTGATTTTTTCCGCGCCGCCCAATAATCGTCTGGCGCGCGACAACCAGGCGTCCATCCCTTGGTAACCGTATGCCAAAGGCCCGAATTTGTGCACGCAGGCTTGGCAGATCGCAATATCCGCAGGATCGGCGCAGGCTGTTGCCTGCTCCTGCAAGCGGTACCGACGCGGGCAATAAGCGCTATAGTCATCCAATCTCAACCGATAGGGCAGGAAACCGTTGGTGAGAAAATCGAGCGGCCGGGCCGGCCAATCGGCCCATCCGGAAATGTGCAGACAGGAAAAGCCGGCGGCTAATAGGTCTTGCTGCAATTGTTCGCCTTGCTCCGGCCAATCGTAGGAAATGACCGCTAAGCCGGTGATGCCGTACATCTTTAAATTCAAACGCCATTGTCCCGGCCGATGTTCAACGGCGTTCAATTCAAACCTCGGGCCGTCCGGGTCGTCAGCATCGGTAGGCGATAACGTCAGCACCGCCTTGCTGCCGGCCGCCGTTTGCGCCAACCATGTTCGCTGCAATTGCCGGCGCAACGGTCCTAATGGATCGGTATTCAAAAAGTGGTCGTATTCGGCCTCATGCCCCGGATATTTGGCATACAGCTTAGGCAAATTTTGCGCGACCAGATGGGCTTTTTCCGCGCCGAAAGACTTGCTGCCCCAATGCACCACATAGGTGTTCGCCGCACAAACGTTACGCCAGCCGGCTTGCCGAACCCGCAAACACAAGTCGGTATCTTCGCCGTAGCCGCGTCCGAACAGGAATTCGTCCAATCCGCCGACCCGATGCCAAACAACCCGTTTAATGTACATGCAAAACCCGACACCGGCCGGCAAGTCGATCACTCGCTCCGATGCAATGACGCGCAATAACGCGTCCAACTGCTCAGCCTGCCGTATATCGCCTACCGGATTATTTTTCATGGCTTGCGGATAGCTGACCAATTCTCCGAAATTAGATAGCGGCGTGACCGTGCCGATGTCTTCGCTTTGGTATGCCGCCGCGTGCAGCCTGTCCAACCAATAATCGAATACCTGGGTGTCGGCGTTCAACAAAACCAAATCACGGTTGTCGTCCAGACTCGCCCCGGTATTCACCGCACCGGAAAATCCGGCATTGATCGGCCGCAACAGCAAGATAATCTTTTTATCCGACGCCAGGCGTCGCAGTTCTCGACCTAGTTGCGGATCGGGCGAACAGTCATCCACCACCACAATTCTATAAGCGATATTGGTTTTAGCCGACAGCACGGACTGAATGCATTGCAGGGTTTCCTGACGACCGCCATATACCGGCACGACGACATCAACGGCTTCGGAAATGGCAACGCGGGTTTGGACTACTGCCTGTGCAGGTGTTACCGACCTCCCTTGGATCGGGCAACCCCAAAGACTCACTCCTGCGATGCCCAGCCTCAACAATGAAAATTCGTCCGGCAATTGGAAGCGAAAACCATTCAAGCCGTCACCTATCCCCAATTGTTGCAAGCCGGGTGTGGCTATCGAACATTCGGCTTCGAAGAAGTTTCCATCTATTTCAACTTGTAATGTCCTACTAGGCATATCTCGCCGGACAGCCCAACCGCATATAAACTCGCCGTCGCGCCAAACGCAACCAAAAGCGGCCAATTCCGCCGCGTTGACCCATTCCGCCACTTCCGGTTCATGGGCTAATTGCGGCGCCAATCGTAAGATATTGGTCAGTGTGCGCCGATACAAATCCCGGTAGCGGACCCTATCAAGACAACAGGCTCGCAACAACGCGCGAGCAACGTCCAAATTGGTAGGCAATAGTTGCAATGCAGCACAATAATCGGCTAGCGCTAAATCCAGTTTATCCAGCCTTATCAAGGTATTGGCTCTGACTAACAGCGCACTGGCTTGCGGAGGGGATGTCAGCTGACAGGCTCGCTCCGAGAACGCTAAAGCATCCGGAAGATTTCCCGCTTCGAGCGCATGGAACGCCAGTTCCAGTAAATCCGTCAACTTAGTCGGCAAACAGAACTCGGCGGCAACGGCTAAATCTATCATCAAAAAATTCGGACAAAAAAAAGGCAGGCTTTTTAGGCCTGCCCCGGTTTTAACAATTTAGACTGTAAAACTCTTAGCTAAGAAACTCCTTAGCTACCTGGGTTAAAAAAGTCGTCAAGTTGAGTCAAACCTACGGTTTTAATGCCGCCATTGCTCAGCGTACCATTCGAGTCGAATACGAATTTCTCGAAGTTGCTGGCGTTAATCACACCGCCGTTTTGCAACGTAATCGATACGGAAGTACCGGCAACCGTTACGTCGGCAATATCGACAGCGCTCAAGTCAAGTTTGTCATTGCCCGCACCGCCGTCTACCACAGCGGTACCGACGAATTTACCGACCAGCTTGACGATGTCGTTACCAGCGCCTGTATCAACAGTATCACTGCCGGCACTATCGGAGCCATCACCCAGGAATACAAGGTCATTGCCGCCGTTGGTTTTAATATTGTCGTTACCGTCGCCGGTTGCAACAGTATCTTTGCCATCACCGGTAGTAACAGAATCGTTACCGTCGCCGGTTGAAATAAAGACTTTCTTGGTATCTTGAACAGTCAGGTTATCATCGCCGTCGTTGGTAGAAATGGTGCCTTTGAATTTTTTCGCACCATCGCCAGTTAGAGTGAAGGTAACATCGCTGTTGTCACCAAAGACGATAGACTTAACACCTTTAAGGTCGTTTTTGCCGGCGCCAGAAAAGTTAACAGTGGCAGTACCGCCAGTACCGGTGAACAGAGCGAGTTTATGCCCTGCTAAGTCACTAGACGAAGAGGTATTACCAAATTCGCCAACGGTTACTTTGCCGCCACCCAGCGATTTGATGATTTGTTGCGCAGTTGAAAAGGAAAGAGTTGAGTCCAGTAAATTATTTACCGCTTCTTGTTTACTGATACCGTCATCGTAATTAGATGCCATAAGCCCCCCATAGAGAAATTAAAAATTTTTTAACAAAAGTTACCGCGGATTGTAAGGAGTTGTAACAAAATAATTCTGTGAAACATCACCAGAATGTTGCCCGCGTCACAAAATTTACAGGTACGCTTATTTTGTTCCATCCTAAGTGGAAGCCACTCGCTTACCAGTGTAGTACAGAACCCACAAAACCAAAGTACGAATTCATTGTAAAGGTGTTGTGGCCATTTCACAACATTGTTAATGTGTTAAACGATAAAACCAGCACTGAACAATGTGTTTCTTAACCCGCTTCCCTGCTCTTTTGACAATTAGCTACATACAGCAGCTAATCGCGCAAAACCGCGTTGCGCCGGTCGCTCTGCTTGCGAATGCCGCCTAATACCCACATTTGATAAATAGACACTGTCCACATGAACGCAAACGACGCGCCCAACCCAGCCCCGGCCAAAATAACTAGCCAGGCAAAATGCGGATTGATTTTGGTCAACCACCAAGAGGCAATGTCGACCAACAAAAAAAGATAAGGCATGACTATTGCCGGATACTTAAGGAAATACGGCACACCCGTGGAAAACGCAAAAATTACGCCGACAAACATGAAAATGAAGCTGATGCCGAACAAATGGATGTGCGACAACCGGGTTAACGATTGAAACGTAGCGCCCTGACTGGATTCCGCCACTTTTTTAAGGTTTTCCAATTTGGAAAAATCCGGCAACGAACCGGCATTCTCGTTGTGGCAAGCCACACAGTTTTTATCGACTATCGTTTTGATGGACTCCCAATAACCGGCTTCCAACGCACCGTCGCGCACCCACTGAATCAATTTGAATCTATCTTGTTCAGGAGCATTAAATTTCATAGACCCGTTTAACTTAGATTCTAACACGGAACCCGAGCGGTCTCCGTAGTAACTATACACTATATCTTCCAAAGATAAACCGAGTTTTCCATCGGCCATGCCGTGGGTCATCAGAATCTGCCCAAGTGCCATCAAGTAACCGACTGCGATAGTGACCAAGTAACCGGTGAATAACAGCTTGATCGACAGACCGAAGCTGATCAAATTAACTCCCTTGTACGCGTATTTGACGGGTATGTCAGCCTCGGCCATAAAGTTCCCCTCTGTAATTTGAGGCGGTCGGCGGCGTCGAATAGCCAGCCGACCGCCAGCGTGCCTTTTATTTACCGGTATTTTGATAATAAAAGCCTAGCTGCTCGATTTCTTCGTTGGTTAAATTTTCGGCAATCAAGCGCATTCGCCCGTAGATATCGTTATGTCTCTCACCGGATTTGAACGCCTTTAGCGCAGCCGTCGTATAGCTAGCGGCTTGCCCCGACAGTGCCGGCATATCCATGACTTGTCCCTGCCCGCTACTGCCGTGGCACACCTCGCAAGGCGGCAAAATGCGTTCGCGGTCCCCGGATTTCACCAAGGTCTCAGCCGCTTGATAAACCATCACGCTACGCGACTGAAACGCCGGAGTTTGAGAGGCATACCACACAGCCAGATTAGCCGCATCCTGCTTGCTAAGCCCTTTTGCGATACCTCCCATGATTACATCCTGCCTATCCCCGTTTGCGTAATCCTGCAACTGCTTATAGAGATAAGTCGCCAACTGGCCCGCTAACGATGGATACGCCCCTGTGACACTAATGCCTTTATCGCCGTGACATCCGCCGCACGATTTAGCCAATGCTTCGCCGGCCGCCGGATTTCCCGCTTTGACGAAATTTAATTGTTCCGCCGTCCATGCCACTTGCGTCGATGGTTGTGCGGCTAGCGTCAATGACCAGCAACAGGTTGCAATAAGTACAAAGCTTCTCATGACTATACCCCCCATCTACCGGAACCGAAGGTTTCCATGAAGAAGAATTGCAAAATCGGATACCCGAAAGCCAACAGCATAAAGGCCGCAATCACGATGTTCCACAGCTTGAATCCATTCAAGTAAGCGGGCAATGCGCCGACCGGATGAATCGGTTCGGCATATTCCACCTCGCCTTCAAAGCTACCGCTACCGACTTGGGTTTGATACAAGTTATAAAGCAACAGCGCCGACGACGCCAGCAATATCGCACCACCGAATATCATCGCCGCCTCGTACGGCTCCCACGATAACACCAACAAGTTGTTGTAATTGACGCTATCGATGCGGCGTGGCTGGCCCAGCAGCCCTAAAATATGCCATGGCGTGGTCATGATGATCATGCCTATAAACCAAATCCACAGCTGAGTAATCGCCAACGACTGGCTGAACAAGGGCTTACCGGTCAAGATCGGCCAAAAGTAATAAGCGATGCCGAAATACATGATGATGGTAGTACCGCCGAAAATCAGATGAAAATGGCCGGAAACCCACGCGGTATTGTGTACCATGGCATTCATGGCATAACTGGCGTTGACCAAACCGCCGAAGCCGCCGAAAATCAACATCAGCAAGCCCAGGATAATCGCCAACACCATAGGATTATCCCACGGCAAGGCGGCAATCCAACCGAACAAACCCTTGCCGCCGTTCAAACGTCCTGCGATTTCCAAAGAGGCAATGACGGTAAATCCGGTAATGAAAGTCGGCAGGGTAACGACAAAGGTGCCGATCGCATGCACGATCTTCCAGCCGTGGCTCTGTTCCGGATCCATATATAAATGGTGAAAGCCTATCGGCAGGCTGAACACGACCAGCAACATGAAAGCCGCCCGAGCCATTTCGTCGCTGAACAAAAAACCGCCGGCCTGCTTAGGTACCAAACAGTAAAACGCGGTATAGGTTGGAATCAACCAAAAATAAACGATGGGATGTAAGGTCCAAGCAAACAAAGTGCGTGCCAAGCCGGCGTCTATTGTGTCTATCCAGCCCAAGGCCCAGGGAATCAGCTGGAATAACACTTCCACGGCCACTCCGGCACTGGTCCAAAGCCACAAGATAGCGTTTCCGGTAGTCGCAAACATCGCCAGCGGTACCGGCTGCCCCGGATGGGCGGCTTTCCACTGTGCATACATCACGATCATCGACACACACCAAAACCACGAACCGACAACCAACAAAGTGGCGCCGATATAAAACGCCGGGTGCGCCATCAGCGGCGGATAAAACGTGAATAAAACCGATGCATTCCCGGTCAGCAGCGGGCCGGCCGCCAACACCACGCCCAATAGCGACAGTGCAAAGCCGCCCCAGGCAAACGACACATTCCAGATCGGCAACTTAAGCGTTGTAGTCGCCACGTAATAGCCGAAGCCCATGATAAAAAAAGTGGTCAACACAAAACCCATCAATACCCCGTGGGTACTGACGGAGGCGTAATACACTTCCCGCGACTCCAAAAAACCGAAAAACCCGCTTCGCTCCACCACCTGATACAAGCCCATGACGGCCGCCAAACCGAATGCGGCGAAAGCCACCCAGAAATGGCACAGCGCCAACTTTTTTTCCGCCACATTAGCCATGATTCTCTCCCCCGGTCCGATTTATCGTTTGCCACTTCTCTTTGCCGACCACGCTGATGTTGCTCCACATATGCGCATGCCCCATGCCGCAGTATTCATTACACAACAGCGGATATTCCCCGGTATGTTTCAACTCGGTAGTCAGTTGCGCCACATAACCCGGCACTATCATGGTGCTCATATTGGTCATCGGAATATGCACCCCGTGCAACACGTCTAAACTGACCCAACGAAAAATCAGTTTGGTCTGGGCCGGCAAAGTCAAGGTTTTCGGATAAAAACCATAACGCCCGGCGACCATACGCACGGTCACACTACCGTCCGAATTCTGTTGCGGACCCAAATGATCCTCGGCAAATTCTGCCGATAAATGCAAACGCGCCGAATCGATGGTTTCCACGTTACTCGGCGCGTGTATGCCGTGAAACAGTGCCGACGTCAAAATCACCAGCACAAACAAGCCGGCTATGCCGAGCGCGATATTCGCCCAACGCCTTTCCAATTGATCGATATGCATACCGCCCCCTAACCGATATGGCCGCGCGGGATGAACACCCCGTAATACATCATTAACCAAGCGATCACCATGCCGGCCCCGACTATCAGCATCAACGCCCAGGTACCCACCGGCGAACTCTCCAGGATTTTCCTACGCTCTTCTTCGCTTAATTGGCTCATTACTCCCCCCGTGGAAAACAATCTACGTAGCCTAATCGTAGCCAAAAAAACATAAATCGCCTAACGATCATACGGATATATCGTCTCCGCGAACAATCAAGGGCATGACCCGAGCGGACAAGACTTTCGTTGCGGCGCCAGCCTTTCGAATCGCAACCTGGCCGCGCTAACCACGTATTTCGGCGAATGTTTGCGGAAACCTTACGCGACAACCGCGCTAGCCGGCTTCCTTGTTGGCGAGCGGCTATTGTCGGCGCGCCCCTTGCAATCCGCCTGTGTGCAAGGCGACGATACGCTGGCCGGCAACGAAGTAATCTTTATTAAGCAAATCGTAGATTGCATACAAAGCTTTTCCGGTATAAATCGGCTCCAACGGCACATCGTGTGTGAGCCTAAAATTCGAAATAAAATCGGTCAACTCCGGGCGAGTTTTGGCGAATCCGCCACAGTGATAGTTCAACAGCAACTCCCAGTCGCATACCGGCTGCAGCCGGCCTAGCAACGCCGGAATATCCCGATGCAAGAACTCTCCGCCTTTTAGCGCCGCCACGCCGAGTATCTTAGTCTCCGCGCGAGCCGCGCCAATCAAGCCCGCCAACGTAGTACCCGTACCGCATGCGCACACTAACACGTCGTATGCGCAATCCAGCTCCGAGACGATTTCGGCCACGCCTGTCAACGCCTGCCGCGACGCCCCGCCTTCCGGAATCCAATAACTGCCCGCTTGCAAATTCAAAGCGCCGGCCGTCACGTCCGAATAACGTAAATCCCGATAGGCGCTTCTGGAAACGAAATGCAATTGCATCCCCCAACGCTGCAAATCTGCCAAAGTCGGGTTGAGCACCCCGGGCCGTTCTCCGCGGATGTAAGCGGCCGAATGCAGCCCCAGTTCGCGCGCAGCGAAAGCGAGAGCGTGCAGATGGTTGGAATAAGCTCCACCCATGCTGACTACGGTATGCGCGCCGGCATACAGTGCGTCGTTCAACGGGTATTTAAGCTTGCGCCATTTATTGCCGGATATGACGGGATGCAATAAATCGTCGCGTTTGAGCCACAACTCGACGTTATGCGCACGCGTCGCCGAATCGACAATCCGCGACAGTGTAGATACCCCCAGTTGCCGCTGCAGCGCTTGTAAACGCGGATGCAGCGCCGTCATTGGGCTTGTTTGATTGCCCAGGCCAAATCCGCCGCCTGCCGATTCGGCAATATGTCGTGCACCCGAAACAGCCGCACGCCGGCCATCACGCCCAGCGCGGTAGTCACGGCGGTAGCGGTAACCAATTCGGACGGCTCGGAGACATTGCAGATACTGCCCATGAAGCGCTTCCGGCTGGTACCGAGCAATACCGGAAAGCCTAAAGCCGCGATTCGCTGCAAATTCGCCAATAAATCGATATTGTCTTGCTTGCGTTTGCCAAAACCGATGCCGGGGTCTATCGCAATGTTGCGCTCGGCAATCCCGGCCGCCAAGGCCGCATCGATTCTACCTTGCAAGCCATCCGTCACTTCGGCGACCACGTCGTCGTAATAAGGATCGAGCTGCATGGTCTTGGGAAGACCCTGCATGTGCATCAATACGATAGGCACATTTCTATCCGCCGCCAGCGCTAAAATCTGCGGATCCACCACCCCGCCGGAAACGTCGTTCACCAGAGTCGCGCCGGCCTGCAATGCCGCTTGCGCCACGCAGGCGGACATGGTGTCTATGCTGATCGGCAATGCCGGATACACGCTACGAATGGCGGCGATAACCGGCACCACTCGGCGGATCTGTTCGTCGTGACTCACAGGATCAGCCCCAGGACGAGTCGACTCGCCGCCTACGTCGACGATATCCATCCCTTCATCCAGCATGGCTTGCACCCGGCACAAAGCCGCGTCGACGCCGGAATAGCGCCCGCCATCCGAAAAACTATCCGGGGTGACATTCAAAATGCCCATTAATTGCGGCGCCGATAATTGCGTAAACATAAACCTCTTAACTCCTGAAATACCGAGCAAATATTGTATACGCGATTAACCGTCCGGCAGCTCGGCCGGCTCGGGACCCAAGCACTAAGCAAAATGGAGCGGCTGCCGCCGCGGCTCACGGACTAAAGATTGTGCCGAAGCGGCCGTCGGACGGATGCGGAGCACTACCCAGCCAGCGCGCTATCAACAGCGGCACCTGTTGCGGACAGACGTTGCGCAACAACGCCGCAGCCGGTTCCACATAGTCCAACAACGCTCGGTCCCGCGCCAAATCGGCGATTTTGAACTGAATTTGTCCGGTCTGCCGGCTGCCGATAATTTCGCCGGGACCGCGCAATTCCAGATCCCGCTCGGCAATCACGAAACCGTCGTGAGTTTCTCTGAGTATCCCCAAGCGTTGCTTGCCGGCTTCCGATAACGGCGACTGGTACAGCAGCAAACAATAGCTGTCCAGATTGCCGCGCCCCACCCGTCCGCGCAACTGATGCAATTGCGACAGCCCCAAACGCTCGGCGTTTTCGATGATCATTAAGCCGGCATTCGGCACATCCACCCCGACTTCAATCACGGTAGTCGCCACCAACACCCCGAACAAGCCGGATTTAAAGGCCTGCATGGCGGCCTCTTTATCGGCAGGTTTCATCCGGCCGTGCACCAGACCGACCTTGGCCTGCGGCAGCAGCGCACGCAAACTCTCGGCGGTTTGTTCCGCCGCTTCGCATTGCAGCTGCTCGGACTCTTCTATCAAAGTACACACCCAATACGCTTGTTTACCGGTTGTCAGCCAATGAGCGATACGCGCTACGACATCGGCGCGCCGTTCGGACGGCAGCACGCTGGTAGTAACCGGCCGGCGGCCGGGCGGCAACTCGTCGATGACGGAAATATCCAGATCGGCATATTGCAACATTGCCAAGGTCCTTGGAATCGGGGTAGCGGTCATGACCAGCTGGTGCGGCGCCAAGCCAGCCGCTTGGCCTTTAGCCCGCAAGGCTTGCCGCTGGTGCACGCCAAACCGGTGCTGCTCGTCTATGATCACCAAGCCCAATTTGTGAAATTGAACCGCATCCTGAAACAAGGCGTGCGTGCCCACCACCAAACCGGCACTGCCGTCGGCCAGCTGCTGCAATATCGCCGCCCGGGCCTTGCCCTTACTCTGCCCGCTCAGGTACAGCAGCGCATGGCCGCTATCGGCAAACCAACTTGAGAAATTGCGAAAGTGTTGCTCCGCCAATAATTCGGTTGGCGCCATCAACGCTACCTGATAACCGGAACTCAAAGCGGCCAAAGCCGCTAATGCGGCCACCACGGTTTTACCGGAACCCACATCGCCTTGCACCAACCGCAGCATCGGCTGCACGCCGGCGCAATCGGCTTCGATTTCGCCGACGACTCGAGTTTGGGCACGGGTCAACGTGAACGGCAAGCGCATCAAAAACGCTTGCTTGGCATGTGCGGGAACGGTAAAAACCGGCGCTTGCCAATGCCGGTATTGCTGTTTTCCCAGCCATAACGCCAAATGATGGGCTAAAAACTCTTCCAAGGCCAAACTTTGCAAAGCCGGCGAACTGCCGTCGGTCAGGGTAATTTCAGATAAACCCGGCGGCGGTTGATGCAAGGTCAGCAAAGCCTCGGACAAGCGCGGAAAACCTAACTGCCCTCGCAACTCGTCCGGCAACACATCCGGTAACGCGCTCGGGTCGCGTAAACACAGCTGCAGCGCCTGCTTGACCGCCTTGCGGATACTGGCCTGATGCAAACCTTCGGTACCCGGATACACCGGGGTCAAGGCCGGCTCGGCAGCCGTCTCGCCGGACGCCAGCAACCGATACTCGGGATGAATCATTTCCAAGCCGTTAAAGCCCATGCGGACTTCACCGAAACAAGCCAATTCGACGCCTGGCTGCAACTGCTGGATTTGTTGGGCGGAAAAATGAAAGAAGCGCAAACTCAAAAAACCGCTACGATCGCCGATCCGGCAAATTACGCTGGAGCGGCCGCGTTGCTGAGCGTCGATAAATTCGACGGCGCCCTGCACCAAAGCGGTGCCGCCCGGTATCAAATCGCGAATGGCGACAACGCGCGTCCGATCTTGATAACGTTGAGGTAGGTGAAATAGCAAATCTTGCAGAGTACGGATGCCGAGTTTTTGCATCCGCGCGGCGGTCTGGGAGCCGATACCGGCTAAACTGGTCACCGGCTGTTTATGCACTTCCCCGCTAGGCATCAATGAAAAGGCGCCGGTGCCGGCGCCTGATTAACGTCAGTAGTACTCGTCTCGCAACATCATCACGCCGTCCATCTCGACGCCGACGCCTTTGGGCAAAGCCGCAACTCCGACCGCCGCGCGGGCCGGATAGGGTTCTGCAAAATACTCGGCCATGATGGTATTGACGATGGGGAAGTTCCCCAAATCGGTCAAATAGACGTTCAGCTTGACGATGTCCGCAAAATCTCCGCCGGCTGCTTCGGCCACTGCCCGAAGGTTATCGAACACTCGGCGAATTTGCAGCTCGATGTCCCCGTCCACCACTTGCATCGTTGCCGGATCCAGGGCAATTTGCCCGGATAAATAAACAGTGTTGTCGATTTTTACCGCTTGCGAATAAGTGCCAATGGCTTGAGGCGCCAACGGCGTGGAAATGATGGTTTTTTTCATGCTTAAGCTTTGATGCGAGTGATTTTTAGAACAATGGATAATTTTTTCAGCTTGCGGATGATGTTGGCCAAATGTACGCGGTCGCGCACCGCCAACGTTAATAAATCCACCGATACCCTGTCGTCTTGACTGACAACGGTGATGTTTTCGATATTGGATTCCATGAAGGAAATGGTAGACGCCACGGTGGCCAGCGAACCGCGTTGGTTCAAAATTTCAACTCGGATTTCGGCCGAAAATTCGCCACTCGCTTCCGGACTCCATTCCACGTCCAGCCAGGTGGTTTGCTTTTTGCGTACTTCGTTGCTGTTGCGGCATTCGTGGTGATGCACGACTATGCCTTTACCCGGATTGAAAAAGCCGATGATGGGATCGCCCGGAATTGGCCGGCAACACTTGGCCAAACTAACCACCATTCCCTCCGTACCCTTGATGATCAACGGCGATTTATTACGCGGCTCGTGCCCGTCCAGTTTAACCCCGGTATTGCTGCCGATCTGACATATGTGTTTGGCGACCAGAAACGGCATGCGATTGCCCAAGCCGATGTCTTCCAATAGATCGTTCAACGAATGTTTACGCAAAGAATGCAAAACTTGCATGATTTGCGTGTCGTCCACTTCGTCCAAAGTGATGTTGGAACTGTTCAATTCCTTTTCCAACAAACGCCGGCCTAGATTGATCGCTTCCTGCTGATTGAAGTTTTTCAAATACGAACGGATACAGCTGCGGGCTTTTGCCGTCACCACGTAATTCAGCCACAAAGGGTTGGGGCGGGCCCACGGCGCGGTGATGACCTCTACCGTCATGCCGTTTTCCAATTTGGTTTGCAGCGGCACCAGCTTTTTATCTATCCTGGCCGATATGCAAGCATTGCCGACGTCGGTATGCACTTGATAGGCAAAATCCACCACCGTCGCGCCGCGCGGCAACTTGATGATTTTGCCCTTGGGCGAGAACACGAACACCTCTTGCGGAAACAGATCGACTTTGAGGTTATCGATAAACTCCAAGGAGTCGCCGGCCGATTTTTGAATCTCCAACAGCTCGCGCAACCATTCGTTGGCCCTAGCTTGCATGGTCTCGCTTTTTTCGTGGTCGGATTTATACAACCAGTGCGCGGCAATGCCGGACTCCGACAAACGATGCATTTCGTGGGTGCGAATTTGAATTTCGATCGGCACCCCGTAAGGCCCTTTCAATATGGTATGCAGGGATTGATAACCGTTGGCTTTGGGCAAAGCGATATAGTCTTTGAAGCGTCCGGGTATCGGCTTAAACAAATTGTGCACGCAACCCAAAGCCCGGTAACAATCGTCGACCTGATGGCAGTAGATCCTAAACGCATACACGTCGAAAACGTCGGAAAAGGAAATCTTTTTACTGACCATTTTATGGTAGATGCTGGCGATATTCTTTTCCCGGCCAGCTACCGAACAGTCCATCCCGGTCTCGGTCAACCGGTTTTGTATCGCGTTTTGAATGGTGTCGATGATTTCCTTACGGTTACCGCGAGACTTTTTAACGGCATCGCTCAGCACTACAAAACGATTGGGGTACAAGGCTTTGAAGCCTAAGGTTTCCAGCTGGTGACGAATATCGTTCATGCCCAATCGGTTAGCGATGGGGGCATAAATTTCCAAAGTTTCTTTGGCAATCCGGCGTTTTTTATCCGCCGGCATATTGCCCAGGGTTTGCATGTTGTGCAGACGGTCCGCCAGTTTGACCACGATGACGCGTAAATCCTGCGCCATCGCCAAAAACATTTTGCGGACGTTTTCCGCCTGCGCCTCGGCCCGCGAACGGCTATCGATTTTGGACAGCTTGGTGACCCCGTCCACCAAATCCGCCACTTCGCTGCCGAACTGTTCGGTCAACTCCGCCTTGGAAACCGGCGTATCTTCAATAACGTCATGCAATATCGCCGCCATGATGCCGTTGGCGTCCATATGCATACCGGCCAAAGAAATCGCTACCGACACCGGATGACAAATATACGCTTCGCCGCTTTTCCGAAACTGCCCGGAATGAGCCTTTGCGCCAAACCGATAAGCCCTAACGATATTAGCCACCGCGTCTTGATCGAGATACGCGCTCAACACCTCGCACAACTGATGCAGCAGCTTCTCTTCCGGATGCTCTACGTCCGGCAGCGGCGGTAATGCGTGCGCGATCTCGACCATACCTGCGATCAGATTTCCAAATAGGTATCGGAAACGTTGCCGCCGCGGTGTAAACGATCTACGTTCTCTTCGTTAACGTAACCGGCCGCGATTTCCCGCAAGGCAATGACGGTATCTTTGTCTTTACCGCGCGGTACGAATTCGTCGGCGCCTTTTTCCAGTTGTCGTACCCGCTTGCTGGCCAACAACACCAGTTTGAAGCGATTTTCCACGTGTTCTAAACAATCTTCCACAGTAACGCGTGCCATCTAATAACCTTCTAAAATTTGAGATTGAATCGGATTGTATCGGCTAAACGAACCGAATGGGAAACAAAACCGGAAACAGCGCGTTTCTCTGAGTGCGGCAAACATCTGAAAGCCACTCCCCAACGGACGCAAGCCGTGTTGAGCCGGTTTGTTTTACCGCATTATAAGTACAAAGTGACGGAAAATAAAAAGCCCGCAGAAGCGGGCTCGTCCTATTGGTTATTATTGTTGTTTTTAAGTCGGACGTCTGCCAATAATGGCAGCTTAGTCAAGCAGTTACTATTGTTGTTATAGTTATGAGCCTTAGTTACAGGCCGCTCCCTCCCCTCAAAGACATGATCCGAAGATCGTGTGCACCCCTATTAAGGTGGCGACAGTCTAGGCAAATTTTTTTGTGATGTCCATTAAAAATTGGCTTCGCCCACGAAAATTAGTTTCGCCCCGAAATTAACATTTGGAAACAAAAACTTGTGTATATTAGAAACACCTAATTCATATTACCGCAGACTTTTCCGCTCTTGCTCTTCGCTTAAAAAGAAATTCAAGCGCTCGTCCAAAATCGCTTGTAGTTGATAGCTCAAATGCTTTTGCTGCTTGGCCAAGCGTATTTGGGTAATGGCTTCTTCAGTATATCCGCTCGCATAATAGTGCTCGGCCATATAACGGTGCGATTCGGCCTGCTGGCCGATCCCGGCCGAGATTTGCGCCATCAGCTCGTAATACATCGGCTGTCTTTTCCAACGCTCGGACAAACCCGCCAACACCTGCTTCGCTTGCTCCGGCTGATTATTTTTCAGCAGGCAACGGGTAAACTCGATTTTAATCGCATCATCGTTAGGAAACAGCTGAATCGCTTTGCCGAACAGCCGGTTGGCCATCTCGTAATCCTGGCTTTCCAGCGCCGTGCGCGCATAGGCGGACAAAAAATGCGGCTGATCCGGATAACGGTCCGCCAATGCCTGAAACACCGCCAAAGCCTTGGGGTACTGCAAACTTTTGAGATAGACCAAACCCATGCCGTAACGGGCGACAGCACGCTGCTGTTCGGTGCCTTGCTGTTCTAACGCGCTGAAATAACGTTGCGCGGCGGCTTTGTCCTCGGTAGTCGCGGCGTATAGCTTGGCCTTGGTTAAGGAATAACCCATGGAATCGGGATATTGTTTGTAGGGATACACCTCGGCGCGGCCACGGGTATCGGCAATCCTGCTTTCGGAAACCGGGTGGGTGCGTAAAAACTCCGGCACGCCCTTACCGTAATAACGCGTCGATTGCTGTAAACGCTCGAAAAAAGTCGGCATGCTGCGCGGATCGTAACTCGATTCGGCTAAGGTTTGCATGCCTACCCGGTCGGCCTCTTTTTCGTTGTCCCTGGTGAAGTTGATTTGAAATTGAATGCTGCCCGCTTGCACCGCCATCAATGCCGCCTGACCCATCCTAGGCGATTGAGTGCCGATTAAAATGGCCGCCAAGGTGGCAGCCACGGTCGGAATGGACATTTTGCTGGCCGCTTCGATTTGCCGATACAAATGACGTTGTGTCACGTGACCTATCTCATGCGCCATGACCGAAGCCAACTCGCTTTCCGCCTCGGTCAGCAAAATCAACCCGGAATTGACCCCGATATAACCGCCGGGCCCGGCAAACGCGTTGATGGTAGGATCTATCACCACGAAGAAATGAAACGGCGTCGACGGCGTATCGCTGTGCGCGGCCAATTGCCGGCCTATCGTCTGGATGTATTGTTCCACTTCCAGGTCCTGGCTGATTTCCGCTTGCGAATGTAAATTCCGGAAAAACGCCTCCCCGAGCTGCGCTTCTTCCACCGGCGAAATCAAGGCGCCGGCCGAATCGCCCATTTCCGGCAACTGGATTTTTTCGATTTCTATGGCCTGCGGCGGCGATGGCGCCAAAGCCAACAAGATAGCGGTCGTTAATAAGCGTAGTCTCATGGCGAAAACAAGCAGTCGAGAAATAAGGCCGCCGGACCGATCCGCCCAAAACGCGGGACAAGCCGTCCGGCCGATACTAAAATGACGCGATTATAAAAGAATTAGCCCGGGCAAACAGCGACATGAAGTACGCCATTTTAATCAATTGCAGCCCTGAGAGCTCGGACGCCAGCCGAGTCGCTTACCGCTTCAGCGCGGCAGTCCTGCAAAAAGGTCATCGAATTTTGCAAATTTTTTTCTACCGGGACGGCATACACAACGCCTTACGTTATGCCTTGCCGCCGGAATCTCAAACACCTGCCGCAGAGCAATGGTCGCAACTGGCGGCGGAGCACGGCATCGATTTAGTCGTGTGCATCTCCGCCGCACAACGGCGCGGGCTATTACACGCGGACGAAGCGCAACGCCGGGGGGCATGCGACGACAATCTGGCGCCGGGCTTTAGAATCGCCGGCCTCGGCCAATGGTTGCAGGCCTCCATGGAAGCGGACCGCCATCTGGTGTTCGGTTAAGCGATGAAACGTTATTTGTTCATCATGCGCCGGCCTCCGCACCAAGGCTATCGCTTGGCGGAAACCTTGGACCTGATCCTCACCACCGCCGCTTTCGACCAACCAGTCGGCGTTTTGTTCTGCGACGGCGGCGTGCTGCAACTGGCGCCCAACCAACAGGCCGAACCGGCGGATTTACGCGACACGGCAGCCACTTACGCGGCATTCTCGGTATACGGCATCGACAAACTCTATGTGGAGCAAGAGTCGCTCAGCCAAAACGGCTTGGCAGCCGGTGCGTTGATCCTACCGGTTCATCCGGTCCGGCGCCGCGACATAAACAGCTTAATCGCCAGCCACGATATTGTGGTTCCCGATTGAGGCGCCCCATCGCGACCGGCTTTCGATTAAAATTCAGCGCAGCCCTTCTTCCGGAGACTATGACCATGATCGACGACGCGCAAGAAAAACGGCGTTTTTTTCGCATCAGCGATACGATCAATCTTTTGTTTCGCCGCATAGACTCCGAAGAAGCAAGACGCCACAGCTTGGCCTCGGACCGCATATTGGAAAGCTGCAGCTTAACTACCGCGATGAGCATATTAAACCGGGAAGCGGCCCTACTGGCCCCGCGTCTGGAACGGCGCGATCCCGAAATGTTCGAATATTTGAAAATCATCGACAACAAAATTAATGTGCTGACCCAGAGCTTAAGCAGCAACGACAGCGATTTTTCCGACAACGACCGCTGCGAAGTCAATTTGAGCGCCGCCGGTATTGCATTCACCCATGAACAAGCCATTCCGGTCGGCACGATGCTGGAATTGAAAATGCTCTTGACCTCGTCCTTGGTGGTAATCGTAGCGATAGCCCGCGTCGTACAATGCAAAGCACCTCCGGACAAGGATTCCGGAGTCTATACGGTCTGCGCCGAATACGAAAATCTGCGCGAAGAAGACCGGGAATTGCTGGTCAAACACGTCATGAAAAAACAAATGCAGCAACTGCGCGATAAAAACACCCAATAGCCCCGTTCCAGTTGCAAATGACCGTTCCTGCCCCGGGATTATTACAGCTTGTGTCGTTGCTGGCCGACGGCCGGTTTCATTCCGGCACGGAACTGGCACAAACTTTATCCGTCAGCCGTGGCACGGTTTGGAAGCAGATGCAAGCATTGACCGAATGGGGCCTGGAATGGAGCGCACTCACCGGCAAGGGTTACAAATTGCTAAGCCCCTTACAATTGCTGGAGGAAACCACCCTACGAGCCCATTTAACCCCCGAGGCGGCCGAATTGCTGGGCGAATTGGAACTGCATGCCGTGATCGACTCCACCAATACTTATCTGAAACAACGCAGGTTAGCGCTAAACCGCCAAGCTATCGTATGTTTTGCCGAGTACCAGACTGCCGGCAAGGGGCGGCGCGGACGCTCTTGGGTTTCACCGTTCGGACACAACCTCTATCTGTCGATAGTATGGGAGTATGCCGACGGCCCCGCCGCACTCGCCGGATTGAGCTTGATCGTAGGCCTTGCGGTGGCACGAGCCTTAAGCCGCGCGGGAATCGACGGCATTGGTTTGAAATGGCCGAACGACATCTACTGGCAACAACGCAAATTAGCCGGCATTTTGATAGAAGTCTCGGGAGAAAGCGATGGCCCTTGTCAAGCCGTTATCGGCCTGGGCTTGAATTTCTACCTGCCCCGGTCCGAAGCGCTAGCGATAGATCAAGCATGGGTGGACCTGCGGCAAATTTTAGGCGAACACGTTTATTTGCAGCGTAACCGCATCGCTGCGTCGGTCTTGAACGAAGTGCTGCCGGCCATTGCCCATTATCAGATCGATCGGCTGACCGAAGCCTTACCCGCTTGGCGCAGCTACGACTGTCTGCAAGGCAAACCTGTGGTTGTCAGCATCGGCGCACAACGCATTGAGGGCATCGCTCAGGGCATAGACCATCGAGGTTTGCTGCTATTGACCGGGTCGGACGGCCAACTGCGCAGCTTTGCTTCCGGCGAGGTCAGCGTCAAAGCCTTATGAAGTTATTAGTCGATCTCGGCAATTCCCGTTTGAAATGGTGTACGGAACAAGACGGCCGGCTAAGCCCGGTCAACGCAATAGACTACAAGCACGCACGCGATTTAGAGGCGCTAAGACAATCGTGGTCGGAGTTGGCACAACCACGCGATTTGGCCATTTCATCGGTAGCGCACGGCGCCTTAGCACAAGACACGATCGCCTTAGCCCTCGCCTTATGGCCTAAAGTTACCCTGTATCAGGCGCAATCGGCCGCATACGAATACGGGGTACGCAACGCCTATGCCGAGTCGACCAAACTCGGCGTGGACCGCTGGCTGGCCTTACTGGCCGCACACCGCCATTACCCCGGCAACGTCTGCGTCGTCGACTGCGGCACGGCTGTCACCTTAGATGCCGTGACGGCCGACGGTCAACACTTAGGCGGCTTGATTTGTCCCGGCCTTAACCTGATGCGCAACGCTTTAGCCGCCAATACCGCCAATCTGCCGTTAAAGGCCTACACCCCGCAAGCGCAGTTAGCGAACGCCACCGAACCGGCAATAGCAAACGGCGTGTTGCTGGCAGCGGCCGGGATGGTAGCACTGGCCGCAAAACAGTTAACCGGCAATTTCCGCCTATTGATCACCGGCGGCGACGCCGACCTACTGGGCTCGGCATTAGAGCTACCGGTAACGATAGACTCGGACTTGGTATTAAAAGGCCTGGCATTGGTTTGCCGGGGTAGCGGCAATCGATGAAAGCGCTGTTTTATCTACTGCTGCTGTTGAACATCGGCTTCGGTGTCTGGCAATACGCTAAAAGCCGCCTGACCGTCACACAGCAAACCGAACCGAACAGCGGCAGCATCCTCTTGGCCGGGGAGTACACCCGCGCGCGGCGCGGCGCGGCAATCGAACAAATTTTGAATCGCCGGCCACGCAGGATCGCCACTGAAACCGTTAGCGAACTATTGGCCGGCCTGCTGCAGAAATCCCCAACAGTCGCCAAACCTACAGGCCCAATCCTAGCCAAGGGCAAAACGCCAACCGCGCCGTTTCCTGCTGCCCATGCGAATCAGCCCCGCAAGCCGACCCGTTTGCGCTGTTTGCAAACCGCCCCCTTCTCCAGCTTCGCTGCCGCCCAAAATTGGCTACGCGACACCGGCTTCGCCCCGGAGAACATCATCAGCAAAGACGCATCCTACCCGGCCGATTATCAAGTTTACTTCCCGGCCGCTAAAACCCAGGAACAGGCGCGCTTGGACAAAATGATGCTAAACGCTAAAGGCTTGACCGACATCTGGCCGATAGCACCCGGCGACCCTCGTAGCGGCTATTCGCTTGGAGTATTCAAGAGCAAACAACGCGCCGAGGTGTTCCAGACCGAGCTTGCACAACGCGGCGTCAAAGCGGACATTAAAGCCCGGCTAAAATCCAAGACCGAATGGCTGGCCCGGATTAAAATCGACGCGGACAAAGCCTTACCGGCCAAGTTGGCGGCACAAACGTTAACGGTTTGTAAGGACAATTAACCGACTCAACGCCGATTGCGTTCCAGCGCCAGCGCCTCGTGGCGTAAATCGACGTAGTTGCTGCCTATCATTTGCCAAAACATCGCCGCCGCTTCCGGCTCGCTGCTCACTAATTTCACCGCAATCGCGCCTACGTCGCTGATATCGGTAATTTGCGCATCGATGGTGACGTCAGTCTGATTTTGGATAATGCGCTTGTCGGCCGGAAACTGAAAGGTCACGTTCTCGCCGACTTTAAAAACCAAGTCCCGCTTCAATCCGCCGAAAAACTTTAACCGATATTCGGGTACCGATTGAAAAGGCAGCACAAACTCGGCATGCCAGCGAAACGGCGGACAATTTATCGGCCCGCTACGCTTGGGAAAATGTATGGTGTAACCGTCATCCACTTGGGCTTTGACCACACCCTTGGTATAAATCGAACGACAATTGGTCAGAACGGTATCTCCCGGCGCGAAACGATAATTCCCTGCGGCCGCGGCGGCGGTTAGCCATCCCACGTATAACAACACGGCAAAAACGACTTTCTTGGACTGCACGATACACCTCCGTCTTTATAGTTATCTCGTGAGTCTGAAATTGAGCGCCACTCTTGTCAAGACAGGTAAGCCCGCCAACCTTTCGATACGGTCAATTAAACGGATAGCGGCGCAACAATCCGTTATAGGCGCCACGCAGAGCATCCACCGCTAAGTCTAGCGTTTCATTGAAGATGGGAAAGAAGATTTTGCTGCCGGGCTCGGCTGTAAAATTCGTCTATATCGTCGACATACAGGCAATTGGCGGGCAACTTGCCCTGTACCGACGCCCAGTATTTACCTCCGGCTCCGGCAATCCACAACTGAGTTTGCCCACCCGCGACGAAACGGACCAAGCGTTCGACATCGGCCGCCGTTTCCGCATCCGGCGGGTTTTTCACCAGACCGATCACAATAATCCTCGGTGCCAAGTGTTCGCAGGCATCGATAATATCCGCCGCCGGCAAATCGGCACCCAAATAATAGCAATGGTATTGCAGCGTGGAAGCTACCAAACTGCCCAACAAAATCCCAAGTTCGTGTGGTTCCCCGCTGGGCGTAGCGAACAACATGGCCGGTTGCCGCTTGGACGTATGGTATAGATTGTTAACCATTGTAAGCACAATACGTTTCACGCAGCCGGAAAACAAATGCTCTTGCGCAACATTGAGTTTTTTTTGATGCCAAAGCAACCCAACTTGGTGCAAAACAGGTAGCAACACGTCTCTAGCGTACTCTACCGGTTCATGCGCCAGCATTGCCCGTTTTAATAACTGTTCGCAACGCTCGATTCGGTAGTTTTGTAAGGAATCCAAGATCTGGCTGAACAAATCCCGTTGGGTATTGTCGGTACGCTGGTGCGTTGGATTACGAAAATGCCGCAATTGTTCGCAACTTAGATTAGCTATCTTACCGATGGCATGACCGTTGCGTGTCAAATTGACAAGTAGCGTTAATTTTTCCAGGTCCTCCTGAGTATAAAAACGCCGCCCGTTTTCGGTGCGTTGCGGAGTGACGCACTCGTAGCGCCGCTCCCAAGCGCGCAGGGTTTCCGGAGTCAAACCGGTTAATGCGGTAACGGCTTTAATTGAGTACATTGTTCATGTTTTGTACAAATTTTAGTTTGACAAAAATATTACACCCTTGTATCTTCGCTGCCAACCCAAATTTTCGAATCGGTGCATCCAAATGTCTCAGGCAACAAAAAAAGTTTTAGACTTGGAATTATCGACGGCGGAACCGGACGCCAGATCCCGCGCCTTGCAAGTGGAGTCGGCCCGGCAAACGTTGGCGGATCTGTTGTTGAGCAACACGAAAGTCGCTGCAATCATGGCCAAGCAACTGCTGTTGGATCTCAGTAATGGTCTGGAATACTCCGATGTGGTTCTGATCAAACAGCAGGAAAGCTATAAAGACGGCTTACGCCGATTCGTATCGGAATTTTCCAAACCGGACATTTTTACCGGCTTGTTCGGCGAATGCAGCCCCTATTCGCTACACAAAGCTGTACAACAGAAAAATGTTGTACAAGTCGGTCACTTCAATCGTATCGACTCTCAAGCCATAAACGAATGCTCGCGCACCAACATGCAGCGTCTGCATTTTTTGCCCTTATACCTAATGAGAATTGCCGAGCGGGTGGAAAAAGAACTGTCCGACAGTGACGATTACGTTCGAAAAGTCAAACGAGCCCGCACGGAGCTAAAAAAAATCCGGCAACTTATGATTGCCGAAAATACCGGTCTGGTTGCCTTTGTCGCCCACAAATATAAAACCCTCAGCTTAACCTTCGACGACCTGATGCAAGAAGGTTTGGTGGGCCTGATCAAAGCGGTAGACCGCTTCGATGCCGAACGCGGCCATTGCTTTTCCACGTATTCCATTTTTTGGATCAAGCAAGCGATCTCCCGCTTGATCGTCAAACAAGACAAAATCGTCGCCTTGCCGGTCGCGCTGGCGGAAAAGTCCGCGCCTATCTTCGAAGCAATGCGCATCTCCTATACACAACAGGAACGCTGGCCAACCCTGAAAGAACTGAAAACCTGTTGCGATTTGTCGGAACAAGACATTCGCACCATCTCCAGTTATTATCAATCCGCATTCCTGCAAGACGCCAACGCCGAAGAGGATGACGGCATGGCTATCATGGAACGCATGAGTCAAGAACAATTCAATCAACCGATTGACGATTTAATCGACAATGATTTGGTCTGCTATATGAATAAAGCGGTAGAGGCATTGCCGGAAAAACAAGCCACCATTTTAGCGATGCGTTTCGGTTTGAAAAATCACACCGAAATGACCTTGCAAGCGGTTGCCGATCAACTCAACGTCACGCGAGAGCGGGTAAGACAAATTCAAAACGAAGCGCTGGCACGACTAAAACAACAATTCGGCTTCGACTTGATGCTGTTTCTGGAACCAAACGATACCTGATTCTATCTATGGCTTCACGGTTTCCACTTACCGCCCGCATCCGGCGGCTACCAACCAACTATAACTGCATAGCCCGATCCGGCTACCTTATCAAGAGGAGTAACTATGTCATCTGAAAACCACAACGCAGACAAACCGACCCCACCGCCGGATTGGAAGATGGAATTTGATAAACAGTGGAAACACATCTCCAATAAGACCACCGAGTTCTACCACGAACACGAAAACCTGTTTTCCGTCACCAAAATCGGCGGCTTGCTCGGCGGCGCGCTCGCCTTGGGCTGGCTGATCAGCGGCATTTACATCATCGACCAAGGCAACCGGGGCGTCGTCACCCGCTTCGGCGCTTACGTCGAAACCACCCAACCCGGCCCGCACTGGCATCTGCCCGTGCCGATAGAAGCGGTGTCCGTGGTCAATGTGGAGCAGCAACGTTTTATCGAAGTCGGCTACAACGACGTCAGCCGTTTCAGCAAATCGTCCAACAATCCGCAAGAGTCTTTGATGCTGACCAGCGACGAGAACATCATCGCCGTGCGCCTGGCCGTGCAATACCAAATCAAAAACGCCGGCGACTATTTGTTTAACGTCAAGAACAACGAAAACACCCTGAAACAATTGACCGAAAGCGTGTTGCGCGGCGTCATCGGCCGCAACGACATGGACTTCGTGTTAACCGAAGGCCGCAGTCAAATCGTCGCGGAAATCAAGGAACAGATTCAAGAAGCGATGGACGATTACAAAGCCGGCATCAGCGTGGCCAGTGTCAACCTGCAAGACGCTCAGCCGCCGGAGGAAGTGCAAGGCGCCTTCGAAGACGCGATCCGCGCCCGCGAAGACAAGCAACGCCTGATCAATGAAGCCGAAGCTTACTCCAACGAAGTCATTCCCAAAGCGCGTGGCGCCGCGTCCCGCATCCTGCAGGAAGCCGAAGCCTACGCCTCCGAAAAAGTCTCCAAGGCCAAAGGCGAAACCGAACGTTTCGACCAACTGCTGGTGGAATACGAGAAAAATCCGGCGATTACCCGCAAACGCTTGTATTTGGAAGCAAAAGAAAAACTTTACAGTTCAACCAACAAAATCGTGGTCGACACCGACCAGCCGCCGGCCTTGTACATGCCGATGGCCCCGAATGTGGTGCACCAAAACGCCGCTTACGTCAACCACGAAGAACCTGTAACGACCGAGGAATCCTATAGCCCGGCGAAATACAACCACGGAAAATCGGCCCCTCACGATATCCGTCCCAGCAGGAGCAAACCATGAACAAAGCGCAACTCGCATTTCCGGCCGGCTTGTCGGTCCTGGCTTTAGCCGCAACGATGTCGGTTTTCCACGTCAATCAAAACGAAAAGGCTATCTTGTTTCGACTGGGCGAAATCGTTACCACCGATTTGCAACCCGGACTCCACTTTATGACTCCCGTCATCAATAACGTCAGTACGTTTGATGCGCGCGTACTGACCTTGGATGGTAAATCCGAGCGTTTTCTTACCTCCGAAAAGAAGAACGTTATTGTCGACTCATTCGTCAAATGGCGAATCGGTGACGTGGGTCTTTTTTATACCACGGTCGGCGGCGACGAATTCCAGGCCAACCTGCGCCTCGACCAAATCATGAAGGACGCCATGCGCAGCGAGTTCGGCGTGCGCACGATCAAACAACTGATTTCGGAAGACCGTAACCAACTACGCGATACCTTGTTGGAAAAAGTCTCCCCGGCCGCACAGAAATTCGGTATCGAATTGATAGACATCCGCGTCAAACGCATCGACTTGCCTCCGGAAGTCAGCAGCTCGGTGTACCAACGCATGCGGGCCGAACGGGAACGCGTCGCCAGGGAATTCCGTTCCCAAGGTGCGGAAAGCGCAGAGCAAATCAGCGCCGAAGCCGACAAGCAAAAGCAAGTGATCGTCGCTAACGCACAACGGGATGCGGAAAACATCCGCGGCCGGGGCGATGCCGAATCGGCGGACATATACGCCAAGAGTTTCGGTAAAAACCCGGAGTTTTACGCGTTCTACCGCAGCTTGCAAGCATATCAAGCCTCGTTCGAACACACGCAAGACACCTTGGTGCTGAAACCGAACTCGGACTTTTTCAAATATTTCTCCAACGAGAAATGAGTTAAGGGGATAGGCAAATGAAAAAGTTTTTCTTCTTCGTTTTGATATTGGCGACCATAGGCATCGTGGTATCGTCGATATTCAACCGCACGATGCCGGAATACGATCCGCACAACGAAATCTCCTATTCCGATTTCATCGAAGACGTGCGCAACAACGTAGTCACCGAAGTCGTGATCGACGGCAATTACGTCGACGGCAAACGTAATAACGGTACCCGTTTTTCCACCTACAATCCCAACGACATGCGGATGATCGACGAGCTGTTGGAATACGGCGTTAAGATCAAAGTGGAAAAACCGCAGCCGCCGTCCACGCTAATGAATATCATCATTTCCTGGGCACCGACCTTGCTGCTGATCGCCGTATTGGTTTACTTCATGCGCAAACAAGCCATGTTGGCCGGCGGCCGCGACGGGCAAATGGGCTTCGGCAAAAGCCGGGCCAAATTGATGGAAGAAGACCAAGTCAAAGTCCGCTTCAAAGACGTGGCCGGGGTAGAGGAAGCCAAGGCCGACGTGGTGGAAATGGTGGACTTTTTACGCGACCCCGGCAAATACGAAGCGTTGGGCGGTAAAATCCCGCGCGGGGTTTTGATGGTCGGACCGCCCGGTACCGGTAAAACCTTGCTGGCCCGCGCCATCGCCGGCGAAGCCGGTACCCCCTTCTTCTCAATATCCGGTTCGGATTTCGTCGAAATGTTCGTCGGCGTCGGCGCCTCCAGGGTGCGCGACATGTTCGACCAAGCCAAAAAGCGCGCGCCCTGCATCATCTTCATCGACGAGATCGACGCGGTGGGCCGCCAGCGCGGCAACGGCAACATCGGCAACGACGAACGCGAGCAAACCTTGAACCAGCTGCTGGTGGAAATGGACGGCTTCAGCGGCAACGAAGGCATCATCGTCATCGCTGCCACCAACCGGGCCGACATTCTGGATAAAGCCTTGCTACGGCCTGGCCGTTTCGACCGGCAGGTGCAAGTCGGCCTGCCGGACATCAAAGGCCGCGAACAAATCCTCAAAGTACACGGCGACCGGGTACCTTTGGCCGACGACGTCAACCTGACCGACCTGGCCCGCGGCACCCCCGGCTTTTCCGGCGCCGAACTAGCCAATTTGATCAACGAGGGTGCCATCTTCGCGGCTCGCAACAACAAGCGGCAAGTGTCCATGAGCGACTTGGACAAAGCCCGCGACAAGATGATCATGGGTGCCGAACGCCGCACCATGGTGATGACCAAGGAAGAGCTGTTGATGACCGCCTACCACGAAGCCGGTCATGCCATCGTCGGCCGCTTGGTGCCGGAGCACGACCCGGTGTACAAAGTCAGCATCATGCCGCGCGGCGGCGCCCTGGGTATCACCATGTTCCTGCCGGAACGCGACCAATACAGCGCTAGCAAGGATAAACTGGAAAGCCAGATTTCCAGCTTGTTCGGCGGCCGCATCGCCGAAGCCTTAATTTACGGCAAGAACAAAGTCACCACCGGCGCCTCCAACGACATCATGCGCGCCACCCAACTGGCCCGCAATATGGTCACCAAATGGGGCTTGTCCGACAAACTGGGCCCTATGGATTACGGCGACAGCGAAGGCGGCTACATGGGCCCGCAATCCAAGCCGATGTCGGAGAAAATGGCACAAACCATAGACGACGAAATTCGCGCAGTCATCGATCAAAACTATCAGCGCGCGGAAAACATTTTGAAAGACAACATGCAAGTCCTGCACAACATGGCACATGCCTTGTTGGACTGGGAAACCATCGATAAATACCAAATCGACGAACTGATGCAAGGCAAGCTGATTGCTCCGCCGGAACCCGAACCGGAACAGCCCGAGCCGGAAGCGCAAGCCGCGATGACCGAATTGGAACTAGACGACGGACCCGACCGCTCCATCCCGACACAACCGGTCGCGACGTCTTAACGGTCCTCCTCTATATACCCTCCCAACGCGGTACTCCGGGAGGGTATCTTTTTCTCCCACGGAGGGTCCAATATGAACACTCAAGCCCTATCCCACCACTCCATGCGCTGCTTGCTGCTGCTATTGCGCATCAACTTTAACGCCTCGGTCATCATCGTCTTGGTAGCCGGCATAATGACCTTGACCGGCAGCGAACTCTTCTTCCGCAACACCGTGGATTTATACGGGCCGCTGGCCAACAACCTGCGCTGGGTGTTGATGTATTTGTGCCTGGTACAATTAGCCGTCTACGGTTTTTACCAATTCAGTCAGAACTACGCGGCGGTATTCGCGTTGGGCGGGTTTATATTGCTGCTGATTCTGTCGCTGGAATACTATTCATCCATCAACCAAATCGAAATTGACGACAACTTCGAGCCGTTTTTGTTGTATACCGGGCTGTCACACGTTCTGTACGGCGGTTTGCAGATATTGCAGCAGCCACGCCGCTAACGGCGGCAGTTGCCGCCTTTTCGGCCGCAATTCATCATTACCCTCCCTATCCTCACCGTCATGTCCGGCAACACTCCCGCTTTTCGCAGGCGATGCGGGCGGCCCTTGCCGCCGCCTGTCACGATGGTCTGTACGAACAGCTGAAACGCCCCTCAACACACAAAAAATTGGCCGCAGCTGCGGCCAAATTCCACTGACGCGTTGTCGAAGCGATTTAAAGCCGATTAAGCCGCTTTGCGCGCCTGCACCATTTCCAACAAATCTTGGCAATCGGCTTCGATCAGTTCGAAACCCAGTCTTTCCGAGAAACGTTTTTCCTTGTCGGTTGGATTCTTACGCAAGAACCAACCTCTGTGCTCGTTAGCACCGTAGGTAATGTCGCTCATCACCATACGCTCCGAATCGCGGTTCAGCGGCAAGCCGAGCAACAGATATTTTTTGCCTTTGCGGTATTCTTTCAAGAAATCCGGAATCGCGAACCCGCCCATCAACTCGGTAATGTAATCGACATAATCGGCGTCGGAGGCAATATAGTTGGACTCCGGCTTGGGCGTGCCCATAGGCTTGAACAAAATCGGCAAACGCGGATCGACTTGACCTTGCTCGATTTCGAAATAGTTTTGCCCGTCGTATTGGAAAATCTTGAAACGGTAGCTAGTGCCGACGATACGCGCCAAACCGATGATCAAGGTATGCTCTTCGTCGGCGTAACTGTCTTGCAACTGGGTATCGCGATTGACATCGATGATGTAGTTCGGCTTCCATTCTGCCAGCCAATCGTGAATGGCGGCCCGGGTATATTGGGTTTCGCCATAGGTTTTGTCTAAAAATTGGGTCAAAAAGTTACGTCCGCGTTTGAGCTCTTGATTCATCGCCGCACGCGGAAATTCGTACATCAATTTCGGCGCCATCGGTTTGCCGCCATTCATCGCCAAAATCAGGCTGTCACTATCGGCCGGAATCGGGCTGCCGTTCAGTTTGCTGGTTACATCGAATAACACGCCGGGTCCCAAATAAGGGACGACTTGGTTGTCGTAAAGTCCGCTGAGAATTTCGCTGAAAACGGAACTGGTCATGATGAACTCCTGAGAGGAATGAAGATTTTCCAATCAAGCAAGCAAAAACCAATCCAACATTACACAAAAACAAAAAATAGCTAACTATCAACAATTTATAAACGCGGCAAACATCAGCACGCCTTCTCAAACTCAACAAATGTAGGGTTTATCACAAGCCAAAGCCGAGCGCATCACAGTGGTCGAAAACACGGAAACGACCCGGCCATTGTTCGGACGCCAGCATCGGCAGACCTCAATTTTCCGCCTTACCCCATTCCGAAAAAAAGAACTTCTCGGCTAAGGCCGCGCGCTGTCTTTCGGCCGTTTCGCCGGTCCGGAAATCTTCCGGCAAGCTATCCGCTTCGGCTTGGTATCCGACCGCCAACACCGCCATCGGCGTGCAAGCTTCCGGCAAATTGAAAAGCGCCCGGCACCGGTCGGCATCGAAACCGCCCATTTGATGCGCCGCCAAGCCCAAGGCCTGGGCCTGCAAACACAGACTGAGACTGGCCGCGCCGGTGTCGTAAGAAGCCCAGCGGTTAGGATTGCCGTTGTGGCCGAAATGCTGCATCGCAATCGATAAAATCAACAGCGGCGCATTCTTTGCCCATGCCTGATTTTTCTCGGCCAAGCAAGACAGCATTTTTTCCCAAGCGGGCCGGTCCCGAAAGCTATCGCAAACCAGATAGCGCCACGGCTGGTCGTTAAAACAAGACGGCGCCCAGCGGGCTGCCTCCAACAATGCAGTCACCGCGTCCGGCTGCACGGCTTTATCCGGGGCGAACGCGCGCGGGCTCCAGCGATTTTGAATCAGCTCGTGCAAAGGCACGGCGGAGAGTGCGGGTTTTGCTTGCATATTCGAGTCCTTTAAAAATCTCTAATTAAAACTTACTGGGTTTTTTCGGCCGGCTATTCGCAAGATTGCCTTGGAAAAACACCGCCCACATTTAGTAATAGTAGTAATACCAGCGGCCCGCCCCCCAACGCCAATAATAGGGATAACTATGAGCCCAATAGTTATAAAAAGTTTGGCGCCAACGTTGCCGCCAACGGTAATCGTCTGCTAGCTCCTGCTTAGCGGCATTCGCTTCTTCCAATAATTTTTCCGCTTCTTTGTCGCCACGGCCGGCGGTGATGGTCAACCATTTTTGCGCTTCCATCGGATCGGAACCCATTTCCGCCAAGCCGGTTAAATACAGACGCCCCAACGCTTTTTGCGCATCGAAATGCCCGCGTTCGGCCGCATCGCGCATCCATTGCACCGAACGGTACAAGTCCTGTTTAACGCCGTCGCCTCTGAACAACCTGAGCGCCAAATCGTAAGCCGCGCTAGGGTCTTTTTTAGCGATTGCTTCCAACGCGGCGATTTGTTGCACGCCGGCCTCTTCTTCCGCCGTGCGCTGCGGGCGAAAACTTTCGTAATCGCGCGGACGTTCGGCGCACCCCTGCTCGTCGCACACGCTAACCGTGCTTGGCACCACAGGCTGCGGCGGGGTCTGCGCACACGCCGACACCATCGCTAAGCAGAAAATTGATATAAACCGATTTGACGTTTTCATAGGGACATAACCACCATTATCGCGTTGCTACGGAACTTGCGTTATTATCTTCGGGAATATTATTAGTTTAAGCCGGTTAATACCAAGCCCGTTTTACAACTTCAAACAATCTAGTTTGATTTTATTCGATAACCCTTAATCAGGAGGTAATATGCACTTACAGCCATCAAGAAGAATTTTATTATCGGCTGTCATGATGAGTTTAACCGCTTGCGCGCCCCAGCAACCCGCATTGCAAACCGGCGGCAGCGGCAGTTTGTTAACCGGCTCGGCCGGCGGTTCCACCAGCGTCAACGCCAACAAAGCGCTGGAACGCTGCAGTCAATCTTTGGGCACCTTGGCGGTCGCCGACGGCCGTTTCAGCGGGGCCGGCTCGGTAACCACGGTCGAGCCGTTGATCAGACTGGCGGTCCAACAATCCAATTGCTTTGTGATTACCTCCATCGGCAATCAAGCCACCCGGGCGTTGATCAACGACATCGTCTCCGAACAACGCGAATCCGGCGAATACCGTGCCGGCTCCAAGCAACATAAAGGCCAGCGCGTCGCTGCAGATTATCTGTTGGACCCGCAAGTCATCGTCAACAATGAAGTCACCAGCGGTAGCTCCAACACCGTAGGCGGCGGACTTTTGGGGATAGGCCTGAACGCGGCCGGCTTGGGCGCATTGGGCGCGGCAGCCGGCGCACTGTCCAACGCGGTGCAAACCCGCACCTCCGACGTAGCCCTGACCTTAACCGATATTCGTTCGACCGTGCAGGTGGCGGTATCCTCCGGCAGTGCGACGGTTAACAACAGCAACATCTCCGGCGCGTTGGGCCTGGGCGGCTGGGGCGGCGTCATCGGCGGCGCAGTCGGCGGCGGCGCCAGCTCGTTTACCCAAACCCCGGAAGGCCAAGCCATCGCCGCAGCGTTTTTCGACGCCTACAACAACATGGTCATCGCCGTGCGCAATTACAAAGCCCAAGACGTACAAAACGGCCTGGGCACCGGCGGCTTGCTGCAAGTCAAATAAGCCATTGCACGTTCTCATCCTCTACTCGCGCCGGTTGCAAGATTTTGATACCCGGCGCGCTCGACAACAAACCTCTGATACAGGATTCGAGCCGGCATAGCCGCAAGCTTTGATCCGCCATGCGACCGACTCTCGGCCGAGCAGCGGCAAAAGTCTGTTTACAACAGCGCCCGCCAAGCCGGATGCTTGGCGATTGCAGCCAAAGCCTGCGCCAACAAGCTTTTACCCGGTTCGCTACGATGCCAGGTGGATGCGCCGGACGGGTGCGGCAGCGGGATCAGGTCGGTTTCATGGCCGAATAGGCCCAAACGAAACTGCCGACCGATCACATCGCTGAGCTTATCGGCTTCCAGCCATTGCCGGATCGCCAGTTTACCAACCGGAATCACCAGTTGCGGGCGCAACAACTCGACTTCCGTCTGCAGCCAAACCGAGCAATTGGCCACTTCCACCGGGCTGGGCAGCCTGTCCCCGCCTTTAGCCTGCTTGCCGGGAAAACAGCGGCACACCGCCGCCATGTAGACTTGCCGGCGAAACGCCGCCTCGTCCAAGCCTATGCCGGCAAACCAACCGAACAAGGTTTTGCCGGCCGTCCAGGCGAAAGGCTTGCCGAACTCGCCTTCCTTAGCCCCCGGCGCCTGGCCGACCAACAACACCCCGGACTGTACCGGCTGGCCGCAGACTACCGGCCCGATCATATCCGGGCATCGGCTGCAAGCCAATAAGGCGGAACGGTGTGCGAGCAAAGCGTCGCTTGCAGGGAGATCAGAATGCATAGGCGTAATCTTGCAGAGTTGCCGCATTGTAGCCCGACCCAGCCGAAACATGGCACTTTGGTATCTGCCGAAATCATCCTGATCCGCTCGATCGTATAAGGACACCGCAGGACGAACCCGGAGGCCGGACACCACCGAAAACGGTTTAACGCATGATAGCCGCGCCGCAAATCAAGCTTGAGTCCACGTCTCGCCGCTATGCAACCATCGCAACGCCAACCTGTCGGCCATTGTCGCGCCCGAGCCACCTGTAACGGCGTTTTGTAGCATTTGCGACAATCGGAATTTAACGAAAGCGATGCTAAATCAATTTGTTAGCCTATGGCACAGGCGTTGCTTGATCTACAACAAAAATTGAGGAGTTTCGCGATGAAATCCACGAAAGACATAGCAGAATTGTTAGACGAACCGGCCTGCGAGCACAACAAAAAGGAAAAATCCGGTTGTGCCAAGCCTAAGCCCGGTTCGGCAGCGGGCGGCTGCGCCTTCGACGGCGCGCAAATCGCGTTATTGCCCATAGCCGACGTCGCTCACATCGTGCACGGTCCTATCGCTTGCGCCGGCAGCTCCTGGGACAACCGCGGCACCCGCTCCTCCGGGCCGGATCTGTACCGGATCGGCATGACCACCGACCTGACCGAGCAAGACATCGTAATGGGCCGCTCGGAAAAACGCTTGTTCCACGCGATCAAACAAGCGGTAGAAACTTTTAACCCGCCGGCGGTATTCATTTACAACACCTGCGTGCCGGCCCTGGTCGGCGACGACATCAACGCCACCTGCAAAGAAGCCACCGAACGCTGGGGAGTGCCGGTGGTGCCAATCGACGCGGCAGGCTTTTACGGTACCAAAAACCTGGGCAACCGGATAGCCGCCGACGCCATGATCAAACACGTGGTCGGTACCCGCGATCCCGATCCGTTGCCGCCGGCCGCACTCGAAGCGGAAAAAGCCGGCATCAAAATCCACGACGTCAACTTGGTCGGCGAATACAACATCGCCGGCGAATTCTGGCACGTATTGCCGCTGCTGGACGAAATGGGCTTGCGCGTCTTGTGCACCTTGTCCGGCGACGCCCGCTTCCGCGAAGTGCAAACCATGCACAAAGCCGAAGTCAACATGATGGTGTGCTCCAAAGCCATGATCAACGTGGCCCGCAAACTGGAAGACAAATACCAAATCCCCTGGTTCGAAGGCAGCTTCTACGGCATTACCGATACCAGCCAAGCCTTGCGCGATTTCGCCCGTATCATCAACGATCCGGAGCTGACCGCCCGCACCGAAGCCATCATTGCCCGCGAAGAAAACCGTATCCGCGAAGCCTTGGTACCCTGGCGCGAACGCCTGAAAGGCAAACGGGTACTCTTGTTTACCGGCGGCGTCAAAAGCTGGTCGGTGATCTCGGCGTTGCAGGATTTAGGCATGGTGGTGGTTGCCACCGGTACCAAAAAATCGACTGAAGAAGACAAGGCGCGAATTCGCGAATTGATGGGCGAAGACACCTTGATGATAGAAGACGGTAGCCCGAAAGCCTTGTTGAAAGTGGTCGCAGACTACAAAGCCGACATTTTGATTGCCGGCGGCCGCAATATGTACACCGCGTTGAAAGCCCGTATCCCGTTCCTGGATATCAATCAAGAGCGCGAATTCGGCTACGAAGGCTATCAAGGTATGCTGGAGCTGGTGCGCCAGCTGGCGCTGACGCTGGAAAGCCCGGTCTGGGAATCGGTCCGCAAACCGGCGCCTTGGCGAGTAGCCAAAACGGTTATCGACAGTAGCGATGAAGTAACGGTCGAGACCGGCGACGACAGCGTCGAACTTGGCGAACCCATGAAAGTTCAGGCGGCTTGATATGGCTGAAATTCAAAAACGCAAAAAAGCGCTGTCGGTCAGCCCGCTGAAAGCCAGCCAACCGACCGGCGGCTCCCTGGCCTGTTTAGGTTTCGACAAAGCCATGCCGATGTTGCACGGCTCGCAAGGCTGTACCGCGTTTGCGAAAGTATTCTTCGTCCGCCATTTCCGCGAGCCGATTCCCTTGCAAACCACCGCGATGGACCAAGCCAGTTCGGTATTGGGCGCCGACGAAAACGTCATCGAAGGCATTAAAGCCATCGCGGAAAAATCCAACCCGGCCCTGATCGTGGTATTGACCACCGGTCTGGCCGAAACCCAAGGCTGCGACGTGCACCGCAACGTGCGCGAATTTCGCGACAAGTACCCGGAATACAACCACGTCGCCGTAGTCGCGGTGAATACCCCGGACTTTTCCGGTTGCGTCGAAAGCGGTTACGCGCTGACGGTATACGAGATCATCAAGGCGCTGGTCCCCGATGCCGCCGAAGCCGGTACCAAACCGGGCAACCGGCAACGGCAAATCAACGTATTGACCCCGCCGATGCTGACGCCGGGCGACCTGGAAACCTTGCGCGATACCATAGAAATGTTCAACCTACGTCCGGTGTTCGTACCGGATTTGTCCGAATCCTTGGACGGCGTACTGACCGACGATCCGTTCTCGCCGGTCACCATAGGCGGAACTACAGTCTCGGAAGTCGCCACGTTGGGCGAAGCCAAGGCGACCTTCGTCATCGGCCCGTCCTTAAAAAAATGCGGCGATTTATTGCAAGAACGCACCGGTGTACCCACGTTTTATTTCGACCATCTGTACGGCCTGGAAGCCAACGACGCCTTGATCTCGACCTTGGCCGACATCAGCGAAATGCCGGTACCGCCGCGCCTGGAGCGTCAGCGCATGCAGTTGCAAGACGCGATGCTGGATACCCACTTCATGCTCGGCCAGCTGCGAGTAGCCATTGCCTCCGACCCGGATCAATTGAACGCCTTCGTGCATCTGCTGCAAGCCATGGGTGCGGAAATCGTCGCGGCGGTCGCCCCCGCCAATGCGCCCATCCTGGCGAAAATGCCGGTCGATGCCGTCAAGATCGGCGATTTGGAAGATTTGGAAATCACCGCCAAAGAACGCGGCGCCCAGTTGCTGATAGGCAATTCCCACGCAGTGCATAGCGCCGAACGTCTGGAGTTACCGATTTTACGGGTTGGTTTTCCGTTGTACGACATCATAGGCGGCTACCAAAAAACCTGGATAGGTTACAAAGGTACCCGGCAAACCCTATTCGATCTGGCGAATCTGGTCATCAACTTCGCCCACGAAGATATTGAACCTTATTTCTCGCCGTACGCGCAAAAACCGGAACAAGAACTTGCCGCTCACGCGTCGTCATGTCATTAGCCCGCCGTATGCAGGTCGTTCTGACCCAAGAACAGAAAATGCCTATGGAAACAGCCATAAAAGTGGCTTTTGCCACCACCGACATGGTGCACGTTAACCAGCACTTCGGCTCCGCCCGCTCGTTCGCCGTCTACGCCGTCGATCCGGAACAATCCGAAATGCTGGAAGCGGCCCAGTTCGGCGATTTAGCCCAGGACGGCAACGAAGATAAATTGTCGGTCAAGCTGCAACTGTTGGAAGGCTGCGCGGCGGTGTACTGCCAAGCCGTCGGCGCGTCGGCGATCAAGCAAATCGTGGCGCAAGGCATACAGCCGATCAAAGTACACGAAGGCAGCACGATCAAAGATTTGATTTCGGACTTACAAAACGAAATGAAATCCGGCCCGTCCACCTGGTTGGCAAAAGCGATCGGCCGGCACCAAGCTCCCGACCCCAATCGGTTCGACTCGATGGAAGAGGAGGGCTGGGACGAATGAGCCAGCCGGCCCGTTTCGTCTTAAGCCGCCACCCGGCCATTTTTTAAGCATTTTCACTCATAGGAGAACATTATGTCCCAAGCTGCCCTTGTTATCGAAACCGGCGATCCGTACATGTCGTCCGACGTCGTCGTCGAGATGATCAAACAACTGCGCGCCTTAGATACTTACGATACTTACGAAGGCTGGTCCGAAGAAAAAATCATCGATCCATTGATCATGACCAAAGAGCGCAAACGCGAAATTCCCATCGTCGGCGATCCGGACGAAATCACCATGGCCCGGGTCAAAGCCTATTACAACAGCATTGCCTCGCTGGTCGAGAAAAAAGCCGGCCTGATGGCAGTACCCGTCATCAACATTACCCACGAAGGTTTCGGCCGCGCTTTCGTTCTGGTCGGCAAATTGATCGTGGTCGACAAAACCTTGCGCGACGTACACCGTTTCGGCTTCCCCAGCCTGGAAGAGATGGCGCAAAAAACCGAGCAAGTCATCGATAAAGCCGCCGCCTTGATCGAGCAATTTAAAGAAGTTGCGGAAGCGTGAGGTGCAACATGAGTGACGAAGACATCAAAAAACTGGAAAAAGAAGTGAAGAAAACCAAGCGGCTCGCCGGCGAAGCGGCCATGGAACTGCACGACTTGATCGAAGACCGTTTGCCTGACGCCTATGGCGAATTGATGGCCGTAGCGCAAAACACCTACGAGGCTTGCAAAGCGTGGGACGAAGCAAACAAGAAATATTTAGCGGCAAGCGCCGAGACTGCCTGAGGATACAGTCATGAGTGAATTTGTAACCGGTGTAACCTTTGGCGGCAAGGTCTGGACGCCGTCTTACGTTGCCGACTTGAATCAGCGCGACTGCATAGGCTGCGGCCGCTGTTTCAAAGTCTGCCCGCGCGACGTGTTCGACTTGATCGAACGCGACGAAGCCTTTGCCGATGCGGACATGGACGACGATTTCGACGAAGACGATAACACCATGGTCATGAGCTTGAAAAACCCGGCCGATTGCATCGGTTGCCAAGCTTGTTCCAAAGTGTGTCCCAAGGATTGCTTTACCCACGAGCACAAGCTGGCGGCTTGACGGGTTTCCTGCCGGCACGCCGACCGGCATTGGGACGAAAATTCCGGAATCTATCGGACTCGCCGGCAAACTCTCGCAGCTTGCGCAGCCGGTCGTAGATGCGCTGACCAACGCCTGCCGGCTTTGTCAGCGCCCGGTTAAGAACAGTTCTTAACCTTTCCAACGACGCGGTCATAGGCTTCCGGCAGCACCCTGCCCGTTTAAGGCTTGAATCGCGCGACAATCCGGGCCGCCCCGGCGAGTCAACTCGGCAAATATCCGAGGAATGCGCCTGCGCCGCATGGCGTGACGGACCGTCCGAATTTGTCGAGTGCTTGCAAGCGCACGGCCCAAACCAGCCGGAAAACGGCTGAACCTAGCGAATTTGGTAGTCCCCAGTCATTTCTAAATTGAGGAGCAATACAATGCCACGCCCCGAAAAACACGTATTCGTCTGCACCCAACAACGCCCGCAAGGACACCCGCGCGGTTCCTGCGGCCAAGTAGGCTGCGCCGAAGTGATGAACGAATTCATGAACGAAATTCAAGCCCGCAACCTGTACGAAAGAATAGGCTTGACCAATACCGGCTGCATGGGGCCTTGCATGACGGGACCTAGCGTACTGGTGTATCCGGAAGGCATTATGTACGGCCACGTCAAGAAAGAAGACGTTAAAACCATTGTGGAACAGCATCTTTTAGGCGGTACCCCGGTTGAAGCGCTGAAAGTTCCGCCGGAAGTGTGGTAACCATGCAAGCGACTCCGTTATTCGAAGAACGGGTGCTGTTTAGCCCGAATATTCCCAAGGCCGTCAACGAGCTGCTGCAAGCCGCCGTGGCGGCCAGCCACGCCGATAAACCGCGCGCGGAACAACTGTTCAAACAAGCCCAGGCAGCCGATCCCAGTTGCTTACAAACCTATTTTGCCCTGTATAAATTTTATTTTTACCAAGGCAGATTACAGGAAGCCGAACGGGAAGCCTTGGCCGCCTTGGAACAGGCCGCCGCGCTCGGCGAGTTTCCCAACGATTATCGGCGCTTGGCCAACGAAGCCGCACAATGGGACATGTACGCCAGCGAGACGCATTTGTTTTATTTGTATTCGCTGAAAGCCTTATCCTTCATCAAACTGCGTAGCGGCCAAGAAGAGCAATCGCGCGAAATCTTGAGCAAGATACGCATTCTGGACCCGGAAGACCGCTGCGGGGCCTCGGTAATCATGACTCTGGCGGCGGCGCTGGACGAGGAAAACGCATGAGCGAAGTCAGCGAACATATCGAAGCCAGACGCGAATTCGGCCAGGCGGTGTGCAAACGCATAGGCGAAAACATTGCCAAATTGGGCTTCGCGCCCGAAGAGGGCGTCAGCGCTCCCGAATTCGACGGCGCCGAATTCAGTCTGGTCGTCGACCCCTACACCCAAAGCCAAGACCTGGTCGGATACTGGTACAATCCCGGTAAACAACGTATCGGACAGATCAAGTTTCACGGCGACGGCAGTTTTTATGCCGAATACGACGTAGTAAAACCGCATCCCCGTAAAAAACAATTTTTCGTCGAAGCGATCAACGCTTGGGGCCAGCAAGACAACATCAAAACCGAAGCCAAGTTGTTGGATGTACCCGAATAGAGGCCTAAATGGCGCACCCTAAGCATATTTACGAATTGCTGTTGGACCATTGCAGTACCGATGCGCTATTGGAGCATCTCACCATCGGCTTGGTATGGACTTATTGCAAAAACAGCGATGCCAACGGCATCGGCTTGGCGATGAGCCCCGGCACCTCGATACGCACCCTGTCCTGGTCCGGCGAGTTAAACGGCAAACCCATCGTCGATCTGGCCGCCTGGGTGGAAGAATGGAACCTGTATCAAGCCACGGTCGGCATGGCCGCGCTCAACAGCTGCATCAATAGCCGGCCGCTACCGGATTCGGTGCCGGTCATCCGCTGCCAGGAAAACGGCAATTTATCGGTGTTCGAACACTTTCTGCCGCAGCTGTTGGGTAAGAAAGTCGTCGTGATCGGCCATTACCCCGGCATAGAGCGCTACCAAAACCAAATGCTGCTCAGCGTGCTGGAAAAGTATCCGGTCGCGGAAGACCTGCCGGATTCTGCCTGCGAATTCTTATTGCCGACCGCCGACTGGGTATTTTTGACCGCCAGCTCGATTACCAATAAAACCTTCCCCCGCCTGGCCGAATTGGCACAACACGCCACCACCGTGCTGATGGGGCCTACCGTACCTTGGTTGCCGCATTTACACGAATTCGGCATCGATTACCTGGCCGGCGTCGAAATATTGGATCCGGAAAACCTTTATCACACCGTCGCCCAGGGCGGCGGCGTACGCATATTCGGCAACGGCTTGCGCTACCGGATTGCCGACTTGACCCCAGCCAACAGCATAATCTGGCTGAAACGGCAAATCGCCGACTGTGCCGCCGAAAGAGCCGCGCTGACCCAAGAAATGGAAAGCTGGTATGCCGCAGGCAACCTCAGCCGCTTCCCCAAATACGCTTTGCTGGAGCGGGTAAACGCGCGTTTGTCGCAGTTGGACAGTAGCTACAAACCGTTGTGGGACAAATACGGCGCGGTATCGGCGCATCTTCACTAATATGACTGCCGATGAAGTATTTGCTCGTCACCGCCTTTTGCTGTTTTATAAAGGCGACATCAGCGCGTTGATGTTGTTTGCCCAGCAAAGCAACGGCAGCGTATGCTTTCCGGAGTCGTTGCCGCCGTTGTCCAGCCCGCTCGATCCGGAAGAATTCGACAACGCCAAGGTCAGCATGCATCCGGCCATCTTGCTGAACCGCATCAATCAAATGATGGGTTTCGACAACGAGCTGTTGCGCATCGAATCCGGCGAAGGCGAACCGGTAGACGCGCCCGGCGGCGTCATCGTCGTGCACATGGCCCGCTTCATGCTGCTCGATCCGCCGCACAAGCTGCTGCAAAGCCGCGATTGCCACTTGCGCACCCTGCCGGAATTGCGCGGCCGCCCACCCGCGGAAATGGAACTGCTGCGGCGCGCTTATATCCGCGTCATGGAGGGCTGAATGTTCGACTTCATGGACATGGCATTCGGCCAAACGTCGGCGATGCCGGCTGCCGACGGCCCTTACATTCCCGACGCCGCCGAATGCATGCGCTGCGGCATGTGCGTCAGCGGCTGCCCCACCTTCCGCTTGTTTCAAATAGACGAAGAAACCCCGCGCCGACGCATCCGCACCATCAGCAAAATCCTGGTGGAAAAGGCCGAGGTATCCGCCGACGAATTAACCCACCTGAACAATTGCGTGCAATGCCGGGCCTGCGAAGCCATCTGTCCCAGCCGCATGGCCTACGGCCGATTGTTCGACCAAGCGCAAGCTGCATTGCAGATCCAGCCCGGCGGCTGGGGACGCTGGGCATTGCGCCTGATCGAGAACAAAAAGGCCCGAAACCGCTTGCAACCCTTGATTGCCTTGTATTTGAAATCCGGCCTGCGCCGGCCTTTGCAAAAATCCGGGCTACTGGCTGCCATCGGCTTGGCGGATGCGGAGGCCATCACCACGATGCCGACACTAGTCGCCTTGAAAACCGTCTATCCCGTTGCCGCACCGCGCGGCAAAGTAGCGTTGTTTACCGGCTGCGTAGGCGAACATTACGACCGGGAGAGCTTAAGCGCCGCCATTCGCATCTTGAATGCCATCGGTTTCGAGGTACTGGTGCCCGAGCAACAAGGCTGTTGCGGGGCGGTCCACCAACATAACGGCCAAGCCGCCGACGCGCTAATCGCCAACAATCTGGCCGCCTTCGCCAATCCGGACGTGGACGCGGTAGTGCATTGCGCCACCGGCTGCGGAGCCATGCTGAGCGAATATCCCGACGAAGACCCGGCCGCCGCCAGCTTCAAGCAACGCTTGGCCGATGTTAACGACTTCGTGCTACAGCATTGGCCCGAACACTTGGCCTTGGCGCCCCTCAATGCCAAGGCCGCGGTTCACGAACCCTGCTCGCAGCGCAACGTGCTGAAAAACCGGCAAAGCGTCTACGCTTTACTCGGCAAAATCCCCGGTCTGGAAGTCTCGCCGCTGCCGGATAACCAGCTTTGCTGCGGCGCCGGCGGCAGTTACATGCTGAGCCATCCGGAGAACGCCAAGCAGATTCGACAAATGAAAGTCCAAGCCGTCAGTCAAACCCCGGCCGACTGGCTGTTAAGCAGCAATTATGCCTGCGCGGCCTTTCTATCCGTCGGCGCCGGCCGCTTCTGCCATCCTCTATCCTTGATTGCCCGCCAGCTTCCCGCGTGACGCTCCGGCCTTTACGCGGCCCAACATTAAAATCAGGTTAATACCCGCCCAAACCATTGACGGATCCGCATATTTCGGACTACTGTCCTAGCGGGCGAGCCAACCGGCTCTTTCGCGCCCAACCGCAATTCTCGAATACGCGCGGTCCGTTCAAACAACCGCGCGCCCCATCAGCCATTGGGAGAAAACATGTATGCAGCAGTCATCAACCATTAAAATCGTTCTTGCCGCAGCGCTCCTCGGATACGCTGCCGTTGCTGCGGCGGCTCCGGAAATGCGCGTCAGCGGCCGCGTCGAGCTGGACGGCACATTTCCGCCGTTCGATTCTTTCTTGAGCGATACGGAAACCGGCACACCCGAATTCACCCGCTCAGCGATCGAAGTCAGCGATCAACAAACCGGGGTATGGGAATATCTGGCCCGCGTCGACAGCAGCGTGCCCAAGTTGCAAGTCGCCGGCTCGCTGACCAACAGTAGCGACAGCACGCTCGGCGACATCGAACTCGGCGCGCTGAATGCGTTCGCCAGTTACACCGACACCATTACCCTGACGCCGAACACCAGCGATCCCTATTTGGTCACCATCGACATGGTGGTAGACGGTGACCTGCAAATCGACGGCAGCAGCTCGCGGGCCGGCGCCGGCTTGATCATCACCCCGCTAGGCCAACTGCAATCCTTCGATTTCAGCAACTACACCACGACCGGCATCGTGCACGACGTCCTGACCGCGCAATATCAATTCAGCGGCGAAGCGGTGTTCGACCTAAATAGCAACCTGCAATTCACGATTTCGCAAATCGATCCCGGAGTCACCGCATCCGGCGACTTCAGCAACACCGCCATCATCAACTTGCTGATCACCACCCTGAACGGCGACCCGCTACCGGCCGGAACGATAGAGGTGAGCAGCGCATCCGGGTTCTTCGACACCGCCCCGGTGCCGGTGCCAGCCAGCTTGCCATTGTTCCTGGCCGGACTCGTCGGCGTGTTTAACGTCAGACGCAAGGCTTGATCGGCCGGTGGGCGGTTCCAACCCGTCTTGAGCCGGGCACACGCTTACGGCCGCCCGCCAGCGGATTAAAATCTCCCCTGCGCCGGGCCGTCGATGCCAAATGGTTACCGATCCCGGCCGCTTAGCCTAGCCATCGATCGTCACCTTAGGGCCGGGCCATACACACCCGGTCCCGCACGGGATGTTTGCTGCCGTGTCCAAAGGCTGTCACCTGCTTGTAAGCAGGCTGGCTCCGCTCGGTTAGCCAGGCGATCCCGCCGGGCTAACCGGCTCACCGGGCCGGATGGGACCTCAGGCGAAAGCCCGGGAAGCTGCCGGCAAAGCCGGGTTGGCGGGCGTTGGCTAGCAAAGTTACTGCGATGTCCGGCTTGATCGGTTATCCATCGCAGATTTGGGTAGCCGTAGCCCCCGGTCGACATGCGGCGCGGCCTGGATGGTTTGTCGGCGATCATGCAGCACAGTCCGGGGCATGCGCCTTGCGCCGGCTCGGCTGTCATCTTCCGCAATCGAACCGGCAATCGCTTGCGCGTGCTGCTGTGGAATGGCAGTGGCGTCCGGTTATATCAGCGCCGATTGCATCAGGGCAGCTTTGTCCCGCCCAAGGCCCATGATGCGGTGTTTGCGCTCGATCAGACTCAACTCAAAACTCTGCATTATTAAACGGCCGACCTTTGCCGCACGATCGTCAGCATCAATCTTGGGAACCAGCCAACAGGCCGCCGGTTGCGAAAATTTCCTTTTTCCGGCCGAGCGGCACTTTTCGCGGCGGCGCGTTTTACACTGCCGACAACAGCTGCTGAACCGGGACGACACGATGGTCATTAAACCCTATACCCTGTTTACCCTCACCCTGCTGACGTGGAATCCGTCGTTATCTCCCGCCGCGGAACTGAGCCGCGAGCAACTTTCGGCACTGACCGCCGTCGGCTCCCCGTTGAAACTGGCTAATCGGGATTTATCCGGCCTGGACCTGTCCGGCATCGACTTGCAGGGCGCGGACCTGTTTTCCGCCAATCTGGACGGGGTCAATCTGGACGGGGCCAAACTGCATGGCGCGAATCTGAACCGGGCGCAATTGCGCAAGGCCAGTTTGCGTAATGCCGATTTGTCCAACGCCAGCCTGTACGCGGTGGTGATGGACGGCGCCGATTTGACCGGGGCCAATCTGGCAGGCAGCCGGGTAATCGGCTTGCTAAACGGCGCGAATCTGAGTCAAGCCGGCTTGGCCGGAGCCGATTTCGGCGCCGACATGGCCAATCAAGGCATGGCCCCTGCCAGGGTGGAAATGAACAATGCGGTGTTGACCGGGGCCGATCTGCGCGGGGTGAATTTGACCCATGCCGTCATGGCTTACGTCAAACTGCAAAACGCCGATCTGCGGGGCGCACGGCTACGCTGGGCGGATCTGTCCGGTGCGAACTTGTCGGGAGCCAATCTGGCCGACGCCGATTTCAACCATGCCAACCTGGATGGCGCGGCTTTACACGGTGCCCAAGGCTTGACCACCGCCACCGGGCTGGCAGCAAGCGTCGGCGCAAAACATTAACCCGGTGCGGTTCGGGCGGTCTCCGGCAAAATTTGGCGATTCCTGCGATATGCGTCACAGTTTAACGCGACTGTCATATAGCCGGTTTAGCATTCCCGTTGCGCATTTTGCGCGCCCGCAACCGGCCGAATGCCGGCTTCGGCGGAACGTCAAACCTCGGCAATATCTCAGGAGCACGCTTTATGAAACTACTTCCACTCGCCGCGGCAATTGCCGCGGCGCTGGTATCGGCCGGCGCCGCGGCCGCCGATTTTCAATGGTCGCACCAATGGACCTTCAACCACACCGCAGCCAACGGCTCCAATGCCATGGGTTCGGAAATCGTCGCCTACGATGCGCTTAACGACCGCTTGTGGATTGCCGGTACCGACGCCAATCAGGCCAACATCGGCCAAGGTGGCATCGACGTACTCGATTTATCCGGCAATCTGGTGCAAAGTTTTTCCACCGCCGCGCTGGGCGGCATCAATAGCGTGGCGCTGAGTCACGGCCAAGCCGCCGTCGCCATTACCGCGCCGACCAAGACCGACCCGGGCGTGGTGCGCTTTTACGACGCGGCCGATTATTCGTTGCAAGGCTCGATAACCGTCGGCGCCAACCCGGATGCGGTGACTTATACCCCGGACGGCAGCCGCCTGCTGGTCGCCAACGAAGGCGAACCGAGCAGCTATTCGATAGGTCCTGCCGGCGACCCGGAAGGCTCGGTCAGCATCATCGACACCTCGACCTTCGCGGTGCAAACCGCCGGTTTCTCCGGCTTTAACGCCGATGCCGACGCGCTGACAGCCGCCGGCGTGCGCTTGACCGGCCCCAATGCGACCGTGGCTCAGGACCTGGAACCGGAATACATCGCGGTCAGCCGGGATGGCAGCACAGCCTTCGCCACTCTGCAGGAAGCCAACGCGGTCGCCATCATCGACATCGCCAGCGCGACCGTCACCGACATCAAGTCCATGGGCCTGAAGGATCACAGCCTGCCCGGCAACGGTCTGGACGCCTCCGATCGTGACGGCAGCGGCAACAATCCGTTGAACGGCAACATTCAAAACTGGAACGTCCAAGGCCTGTACATGCCGGACGGCATCGCCAGCTTCAGCCAAGGCGGCAAACAATATTACCTAACCGCCAACGAAGGCGATTCGCGCGCGGATTGGCCGGGCGGCAATGATGAAATCAGAGTCGGCAGCGCCGACATAGACCCGGCTTTGCGCACCGCACTGGACGCCGCGCACGGCACCGATTGGCAAAGCAACAACGACAAATTGAGCCGGCTGACCGTATCCACCAGCGGCGACAACGACGGCGACGGCGATCTGGACCGGTTACAGGTATTCGGCGCCCGCTCCTTCTCGATTCTGGATGCCGACGGCAACATGGTATTCGACTCCGGCGACCAACTGGAACAAATCATCAAAGCCCAATTCCCCAGCCTGTGGGACGACGGCCGTAGCGACAACAAAGGTCCGGAACCGGAAAGCGCGGTAGTGGGCAAGGTGGACGGCCGCGAGTTGTTGTTTCTGGGCCTGGAGCGTTCTAACGCCGTGATGGTATGGGACTTGACCGACCTCAGCAGCATTGCATTCCTTGACATGCTGTTCACGTCCGGCGACGTCGGTCCGGAAGGCCTGATCTTCTTCAGCAATGCCCAAGGCAGCTACCTCGCCGTCGCCAACGAAGTCAGCGAAACCACCTCGCTGTACAAAGTCTCGGCGGTACCGCTGCCGGGCGCGCTGTGGCTGTTCGGCTCCATGTTCCTGACTTGGCTAGGCTTGCGCGAAAAACGCGAAGCTTGAGGATACAAGGCCCGCGGCGTTACCCGGCGCGGGCGGTTTTCCGCTTTCCCACACTCAGCGGATGAGCGTTCCTCGCCGCCTGGATAGCTGAAGCAACATCCGTGGCACAGGATACCCCCGAGCGTGGCGGCAACCTGTACCTTGTAGTTTGAGGTTTTTTCCAATCATGAAATGCGCATAGCCAAAACAAGAACATCCCTACAACGCTATGCTTCTTCCTTGTTATTCAAATTCCTGAAGGCCAGATATCCCGTCAACGCCCCCCAGGTAATCATGTAAATGCCGTGTAGAATGATTTCGAAATTGAAGCGGTAGGCGTCGATAAAGTAGTCATACAGATAATCCAGAAACACAATGACCACTATTACTTTCAGCGCTTGCCCAAACCGCATTTTTTGCGCGTAAAACGCATTGGCGCCTAGAATGAAAAATCCGAGCAAAAAACGTATGCCTGCATGTTTCCCCCATTCCCAATCTAAAAACGGCATTTTGATCAGGGCTATGTTGATGAAATAAAGGCCTATCAGACCTGCTAGCAATACCAACCACAACATTTTCATACCGTTTTCCCCCCATAGTAATGGTTCGGACTATAGAGCAATGCACATGTCCGACCTTGGCAATCAAGGCTTTTACACAAGCAACCCGCTCAGCTTTAATCGGCTTAAGACTTCCTGCCATTTTATACGGCCGCATAACCGAGATCATTTCGTCCGCCTCCGGTTCCCACCGCTATCCGCAGAACATTCACCGCGTTGTAACATTGTCCCTATATTATTCGACCGTATGAGTTTCCGAAAATTACCGGGCACTCGATGAAACCATGGGTGTAAAAAACCAACCGGCCGAACCGGGAACAATGCTTGCTTTCCATGCGTTACGGCCGCCAGTGTCAACTTGAAAGCGTCCGTTACGTCGGCATTATCCAACGGATCCGCAACCGGCCGTCCGAATCGAATAAAAAAGAGGTAAACACCGTGAGTCTAGGACTATCCGAATTATTGTTGGTACTGGCGATTGTGGTCGTTCTTTTCGGCACGAAAAAGCTGCGCACTGTTGGCAGCGACCTGGGCGGGGCCATCCGCGGTTTCAGGCAGGCCATGCACAACGACGACAAGGCTTTACCCCAAACCACCGATAACGCCGGATCGGCCGACAAGGTGAGCGAAACGGTTGAAAACCGGTCCTGAGCGCTCTGTACGCCATCGGTTTTGCTGAATGGTCGGCATGTCTGACAAGCCCTGGAGAAACAGCTTTCATATGCTCAAAATCCATGGCTGCCAAGATATAAAAATGCAAAAAAAAAAATCACGGCAAACAGCGGCTGTTTATTGGTAACGCCGTGCGCCCGCAAGGAGGCTTACCTTGATCGTCACTAACGGCTTAAGTTGGTAGCCTAAATTTCGATCGCCCACGCCGGACCAATCTGGCGAACGGAATAATTTAAACACGCCGAGGTCGCCCCGCCGGGTTGCTGCCTGCCATACAACCTTTAAATCCGCGTCACGGCCTTGTCACAGTATCCGGTTAATTTGTGAAATGCCACACAACACCCACGAACCATTTGTATATGCAAGGAGTTGAATCATGATTTCACGCAAACCGTTACTGCTGGCTTCGGCACTGTCTGCCGGCCTGGTGTTCTCCGCAAGCTCGCAAGCGGCCCTGGAAGCGCGCGCCAACGGCATGTTTTACGATACCGTTTTGAACGTGACCTGGCTGGATGTGAGCGTCGCCGACCTCAGTTGGCAACAAGCGATGGACTGGGCGGACGCATTGACTCACGCCGGCCTATCCGACTGGCGCCTGCCTTCGGTTTCGCCCGTCAACGGCACGGCATTCCAGTATGACGAAAGCGTGGACGGCAGCAGCGACTGGAGCTACAACATCAACAGCCCGGCCTCCGAATTGGCACATTTGTACTACGTCACGCTGGGCAATAACGGTGCTTATGACAACCAAGGCAACTATATCGACGGCACGCTGAGCCAGGCCGGCCCGTTCAGTCAACTGCAAGCCGGCTTGTATTGGACCGGCGTCGACTACGCGCCGGATGCGCAGAATTTTGCCTGGTCGTTTCTGACCGATTTCGGCTTGCAAACCGATGCGCTGAAAACCGGCACAGGTTATGCCATCGCCGTACACGACGGCGACGTCGCCCCGGTCCCGTTACCGCCCGCCCTCTGGCTGTTCGGCAGCGCTCTGGCCGGACTCGTCGGTTTCCGCCGCAAACAGCCGACCATTTAATGACACTTTAAACACCTGCATTCCACTCGCCAAAGCAATACTCGCCGGCTCGAATTGCCGTCATATTTCCTTCATAGGCCCGTCACGGATTATTCATATCGGCCCGTTATCGTGAAGGCTTATTCTGAGCCATTACGAGAGAGCACATACAATGAATGATAACGATCGTAACCTGACGGACTTCGGCGACGAGCCGATGAGCAACCATTCCGACAACCCGCATTTTTCAAGCATTCTTGAAAGACGTTTGTCTCGCCGGGATATGCTGACCGGCAGTTTGACCGTAGCGGTGGCCGGCATGTTCGGCGCTTCCGGCTTAGGCAATTTAGCGGAAGCGGCTACCAGCGGCTTTCTGCCGCCGACCGCCGGCGGCAATCCGTCTTTCGCCTTGAACCCAAGCCTGGGTTTTACGGCGGTTCCGCCTACCCGTTCCGATACCGCTACCGTACCCGCCGGCTACAAAGTACAAACCCTAGCACCCTGGGGCACACCGTTGACCGGCAGCTATCCCGCCTATAAAGCCGACGGTAGCAATACGGGTGCCGAGCAGGAACAGCAAGTGGGCATGCATCACGACGGCATGTACTATTTTCCCATGGCCAATAATCCGAATGCCCACGGTTTGTTGTGCGTCAACCATGAGTACGTCGATCAGTACAACCTGCATCAAGGCGGTGCCAACAACAGCGTGCCGCGTCCTGAAGACCAAGTCAGAAAAGAAATTGCGGCCCACGGCATCAGCGTCATCGAAGTCAAGAAAGACGAATTCAGCGGCGAATGGAAAATTGTTTATGGTCAGTATAACCGCCGCATCACCGGCAACACGCCGATCGAAATTCGCGGTCCGGTCCGCGGCAGCGATTTCGTCAAAACCAAGTACAGCCCGAATGGCACCATGACCCGCGGCACCCTGAACAACTGCGCCAACGGCTACACGCCTTGGGGCACTTACCTGACCTGCGAGGAAAACTGGGCCGGCTATTTCGTCAACAAAACCGGCCTGCCGCGCGAACACAGCCGTTACGGCGTATCGACCAGTAACGGCCGTTACCGCTGGGAAAGCGCGCAAGGCGACGCCGACCAGTACATTCGTTTCGACGCTTCGGTGAAAGCGGACTCCGCTGTCGACGATTACCGCAACGAACCCAACGGTCAGGGCTGGGTCGTAGAGATCGATCCGTTCAATCCCAACAGCACGCCGAAAAAACGCACCGCCATGGGCCGTATTGCCCACGAAGGTTGCATCGTAGCGCCGCCGCAATTAGGTCAACCGGTCGTGTTCTATTGCGGTGACGACTCGCAAAACGAATACGTCTACAAATTCGTCACCAAGGCGCGCTATAGCAAACACGTCAACGGCAACATCCTCGACCAAGGTACCTTGTATGTGGCGCGCTTCAACGAAGACGGCAGCGGCGAATGGTTGCCTTTGGACATCAACGATTTGGCGTTCCAGGCTGCGGCGTTTGTCAAAGGCGTGAGCTTCGCCGATCAGGCCGACGTACTGGTCAACACCCGTCTAGCGGCCGACGTGGTCGGCGCCACCAAAATGGACAGACCGGAATGGGGCGCGGTGCATCCGCAAACCCGCGAAGTCTATATGACCATGACCAACAACGCCAGCCGCAACGCCGGCAACATCGACGCCGCCAATCCGCGCGGCCCTAATCCCTACGGCCACATCATCCGTTGGCGCGAGCAAGGCAACCGCTCGTGGGCCACCAAATTCGAGTGGGATATCTTCGTGTTGGGCGGCACCGAATCCGACAGCCAGGTGTTGCCGGAACAAGGCGGCCCCGCGCTGACTCAAGACAACATCTTCGCCAGTCCGGACGGACTGTGGATAGACCAAAACGGCATACTATGGATTCAGACCGACATGAGCGGTTCGCAGCAATTGTCCGGACCTTTCGGCGCCAACCAGATGCTGGCGGCTAATCCGATCAGCGGCGAAATCAAACGCTTTTTGGTCGGTCCTAACGATCAGGAAGTTACCGGAGTGGTCTCGACCCCGGACGGCAAAAACCTGTTCGTCAACTTCCAACATCCGGGCGATCGTTCCAGCGCCGGCACCGGCTTTACCAGTAACTGGCCGGATCACGGCGCCGTTTACCGTCACCCCGGCGAGGCGACGGTAGTTGCGGACCCTGCAGGCCCGCGCCCGCGTTCCTCGACCATCGTCATCAGCCGTGAAGACGGCGGCGTGGTTGGTTTATAACCCGGGCGCTAACGTCATTCGCCGGTAACCAAGCGGCTTGTTCGGCATTTGCACGCGGACGAAAGACTTCGGCAATTGTCGAGCAAAAGCGGCACCGATGCGTTAAACATCGAATCGGTGCCGCATTTTTTCAGTGATTCAGCGGATTAGATTTGCTTGACGCTGATATTCAGAGTCTGAATCCTGTAAGCGATTTGCCGCGGGGTCATGTCGAGCAAACGGGCGGCTTTGGCTTGCACCCAGCCGCATTGTTCCAAAGCGGCGATGACTCGTTCACGCTCGTCCATGTCGCTATCGTGTAGATTGACCACCCGCGCGACAGTAGCTTGAGGGCGGCTCACCCCGATTTCGTCTTCCAAACCGGTACTAATGATGACGTCTCTGTCGATGACGCCGTTCGCGCTCATGATGGCAGCACGCTCCAGGCGATTCTCCAACTCCCTGACGTTGCCGGGCCAACCGTGTTTCATCAGTATGCGCAAGGCGCTTTCCTTGATTTCCAGCGGCCTTCCACCCTGTTGTTTGGAGATTCTATTCAGCAGGAAGTTGGCAAGGTCGGGAATATCTTCGATGCGGTCGCGCAACGGCGGCATGTTAATCGGCATCACATTCAAGCGGTAATACAAGTCCTCGCGGAACGAGCCTTCCGCGACGTCCTGTTCCAGATTACGGTTGGTCGCGGCAATGATGCGGACGTTGACCTTGATGGTTTTAACGCCGCCGACCCGCTCGAACTCGCCTTCTTGCAATACCCGTAATAGTTTGGCCTGAAACGAGGCGGAGATTTCGCCGATTTCGTCCAAAAACAAGGTGCCGTTATCGGCTAGTTCGAAGCGGCCTTTGCGTTGACCGATTGCCCCGCTGAATGCCCCTTTTTCGTGGCCGAATAGTTCCGATTCCAACAACGTGTCGGGTAATGCGGCACAATTCAGCTTTAAAAACGGACCGTTCGCGCAGGTGGAGTTAAAGTGAATCGCGTTGGCAACTACCTCTTTACCGGTACCGGATTCGCCGCGAATCAAAACGGTGGTATGCCACTTGGCGACTTGGCGAATGATATCGAATACTTTCAGCATCGGCTCGGAGTGGCCGATGATGTTTTCGAACCGGTAGTTTTTCACCAAGGCTTGTTTTAAAAAATCGCGCTCGTTAGTCAACTCGTTTTGCTTGCGCTCCATGACGCGCAGCATATTGACGCTATGTGCAATCAAGTTTGCGACCATCTCCAGGAAGCGCGCCCGTTCGCCCAAAAAAGTCGCCACGCAGGGTTGGGCCGCCAAAATGCCGACAACTTCGCCTTGTTCTATCGATAACGGCGAACCGATGAACGGTAAATCCGGGTTGTAAACGCCGAGCCGGCTAAGAAAGCGCGGCTCGTCGGCTATGCGTTCCACCACAATGGTGCTGCCTTCGTCCAAAATCGCGCCGACCAAACCTTCGCCGGGTTGATAGCGTACCGACCGGTCTATGCCTTCCCCGTAAATTTCGCAGATGCTCATGCTGTCGTCGTCGATATCCCGTAGGGTGATCATGCCGAAGTGCAGCCCCGAGCGCTTATGCAGTATTTCCAGAATTCCTTTTAGTTTGGTCCTGAGATCGTGAGTGCTGTTGAGAACCTGACTGACAAGGTACAGGGTATCCAGCTCCGACTCGACCAGAAGCAAACGATCACTCATGAATGTCCACCTTCTCTCCGTAACGATGGCTAGGAAAACTGACGTTAAAACAACAGCCTTTTAAATAAGCAGCATCTATTTCAATCATCCCGCCGTGCTGGCTCACGATTTCCCGCACCATCACCAAGCCCATGCCGGCTTGTACGCCGCCCAGGTGTTGAGGATTGGTGGTAAAAAACGGCTCGAACACTTTGCTGCGTTGTTCGGGCGGAATACCGGGTCCGCTGTCGGCAATGGTCACGCAAACCCAATCTTTTTCGGTTGCGGTGGCAATTTTGATGGTGCGCTCGCTACAGCTTGTCCGGTTAATGGCGTTGACGGCATTATCGATCAGCAATTTGAACAACATACGTAATTTATTCTCCGCTCCCAGCACCGAAGGCAAGATGGGATTGGGCAGCCAATCGATCACAATGCCGTTCGCTAGAAACTTCTGACTGTATAGTAAAACCACTTCGTGTAACAGTTGGTTCAAATTGACAGGAATCACCGCCGATTCGGGAATCTCGGGTACGCAACGTTGCAGAGTCGCCAAGGTTTCTTCGCCCATCTGGTGCACTTGATTCAATAATTCTTTCAGCGGTTGATGCTGACTGTCGTTGCGTTGCGCCATCAATTGAATCGCGGCGTTGATCTGATTCACCGGCTGCCGAATCTTATGCATCGCCCCGAGCAGGGTTTCACGGATGCTGCGGATATGTTCTTCCTCCGCCATCATGTTGCGCAAGGTCTGCAATTGCAGTTTTTCTTGCTGCCGACGTTGTGAGGTGATGTCGTTGATACTGAGGAGTAGATAGTCGCTGGTTTGCGGTAGAAAGAATTTGTCGGCCTGAGTATCGTTTTCGCTAAACCAATTGCCGGAACAGGCAAACCAGCGGGTGCCGCGCCGGCCGATGCCTTCCACCCTCACTTCGCGATTGGCAAATCCGCGCCGGCTGCCGTCGTCTTGCGCCCGCCAGATGTCGCCCATCTCTTGTTGCAGCGCATCCAGAAAGAACAACGCCGGTTCGGCGTGGCCTAATTCGCTGATCAGCATTTTATAGACTTGGTTGTCCAGGATGATGCGGTGCTCGCTGTTCAACACCACCATGGCCACCGGCGAAGCGTTAATCACCGACTCGATCAGCTTCTTTTGGTTGTTCAGCTGTTGCTCGACGTGGTGGCTTTGCGTCACGTCGCGGTGCATGCCAATGTAATGACTGATCGCCCCGTTTTCGTCCAACATCGGGGCGATAGTCAGATCGGCCAAATAACGTTCGCCTTGCTTGCGCCGATTAATCAGGCGGCCGTTCCAGACTTTCTTCCTGGATATGGTGTGCCACAAATCGTAATACACCTGGCGCGGCGTGGATTTATCCGATAGTTTCGATTCGTTCTCGCCCAATATTTCGTCACCCCGGTATCCGGTCACCTCAGTGAACGCGTCGTTGATGTATAGGATGTTGGCTTTTTTATCGGTAATGGAAATCGCCACCGGTGCCTGCTCTACGGCTTTAACGAACAAAGAAAACGGCAAGGTTTTTGACGAATTGAGTTGGACTATTTCTTCTCGGGCAAGCGCTATCAAGGGCGAAAGTGCCGATTCAAGCTCGGTACCGACGCTAACTTCTAATTCTTTGGGCGGTGGATTTTTCATGCTGATCGTCTCATTACCTAATGCGTAACTGCCAATTAAACTAGCAAATAAAACGCCAATCTTAAAAATGAATCTTATCCGACAATTCCGAATGAATATCCCCGCAGGGAATTTAGCGTGTTTGTCGCATTTACTACAAAGATCGGCGCCTCTTGCCGGCTTATGTGTCCTTTAACACAGGCTCAAATGCACCAAAAGTCGCGTTGCGCGCCCTATCCGCGCCCGAATTCGCTTGTTTAAACCTTACAAATATTGTTGGCATGGATGATGCTGCTGGTATAGCAAAACACAACGCGATACAGCAATGAGTGAATATCTTCTGCTAATTCTGGGTACCGCACTGGTCAACAATGTAGTACTGGTCAAATTCCTGGGCTTATGCCCCTTCATGGGCGTATCCAATAAATTGGATACCGCTCTGGGCATGGGACTGGCAACGACCTTTGTATTGACCTTGGCATCGGCCGCCAGCTGGGTAGTGGAACACCGTTTGCTTATCCCGTTCGATATCGGTTTTTTACGCGTACTCGGTTTCATTCTGGTAATCGCCGCAGTCGTGCAATTTACCGAAATGGTGATCCACAAAACCAGTCCGGTATTGTATCAGGTGTTAGGCATCTTCCTGCCTCTGATTACTACCAACTGCGCGGTGTTAGGGGTTGCTTTGCTGAACATTCAAGAACATTACAACTTCGTCCAAAGCTTGCTGTTCGGCTTTGGGGCGGCGTTAGGATTTACCCTGGTGATGGTGCTATTTGCCGGTCTCCGTGAACGCTTAGCGTTGATGGCTGTACCGGCACTTTTTTCCGGCACGCCGATCGCATACATCACAGCCGGCATACTCTCCTTGGCCTTTATGGGCTTCGCAGGTCTGTATACCAAGTAAGCGCGTGCATGAACAATTAACGGACACTGACCGACCATGTACATACTTTCCGCAATCGCCATTCTGACAGCCTTGGGTCTCTTGCTCGGCTTGAGCCTAGGTATCGCCGCAAAGTATTTGAAAGTGGAGTCCGATCCCTTGGTGGAACAAGTGGAAGCCATGATGCCCGGCTCACAATGCGGGCAATGCGGATTTCCCGGCTGCCGACCCGCCGCGGAAGCGGTAGTATCCGGCGCCGCTCCGGTAACGCTGTGTCCGCCCGGAGGCACGCCGCTAGTGGAACAGTTGGCGAAGCTTTTGGGCGTGGAAGTCGATTTGAGCCAAACCCAAGATCAAGAGCCCATGGTTGCCCGCGTCAGCGAGGAAACCTGTACCGGCTGTACCCGTTGCTTCAAAGTCTGCCCTACCGACGCCATCGTCGGCGCTCCCAAACAAATTCATGCCGTGGTGGCCGACGCCTGCATAGGCTGCGAAAAATGCGTCAACGTATGTCCAACCGAATGCCTGCAAATGCATCCCGTAGAAGTCACGTTGCGCGACTGGCGCTGGCCGAAACCTCTGTTGGCCGCCTAAGCGGGAGAGACTGCCTATGTTGTCCTTGTTCGAAAACCCGAGACTGCGCGGCGGCATCCATGCCGAAGAGCACAAAGTGGAAACCTCCGGCGTCCCTATCGCACAGGGCATGCCGTTGCCCAAGCGCTTATACATCCCGGTCCAGCAACATGTCGGCAAACCGGCGGAACCTCTGGTCAAGGTGGGCGAAAAAGTACTGAAAGGACAATTGCTGGCTTACAGCCAAGGTACTATTTCCGCACCCGTGCATGCGCCCAGTTCCGGCCTGATCGCCGACGTGCTGGATTACCCGGCGCCTCATCCTTCCGCATTGCCTATTCGCACCATCGTCATAGAGACCGATGGCTTGGACGAATGGGTGCCACTACAAATTCCCGTCGACCCGTTCGAATTGCAGCCCGAAGAGATCTGCATGCGGGTAGGCGCCGCCGGCGTGGTAGGCTTGGGCGGCGCGGTATTTCCTTCCGCGGTTAAATTGGATTTAGGCCGTAAAAACCAAATCCATACCTTGCTGATCAACGCCGGCGAATGCGAACCCTATTTGACCTGCGACGATAGGCTGATGCAAGAACGCGCCGCCGACATCGTGACCGGCATCCGCTTGATGCTGCGCGGCATGAACGCTCCGGCCGCCATCATCGGCATCGAGGACAACAAACAGGAAGCCTACGACGCGATGACCGTCGCCTGCGCGGCCTATCCGGAAATTACCGTAAGACAAGTCCCTACCCGCTACCCCATGGGCTGGGACAGGCAAATGCTGCGCTATCTGACCGGCTGGGAAATTCCGGCCGACGGCCGCGCCACCGACATAGGCGTGGTCATCCACAATGTTGCTACGGCCTATGCGGTATTCAAAGCCGTGTGCTTGGCACAGCCCTTGATCAGCCGGGTAGTGACGGTATCGGGCGGCGCTGTCGGCAAACCGCAGAACGTGGAAGTGTTGATCGGCTCCTTGATGACCGAGGTGCTGGCCTATTGCGATACCGACAAGGCGGCCATTTCGCGGTTGATCATGGGCGGCCCCATGATGGGCGACGCTCTGCCGCGAGCCGACGTGCCGGTAGTCAAGGCATGCAACGGTATTCTTGCGCTGGCGGCCGAAGAAATCGAAACCCCGGACGTCAAGCCCTGTATTCGTTGCTCAACCTGCGTAGGCGCTTGCCCGGTCGGATTGTTGCCTTTGGAAATGGCTAGCCGCATCAAAGCCAACCAACTGGACGCTGCAGTCGACCTGGGCCTCAAGGATTGCATCAATTGCGGCACCTGTTCTTACGTCTGTCCGTCCAACATCCCGTTGGTGCACTACTTCAAATACGCTTCCGGCGAATTATACAAACGCCAGCAGATGGAACATAAATCCGAGCAAACCAAGCGTTTGGTCGACGACCGCAATCAACGTATGGAACGCATCCGCTTGCAGCAGGAAGAAGAAGCCCGCAAAGCCGCCGAAGCCAGAGCCGAGCGTCAACGCCAGCAAGAGGCCGCTAAAGCGGCTGCCGCTGCGGCCAAAGCCACCGAAGCGACCAAAGTTACCGAGGAAAGCTTATGAGCATAAAGCCTGTCAGCGGCCCGCACGTCATCGCGGTGCGCCGCGTCGATGAAATCATGGGCCTAGTCATCATCGCCTTGGTGCCGGCTACTGCCTGGGGTTTACTGTTATTCGGTTTCCCCGCGCTTTACCTTTGCTCGGCCACCATCGGCTCGGCGCTGCTGTTCGAGGCAATGTGCTTGAAAATGAAAGGGGTGGAAGCCGCGCCTTTTTTACGCGACCGCTCGGCAATTTTGACCGGCTTGTTGGTCGCCATGACCTTGCCGCCTTGGGCACCATGGTGGATAGGCGTAGCCGGCTCGGCCATCGCCATCGTATTGGGCAAACAAGTGTACGGCGGCTTGGGCCAAAATTTGTTCAACCCGGCCATGCTGGCCAGGGTCGCCTTGTTGATTTCCTTTCCTATCGAGATGACGACTTGGGTAAACGTCAATCCGCTATTCTTTGGCCCAGGCCCCATCGATAGCTTAGCGATTACTTTCGGCAACGCCGGCGCCGACGCCGTCACCGGCGCAACCACGCTGGGCGCGGTCAAAACCGGCTTCTCCAATCATCTGACCTTACCCGGCTCTTTATCTGACTATAACGGCTTTTTATCCTTTATCGGCTGGGAACGCGGCAGCTTCGGCGAAACCTCCAGCCTGCTGGTGCTGGGCGGCGGCTTGTGGCTGCTGTACAAACGGGTAATTCAGTGGCATGGACCGGTTGCGCTGTTGGCCTCCATAGCGCTTTTATCGACTGTATTTCACTGGATAGACAGCAGCCACTACCTGGGACCGTGGGCACACCTGAACTCCGGTGCGATCATGCTGCTGGCCTTCTTCATCGCCACCGACTACGTCACTTCTCCCAATACACCGGCAGGCCAAATGCTATTCGGCGCGGGCTGCGGAATCTTGATTTTCATTATCCGTACCTGGGGCGGCTACCCGGAAGGTAGCGGGTTTGCGATTCTATTGATGAACGCCACCACACCGTTGATAGACCATTACGTTCGTCCGCGCATTTACGGCCGCTACCGTAACGGCAGACCGATCGACATCAGCCAATCTTGAGGAAAGCCATGAGTTCAGAGCCTGCGCCTGACACTGCATCCGGCGAATCGGCGATCGATTCGGCGACGACTGTCAAAATATTGTCTGAAAAGCTGAAAGCATTTCTTGAACCCGAAAACTTGGAACGACTACGCCCGCAATTAAAGTATCAAGCCGGCGTATTGGCGGGATTTGCATTGCTGGGCAGCTTATTGCTAGGCGTAGCCGATTTCGCGACCCGTGACGTCATCAAGCTGCGTTTGGAAGAAGATTTGAAAGCCAGCTTGGAAGAAGTGGTACCTGCAGATTTATACGATAACGATTTGCTGGCGGACACCGTAAGCTTGCCGTCCGCCGAAGCCAACATAGGCGCTGAGCAAACCACGGTGTACTTGGCAAAGAGACAAGGCAATTTGACTGCGGCGTGCTTTAAATTCGTCGCGCCGGACGGTTACGCCGGCCCTATTTATCTGGTCATGGGTGTCGATAAAAACGGCGAAATCTTAGGCGTGCGAGTCATTTCTCACGTAGAAACGCCGGGACTAGGCGACAAAATCGAACTGAGTAAATCCAAATGGGTACTGAGCTTTAACGGCAAATCGCTGGACAACCTAACGGTAACCCAATGGGCCGTCAAAAAGGACGGCGGGGTATTCGACCAATTTGCCGGGGCCACTATCACACCGCGCAAAGTCGTGCAGGCCATCAAACGCGGTTTGGATTTCTACCGCAGTCACCAGCAGGAGCTGTTGGCTCCGCATAAGCCGTAATCGCGCATACCCTGCAATTTCTATCGGGAGACGAACATGAATTTCTTATCCGCATCCTACCGGAAAATCGCCTCTGACGGCCTGTGGCACAACAACGTGATCCTGACGCAGAACCTGGCGCTTTGCCCGCTGTTAGCCGTCACCGGCACCGCAACTAACGGTCTCGGCATGGGGCTGGCTACCACCGCCGTGATGGTGGCTTCCAACGGCGCGGTATCCGCCAGCCGTCATTTGATTCCTGCGGAAATTCGAATTCCCATTTTCGTGCTGCTGATCGCCGCTCTGGTCACTTTGGTGGATATTTCGCTGAATGCCTGGATGCACGAATTACACAAAGTGTTGGGTTTGTTTATTCCGTTGATCGTTACCAACTGCGTCATTCTAGGCCGAGCCGAAGCCTTCGCCTCCAAACAAGCTTTAATGCCTTCGATGTGGGACGGCTTGATGATGGGCATCGGTTTCACCTTAGCCATGGTGGTATTGGGAGCGCTACGGGAAGTGAGCGGCGCCGGCACCTTATTCGCAAACGCATCCGTGTTGCTCGGCGAGGGCTTTCGTTTCATGGAATTCACCGTGATTCCGGAATACAAAGGTTTTTTATTGATGGCCTTACCGCCGGGAGGCTTCATCATGTTGGGCTTTTTAGTCGCAGCCAAGCGCCTGCTGGATAAAAAAGCCGAAGCCAAAAAAGATTCCGGCGTCGAAAGTTTAACCATCGCCGAACAACAAGCCACTTCTTAAATCCGGCCAGTTAGGAGTTTTCAATGAACGTTGGTGTTTGTTACGCAGAAGCGGACCGGCAAACATGGGTCAAATTGGAAGTACCGGACGATGCCACGGTACAGCAAGCCATTGAACTGTCCGGCATGCTCAAGCAATATCCGCATATTAATTTGGACATTCAAAAAGTTGGCATTTTCGGCAAATTAACCAAATTAAACAGCCCCATCAAAGAAGGGGATCGCATAGAAATTTATCGGCAAATTACCGCAGACCCGGCCAAAGTCAAACGCCGTCGTATCGAAGTAGACGATGACGACGACGATGACGACGATTAACAGCCGCTCGCATTAGCGGCCGATCGCACGCCGAACACGGCAATCCAGTTACCAACCGAATTTTTAATCAGGAGACTATTCATGCTACTTGAAAGCTACGATAAACAAGGCCTCACTTTCATCTCAAACGTGTTAGGTCAGACCAGCGAGAAAGGCGTTACCGCTTATCGCGGCGATTTGGTATTGATCGAAGGCGGCTACCGCGAAGGCTCTACCACCGACCGTAAACCGCCGGTATTATTGCTTCATCAAACCGCAATCTTGGCTAACAGCGAAAAATTCATTTTTTTGAACGGCCTATTCGACGAATTGCAACACGTACCGGTATTCGTTGAAAAATACAAAAGTGCTTTGAGTCCGGATACCTTGACCTTGTTCTATGTGGAAAACATTGCCGAACCCATGCAAGTGGAATTGGAAGGCGTATTGTTTAAATTTTTGCCTTTCCGCGAAGGCATGATTTGGAACGACACCCTGGAACTGCTGTATATCGAAAAAGCCGACTTGAAAGGCCAATCGGCCGAAGATAAAGTCGTCACCATGTACGAAGCGGCAAAAAGCTTTAAGATCAAATCCGCGCCGATCAGCTTCGACGAAGCCATGAGCAAAACCGTCGTCGTGAAAAAATCCGCGGCGGTCGGCCCGGTATAAGATCAGTACCATCAAAGGTCAACGTATGAAACCGTTCAAAACCGTTTCCGCCGCCGAAGCGGTGGAGCTGATAAACGCCAACGGCCCGGCGATTCTGGATTGCCGCGAACTCAAGGACTATCGTGCCGGACATATCGATCAAGCCATGCATGTGCACGAACAGCTACGCGACAGCCTGCTGCGCAAAGCCGATAAAAATCGACACATGCTGATTTACTGCTATTACGGCCACGCCAGCGAACATCTAGCGGAAATGTTTTGCGATTTCGGTTTCAAGCACGTCTACAGTCTGGCCGGCGGCTACGCCGGCTGGAAGGAACATCACAACCTTTAGCGGTGAGAACATGACTCAACTATCAAGAGATTTGGCGTTGCGTATCGCGTTGGCCTCGCGCGTATTGCCCGGCGTGGGCGTTCAAGAACTGATCGACATTTTGCACGAAAAAGTCGGCCGCCCCTTGTCCGACGAAAGGCTTAAAACCATCACGGTTACCAATCTGAAAACCGGAATCGGCAGTCACGACGGCGAGGAAGACGGCGAAGACATAGGCATAGGCTTGGCCAACATCAAACTCGCGGTACGCTACCTGTGGGGCGAAGAAGAAGGCGACGAAGGACTACCCCAAGTACAACCGTACAAAGAAGGCGACATGCCGGAATCCATTCGGGTAGCCATTGCTTCCAACGCGGGAGCCGGGCTAAACGGCCATTTCGGTTCTTGTATCCGGTTTTTGGTCTACCAATTGTCTCGCACGGATTACCGTTTGGTCGACATCCGTTCGACGATTGAAGCGGACAGCGCCGAAGACCGTAATCTATTCCGCGCCAATCTAATCAAAGATTGCCACGTGCTGTTCGTACAATCCATCGGCGGCCCGGCTGCAGCCAAGGTAATCCGCGCGGATATTTATCCGATTAAAGTACCGGACGCTATAGAAGCGGAAGAACAATTGCGCGAATTCCAGCAAGTATTTGACGCCCCGCCGCCTTGGCTGGCAAAGGCGTTAGGCCGTAGTGCGGAAGAGCGCAAACGCTTCGTAGCCCATGAATAGCTATTGCTTGATATTACCGATATATTATGTATAATGTATCGAGTTGACGCGGGGTGGAGCAGCTTGGTAGCTCGTCGGGCTCATAACCCGAAGGTCGTTGGTTCAAATCCAGCCCCCGCTACCAAATAAATCAAAGGCTTAGGTTTAACGACCTAGGCCTTTTTTGTTGCCTGTCGACTTCATGTAACCGCCATGTAACCGGTTTTCGTATATTTTTAGGAACCCGGATCAACGGTTTTCGACAACTTACCCATCCAATAACCTCAACTCTGCCCGAGCCAGTCTACAGGCCAACTCGTCCCGACTGGTTTCAAGAATACATTCCAGTTCGGACCGATCTCTTGGTTTAAAACCGGATGGCTTGGCCGTAACCGTTAACCGCTCCGCCAACTGTTCTACCCAATCCTTATGCGGATTAGCCAGCCGTTCTAATTTATCAACACGGCCTTTAAGACTCATGACGTTCTTCCAATGCCTTAATTCTAGCTTCAAGATCGCTACCCTCAATAACCTTGCTCACGGCTTGCAGCATCCACGTTAATTTCGTTGCGTCTTGCATGTTGGTAATCCCTGATCTCGCCTCCCGGTAAACCTTAGCCATTTCGCGCCTGACATCTTGTAGCGTGTCGAGCTTGCAGCGGTAGCGCTGGCCTTTCTGCGGGGGTAGGGGCGCAACCTCGCCGGTTACGCCGTCAATCTCAACCGGGTAATCGTTGCTCATTTTTTTGCCTTATAGCTTCGTTAACCGTCCACAAATCCAAAAAATCCGGTATAGACGGCAAGTAGCCGAATATTGCCAATCCCGCATCCAAAAACCCTTCATGCTCCTTATCGGTTTGCTCCGGCAATCCAAGATGTTGAAAGCGGCGCTTCACAGTTTTAAGCATTTCCGCACGATTGAGCGGGTGGTTATTTCCGTTGACCGATCCGGCTTGCCGGTAATCGATGGTTAGTTCTTCCCCCGCTGTTACACGGCGTTTTGCCACTAACACCACGTCGCCGCCGGACGCTTGAAAAAAGTAGGCGTTTGGCGTCGGAGAATGATTGGTATAGCGGCCTACCGGCGTTCGCATCACACCCACTCGTCCCGGCGCCACTACCTCGTTCGTATCCACCTCACACGTCGCGAACATGCCCATGCCGTTAATCGACGACGGTTGCAGTCGTACTTTATCGAAGCCCTCCGGCATGGGAATTTGATCCGCCGTGTTTTCGGTAATAGCGCGGACTGCCGCTGCTGTAAAGTCGTATTCGGCTAGGAACCGCTCGAAATCATCACGGGCTTCAGTAATCAGGGCGTTGTTCATGCGGGGCTCTCCTTATGAGTGATGGCGCTAGCCCCCTCTGACACGGCTTGGCAAAAAGCCTGAACGCTCAGGGTAGCGGTGTATTCGATTTCAACCGAGTCGCCAAATCCGGCGTTAATCAGCCAAATCGGCACGACCACGCGCCAGGGCGACCGATTGGCCCGATAGGTTAGAACTGGGATTAGTGCTTCTTCTACCGCTTGCTCGACGGCCTGAGCCCACCATTTTTGTATCAAGGCGTCGCTGGCGCTTTGGTAACGCTTACATTCGATAGCCAAGCGCCGAAACGCCTCAGCCACTATACCCGATTCCTCCGGGTGAACAATTAAGTCATGTCCGCCGCTGCGCGACTGTTCCAGGTTGCGAGCGAGGCGAACGCCGGTCCAATCTCGCACCAAGCCGGCAAACTCCCGCTCAGCGCCAGCGCCTTTTTGTCGGCTGTTAATCGACATGATCAATCTCCCGGTCATCCGTTTTTACTTCGCCCCGGCCTTTGCACATCCGGCAAGTAGAGCCGTCGTGATGGCCTTCACCGCTACCGTTGCAATCTGGACAGTATTCAAACTCGCTCATGCGGCACGCTCCCGGATGATACGAACGTCAAAGCCCTGCTGGCGGTAAATCTCGCCGCGCTTTTTTCCGGCTGCCAATCCGAAGGGATGACGGTCAATAATGTCGATTACTCGCGCGTATTGCTTACCAGGGAACGGCCTACGGGCTCGGCCTATGCTCTCTTGTAACAGCCTGGTTGCCGCTGGCGTTTCTCGGTTAACCTCCGCGCTTACAGGTGCAGCAAACACGACCGCACCAACATGCGGCCAGTCGATACCCTCGGACAACAGCGACAACGTACCCACGATGATTCGATGGCTTGGCGCGGCTTCCATGCGCTCGGCTCTAACTTTGGTTGATAACTGGCCGTGCAGTAACAACGAATTGATATTGTGTTGCTTGATTAAGCCATGCAGGCGTTCGGCGTGTTCGATTGTGCTGGTCAGTATCGCGGTTCCGGTGGTACGGCTGGCGCTGATAGCTTTGTTCACGATTAACTGATTGCGCTGCAGATCGTCGGCCAGCAACTTGTTGAAGGCCTGCCATGACTGTGGGTTGCCTTGCAGCGGGTAGTACAGGGTTTCGACCACGACCGGCAAAACCACGCCTTCAACTTCGCTCTGTTTGATTTCCGCCACGACCGGACCAAGCGCCGCATGAATCATAAACTCGAGACCGTCCCGGCGTTGTGGTGTGGCTGACAGTCCGAATTTATGTTTTGCCGCCTGCAGGTTAATCACGGTGTAGCACTGTTCGGCGGGTGTGTTGTGGCATTCGTCGACGATCACTAAGCCATATTGCAAACTGGTTTCATGCTTGACCAAGGTTTGCACGGTGGCAATGGTGAACTGGTCGCCCTCAATCCACTTACCGCCGCAAATCATTCCGGCATCCAATTCGGTAAAGCGCTTTATGGCCTGCTGCCATTGTTCCGCCAGGTCTTTGGATTTGACCAGAATCAAACAGCGCTGGCCTAGTCTGGCAGAAATCTCAATGCCCATGGTGGTTTTGCCTGCACCTGTCGGTGCAACGATCACACCGCCACCAGCCTTAACCGCTTGCTGAATCGCTCGCTCTTGATAAGGTCTTGGATCGATGTCTGTACCGAACGCTGCAAAACACCTTCTGCGCTTGTCGACAATTTCAGCGCCTTGGGTGAACAACTCGGCCACCATGCCTAATGACACAATCAGTGCGCCGTCATCATCTCGCTTGGATAGCGTGATTGTTCGGCAGAGGTGGTGCCGAAAAATTGAACAACCGATTAAGTGAAAGACCTGCTACTTTTGAACGTCCGTAAGGACAAAGCAATGGAGCAGAAGATGTCTAAAAAACCGCGAAGAAAACATTCACCGGCCTTCAAAGCCAAAGTCGCCCTGGCGGCCTTGGCGGGCGATAAAACCTTGGGGCAGTTGACCCAGGAATTCGAGGTTCATCAAAATCAGATTGTCGATTGGAAGAAGCAGCTGAGCGAGCGGGCCGCCGAGGTGTTTGGGAAGCCCGCGGAGCCGGAATCGCCCCCCGTCGATCTGCAAGCCCTACACGCGAAAATCGGTCAACTGACATTGGAGAACGATTTTTTAGAAGGCGCGCTCACCCAGGCGGGATTGCTGAGCGCAAAGCGATGATCGACCGTCAATCCAAATTGCCGATTGGTCGGCAGGCCAAGCTATTAGGCATCAGTCGCGGCAGTGTGTACTACCTGCCCAAGCCGGTTCCGGAGCGCGAAGTTGACATCATGCGCCGACTCGACGCACTGCACCTGAAACACCCATTCATGGGCGCTCGCCAGTTACGGGATCAGCTGAATCGGCAAGGCATCCCGATTGGCCGCAAGCATGTGAAAACCTTGATGGCGAAAATGGGCATCGAAGCCGTGTACTGCAAACCCAATACCAGCAAGAAGACGCCGGGGCATGAAATCTATCCCTACTTGCTGCGGGGCATGACCATCAACCGTGCCAATCAGGTCTGGGCGCTGGATACCACCTACATCCCGCTGGCCAAAGGATTCGCGTATTTAACGGCGGTCGTCGACTGGGCCACTCGCAAAGTCCTGGCCGCCAAGGTGGCGATTACGCTGGAAGCCTGTCATGCGGTGGACGTGCTGGAACAGGCTTTCAAGCGCTACGGCAAGCCGGATATCGTCAACACTGACCAAGGCAGCCAGTTTACCGCCAAGGCGTTTGTCGATGCCGTGAAAGGTCAGGGCTGTCTGCTCAGTATGGACGGTCGGGGTGCTTGGCGGGATAATGTCTTTGTTGAGCGCCTATGGCGATCGGTCAAATACGAGCGGGTTTACCTGCATGCCTACGATTCCGTCGGCCAAGCCCGCGCTTCAATCCTGGATTATTTCGAGTGGTACAACCACGAACGACCGCATTCCAGTTTGAAACGAAAAACGCCTCATCAGGCGTATAACGATGGGGTGCCAACCCTCAAGTTGGCCGCCTAAACCATGGCAGGGATTTCACTTTAAATCATCGATTTACTGTTCAAACCAATGGGGCCACTTCTGCCGCGCTGGTAAATGGAAATGGTTTTAGCGGTTCAGACTGTGCCGGGTCTGAGCCGCTTAAGTCGATCACATCAGGCAGCATGAGCCACCTCCCGCGCACGATTCACGCGATAGGTTTTAATTGGCGGCTGATCTTTCGGCCATTCAAGATGCGGGTTCGAGTAATCCACCCAACGCGACCAGATAGTCACAGACTCAGCGCCAGCAATCAGCAACGCTTTTGCCAGTTCGACAACCATTTGCTCCGTTGCTGGTTGTGTCCACTCGATCACCACCAAACAATCTTTAACCGGCCACGACAGCGCCAGCAAATCAGCATCAGGTGGAAGCACCAACGCAACAGAATCGCCGCGCTGATTTCGGGCTTTCGCAGATTCCCAAGAATCCGCACCAACACACACCACGACCAACCAGGGCGGGTTTTTAAAGCGTTGTCGATCAGTAAGTAATTTGCCGAAAGGGGGTAACTTGGATGCTTTAGCCATCGTTACCACCTCCAGCCGGATAAAACTCACCATCCAAAACCGTTTCGGCTTCAATGTCGTTTTGCTGGCTGCCTGATTCGGCTTTCTCGTCCAAGGCGACAGCGCGGGTTAAGTCTGTACCAACTGGCAGATACTTAAACAGCCTGCGAATGGCGGTCTTTTTGGCCATTTCTTCAAAGTGGTCTTTCCACGGGCCAAAACTACTGCTTTTGCTGGCGCGTTTGGCTTTCTCGATTTCGGCCAAATCCAGCACTTCGAAATGAATGCCGCCGGTGGTCAGCTTAGCCATGGCATACACTGCCACCAATGCCCCGCGGTCGCCTGTTGCCGGTTTGTGGGTGATACGCTCATCAGTACCCAATTCCCACTCGAACACGTCGTTTTCGTAAACGGTACGGGCCGAAATTGACGCCACCTTACCAGAGCGGTACGCCAGTTCAATCATGCCGCGGTAGCCGATCACCAACTGACACTCACCCTTAAACGGTACAAAATAGGCTTGGCCTAACTGGCTGCCGGGTTCAAGTCCCAATTGCGTGGAACGGATGAACGCACCCAAGACAGTCATGGGGTTACACTCGGCCAGTTTCTGATTACTGCGTACATCGGCCATCAATGCCGCACTAAACCGGGTTACGTCCACATCACGCGGGGCAATGGCTTTAAAGCGGGGTTGGTGCTGTTTCAACATGGCTGGCAAGGTCTGCGGCTTTTGTGTCTCTGGCGCATTTAGTGCGCTGAGTAGTTCGCTCATGCTGCCACCTCCAGCTTTTTATATTGCCAAGCGGGTAAGTCGACGGTAATCACGTTATCGCCATAGCCAGGCCAAATACCGGACTTTTCGCATTGCTGCCAAAGCGCCAGCGCCTTATCAACTTGAACGCGGGCAGCCTCGACCGCTTCTTTCGTCAATCTGACTACAGCAACACCAAACGGCGGATGTTTCTCGACCAGCACAAACACAAAATCAGACGGGGTTTTGCCGGTGATGCTGCGGTAAATCTCGGCATACACGAACTGCTGAATATGCAGACCATACTTGACCGCATAACGCTGGGCTTCATCGGGTGAAGCGTCCAGGGTAGTTTTAAGATCGACGATTACACCTTCGGTTTGGTGGAAATAATCGAACCGGCCTTTGATGGCCGCACCGTTGATATTGCCGAATGCGGACACCTCAGACGTGCCACCTTCAAACAAACGACCGGCCAAAGGATGGTCAGCCACCGCGCAAGCCATGCCGTCGATGCTTTGCCAATCATCGGCGCTAATAATCTCCTTGCCGCCATGCTCAGCCTGAAATGCCTCATAAATGGCTTTGCCTTCTTTAGTGCGACGGTCACAGGCTGGCGCGATGGCGTAACGACTGGCGAACACATCCTCGCCCTCCAAAATGCGGCAATGGGCAGCGACGCCCAACTTCATGGCCGGGGTTGGTTCGCTGGGGTTGTCGATCTGATAACGTGCATGGGCGGGTGATTGCGCCAGCATGGTTTTGATGATTGATTGGGACAGCTCAGGCTTAGCCGCGCGGTATTCGCTTTCTGATTGGTTGGTGATGAACTGGTTTTTCATGCCGCCACCTCACCAGACACCAACGCTTTCAGGTCGGCAACTTTCCAGGCCAAACGGCCATTGATTCTAACTGGGCGGATTGGGCCATTTTCCAGACAGACCCATTTTCTGAGGGTTTGGCTGGCGCGATTCAGATAAAACGCGGCCTGATCTGTTGGAACGTTGAGAGCGGTGACTTGCTCGATGGGTGGGAACTGGATTTGATTTGTTTTGGTGGTCATTGCGAAATACCCCGCTTCGTTGATAACGGGGATATTTCGAACGAGGGTTTAACCCTTGCAAGCGTTTTTCTAAATTAGCTGAAAGCCCTGTCCGGCAAGGGATTGAAGGCGATTTTCGAAAAAGATTTCAGAATCTTTTAAGAGATTTCAAAGCTCGATGTTTTGCAGGACTTTGTCTATTGCCGCTTCAGACGGTAATTTTTGACCGCCGCGTTTATAGAGTTGGCGCTCCTGCAATTTGTCGCGAACAAGTGGAACGATGTCCTTTTTCAGTGATTCAGAATTTGCCGTTTTGAATTGGCGGTAGAAGTAGCGGGCGGCAATCTGCCAATTTTCCGTCGCTGGCGGCTTGTCTCGGTCGTCGGGTAGTAGCCAGGGCTTACTATGTTCGTGTAACGCAACCCCCATCGAATCGAACCATGCCTTTACAAATTGCGAGGGCTCTTTATTCGTTAGTTGCAGCATCACGATTAAATCCATGGCTGTGTAAAGAGTATCGACCACACGGTCAGCATTCATCGGAGAATTTGGATACAAGCAACGATTAGCCCTCTCAACAAATTCAGGTGTTACTGTTTTCCAATGATCAGTAATGCCTTCTCCGACAAATGGGGCGATTCCCTCATATTGCGGCCTTAAAACAACTTGCAATCTCGCTCCAATATCTCGCTCACTGATTCGCCGGGTAACTTTTTCCCCTTGAGGTTTGTTGGTTTGAGGGGTGTTAATCCATTGCCGAAACGCTTCAAATTCCTTTTCGTCCTCGGACTCTTGAAGTTTCGCTAAATCGCTGGCATTAAATCTTTTTGGCCAGTTACCGGCGTTTTCATTTTCTGGAATGCCAAGAAGCTGAGACGCTCTAAACCATTCGAAACTACTGCCTTTCACTCAACGCCTCCTTCAAGACGCAACCCTTCAAGGAATTGCCGCGCCAGCCGGTGAAGGAATCCGGCGTTCGGGAGCTAACCTAGGCGCGGCAAAAAACGGAGTTAACGTGGCTGCCGGTTTCGGCTTACCTGGGTTATGCGGCCTCGGGCCTTTTGGCCGGTGTAACCTTGGGGCGGGGTTTCTGGCGGGCCTGCCATAGGTCGTACTCGGCCTGCATGCGAACCCATGCTTCGGCGGTCGGGCCATTTGTCCAGGCTTCCAAGCGGATTGCCATATCGGCGCTGATAGCGGCTTTGGCATTGATAACGCGGGATAGCGCCACGCGGGACACGCCCAATTGAGCCGCCGCCTCGGTAACGCCGATGCCCAGTTCGGGCAATACATCCTCTTTCAATATGCTGCCAGGGTGTGGGGGGTTAAACATAGCCATCATGCACCTGTTAGTGATAGTCCTGATAATCGACAAGAACGGCATCTTCACCGTCGAACGTGAAGGTAAGACGCCAATTCCCGCTAACCTTAACCGCCCAATGGTCGATCAGTTCGCCTTTCAGCGGGTGGAGTTTCCAGCCCGCGACATCCATTTCTTGCGGGCTTTTGGCGGCATTCAGTAACAACAGTTGCCGCGCCAGTTTGTTTTCATGGTCGGCATTGATGCCGGCTTTCGAGCCTGTCTCAAAAAACTGTTGTACGCCTTTGTGGCGGAAACTCTTAATCACGGTTTAGTGTATCGTTATGCTTTACGCGGCACAAGTGGCTTATCCGATCAGTTCGGATAATTCCTTTGCAGCCGCATTGCAGGCGTCAACCATCGCGGTTATACGGTCGTAGTTTTTAATTTCTTTCCAATCGTCGTCGTTCCATAACTGATCCGAAAGCATCTGGGTAAGGTGTTCAATTGAGAAGGCGAGTTTCGCCGCACGGTTAGCTTGCTGTTCTTTCTCTTCCGTCAAGAGTGCGTATTCCGGAATGGTTTCGGTCATGGTTTATTCTCCAGAACAATGACTTGACGGTGCGCCAGCGTTGCCCGGTTCGGCTTGGGTGACTTCCTTGTTCATCCAAGCGTTAATAACGCTATTAACACCCGCAATTTCGTCGATTGCCACCGATATGACCGGCACTAAATTGTTATCCGAAGAGGCATCTAATACCAATTCCAAAACACATCGGGCGCGTTCAGTTTTTAAGGTAATTGCATCGATCAACCTCATTTCCCTGGCACTAATAGATCGTGTTGCTTGGTTTTGGGTAAAATTCTCGGCAGCCATGTTGCACCTCCTAATTAGGTGTTATTGTGGTTAGGGCCGACAGGTGGGGCTTACACTTGCCGGCCCGTTTTCCCGGTGTCCGCCGGGCCGGTCTAACTCATTTCACAACGCGCAAGCCTTGATTTTGCTCGGATTGCGCAAACTCGATGCCGGCTTGTTCCAGAATCCAAGCCTCATATTTACCGTGCCAGATTGCCAGCAGCTCCAGCGGGCGGGTTTTGTAATGCTTTTCGGCGGTGGCGTTGGGTTTGTGGCCCATGATCTGGGCGACGATGCCGACCGGCATTTCCACCCATTCGGCCAGACTAGCGAAGGTGCGGCGCAGGCCGTGCAAGGTGACGTGTTCCAGGCCAGCGGTATCGAGGGCACGATTGTGGGCAATCCTGGGTTCGGCCAGCTTGCCGTCGGCGGCGGTCGGGCTGCTGAACACCCATTCGTTCCGGCGGGGCAGACCGGCGACCAGCGCGGCCAGATAAGGCGGTAGCGGAATCATCCGGCCTTCATCGTCCACTTTATCCTTGAGCCACATCGCGCCCAGCTTGAAATCGATGTCCGACCACTTCAATTCGGCCAGCTCTTCGCGTCGTGCGCCAGTCAGTAACAGCCCCTGCAGGTAGGTGGCGATTACCGGATTACTCAGACCGCGCACGGCCTCGAACCAGTCTTTCAGGTGGGCGCGTTGCAGCACGTCGAACTTTTTGGCTTTGCGGCTGGGAACTTTCTTTCTTACGTCCTGATTCTCGACCGCCTGGGCATCGATCAGCGAAGCATAGTCTTTGTGCTGGCTGCACCAGCGCCAGAAGGCGCGGAACATTTCGAACCCTTGGCGGGCGTTGTTGGCGCGGGTCTGAGCTTCTGATTTCTGCCATTCTGCGAGAACGTCGGCGTTAACTTCGATCATGCGCATTTGGAGAAGGGGAAAGAGCACGCCCGGAACGGTAAGACCGCTACCGCGTTTTTTGGGTAAACCACCGGCTTGCGACAGGTTAACGTGGTCGCGGTAGTGGCGTTCGCCCCAGTAGTCTTGATGGTGCTCAAGGTAGGCATTCCAAACCTTTTGCACCGTGACCGCTTGGCGTATGGCCTGTGTTTTGGCTTGCTCCTTGACAGCCTCTGCCTTGGCGATCTTCTCCGCTTTGGCTTGGCGGGGATCGGTGCCGGCATCGATTAGAGTTTGCAGGCGGCGGGCTTCGGCCTGGGCATCCTTGATGCTCCAAGTTTTCACGTCGCCTATGGTGATGCGAATAGCGTTGTTATTGAGCTTGCCTTGATAGATGTACGATTTGGCGCCGTGGGTAGCACGTAAACCAAGACCGGGCGCTTCGCTGTCCCACATGAAAACCTGCTGCTTATCTGCCGGGCAAGCAAACTTGGCGATCTGGCCGGCGGTAAATTTGACTTTCGACATTTGACGGCCTCCCGGTTACTTGGGGATTACATGGCGAGCCTGAAAACCGTTTCGTGGTTGCGGCGTTTCATGTACCCCGAAAGTGATTACATTGCTTTCGTGTAACCGCTATGTAACCCGATTTCGTCAATATTTGTCAATCTTTGGGAAAAGTGATTTGATGACTATTTTTATTAACATACTGTTATTTAAAAGATAAATAGGCTGACAAGAACGATGATCAACGTTAAGCAAATGCCAATTGTTCGGGCTAATAACCCGAAGGTCATTGGTTCAAATCCAGCCCCGCTACCAAATAAATCAAAGGCTTAGGTTTAACGACCTAGGCCTTTTTTGTTGCTTGTATGTTTTGTGTAGGCACTTTGTAGGCAAATTGCATCAACATTACTCGACTTTAGACACAGCACTGGCCGCGCCGCGCCAGCTTGACCTTCAGACGAAGGGGCCGCGTAGCGATGGACCCGCGTATTTTCGTGAGACCAACTGGTCAAGGCGACAATCGAGGGTCGCCGCGCTGTTCTGGGACGCTGAATTTTTGCGACTTCGGGTCAAAACCGTCGCGAAAGGCAAGTCCTGTAAATTCAATCCGCAGCCCTTGCGCGACTAGACCCGCCGTCAAGGGATGCCCTTCGCGCCAGGGCGCAATTTCACGTAGCGGGAAGGGCTCGTCAACGGCCAAAGCCAACAACTGTGCCAGCATCCAAGCGGTGGAGCGAATTTGCATCCGGGGTTCCAGCACGGTGCGCGACTGTTGCCACAGATTGCTAATGCCCCAGCAGCGTTTCAGATGATGAAACAAGGGATCGATGCCCCAACGGCGAGCACTACAGTTCGAGAATGGCCGAGGCCGATAACGCCGTTTCGGTGGCCAGCAGCCAGGCGGGGCTTCTCCCAAGTCTGTTTCCGGTCGTCGTAAAACTCGCACCAGACGGCCCGCACCGGCGCGTCTTTCAGAAAGCGGGCCAAGGCCACTGCCGACCGTAGCCGCAGCTTTTGGGGTTTGCCGTGCAGCGTTAACGACCGCTCGCACAACGGCAAGACCAGCCGAGCGCGCATGAACCACGAATCGCATAGCAGCCGTACCGGCGCCAACACCCGCAGCAAAGCCAGTGCAATGGTCAATTTATTCCGGTTACCGGTGTCCGGCACCAGGCGTGACAACATCGGCAACACCAATTTGGCCTTGCCATGGCCCGGCACACTGACCCCCAGCGTCACCCAGCACTGGGCCTGCACGAAATCCGGGCGATTGGCTTCAGTTCGTTCTCGTCGAGAATCCGCCAAACCGTACTTTTACCGACCCTGGCAAGCCGCGGGAACCCTGCCGACTCCGCGTGTTCGCACACATAGCGTGCCAAGGCCGAGAGGCTCCACAATTCCGCGGCCAGCCCCAGTTCCTTCAGCTGGATGCAAGCGATACTGACCACCCTGGCCTTAGCCTCCTCAGTAATCTAGGGCGGGCGAGGGCGATGATAGGCATCTTTCAGCCCTGCCTGAACGCCGGCCGCCAGTGCCTTGTCGATACATTTATCAATCGTCGGCCGGCTCACGTGCAATTGCCGTTGAATCTCGCTGATCGACAGACCTTGTGCGTACTTCAGCAGCACCCCGGCCCGCTCCACTTCCCGCACCGGCGCCGTACGCGAGTCTGCCAGTTCAGACAATTTGCACCTTTGTTCATCGGTCAATACCAGAGCCGCTCGCTCACTTTTACGTCCCATGATCACCCGCCAATAGAATAATAGGAGGATCCTGACAATTCAGGATAAACCTGTAACCTAATTAATGGGACGATCTACTAGGCAAGCTGGCACTCGTTTCGACGCTGGAAAGGTGATTTCGGAAACATCCAACCAATTTCGCCAGGTCTGTTTGAGTGAGGCCCAACCGTAACCGGGCCTGTTTGATTTTTGCACCGGTCACAGTAGCGGTCTGACGCATCGCAATCCGTTTATCCACCCCATTTCCCACCCACTGCCGAATCTCCTCATCGGACTTGGCGGCCCAGAATAAATCCGTGCCGGCATACTGGCGTATGACTTTCTCAAACAACAATCGTTATAGCAACCGTGACGGAAGCCACTGAGACCGTTAATTCCCAGATCGCCGTCCTGCATTGTATCGACCATCCGGTGCGCAAAGGCCTGAATCACGTCGGCTCGAAAATGCGCAAACGGGTCGCGGCTGATCTCTTTTTCAGGCGCAAGCGTGATTGGACAAGGCTTAAGATTGTTTAATCACTTGCTTTTGGGGATAATGCCAAAGAACTAATTTTTTGGTCTGCTGCAATGAATGAACTCATGTCTTCCGGAATTGAACTGATGCTGATCGGCATGGGCATGGTCTACGCCTTTTTGGCGATGTTAATCGTTGCTATTAAAACCATGTCGGCCTTGATCCTAAAATTCTTTCCGGAGATGCCGGCCGGCCGGCATGCCGGCTCGCATCATGGCGAGGATTTAGGCACTATTGCGGCCATTAGCGCGGCCGTCCATCAATATCGGAATAAATATCTGAAGAAAGAGAAGTAAGTCTTCAGATACGTTCATAATTCCGCCGTTTTATCGTTTGGATATTGCTGCGAGACAGCTTAGCCCCATCCCACGAATAGGAGAAACACGCGTGGCAAAGGTAAAAAAACCTTTAGGCATAACCGAGGTCGTCTTGCGAGACGCCCACCAATCGCTGTTGGCAACCCGTTTTCGTATCGAAGACATGCTGCCGATTTGCGCTGATATCGATCAAATCGGCTATTGGTCTGTAGAGTCTTGGGGCGGTGCGACTTTCGATGCATGCATCCGCTATTTGGGGGAAGACCCTTGGGAGCGCCTGCGTTTACTGAAAAAAGCCATGCCTAATACCCGCCAGCAAATGCTGTTTCGCGGCCAAAACATTTTGGGCTACCGGCACTATGCGGACGATGTCGTCGATAAATTCGTAGAGCGTTGCGTAGTCAACGGTATCGACGTATTTCGCATTTTCGACGCGATGAACGACATGCGCAACATCGAGCGGGCCGTTAAAGCCGTGTTGCAAACCGACGCTCACGCGCAAGGTACCATTTCCTACACCACCAGCCCGGTACATACCATAGCCAAGTGGGTGGAACAGGGCCGCGTCATCGAAGATATGGGCGCGCACTCCATCTGCATCAAAGATATGGCCGGTTTGTTGACTCCGTATGACGCATACGAGCTGGTCTCCAAACTGAAAAAAGCGGTTTCTATCCCGATTCACATGCAATGCCACGCGACTACCGGCTTGAGCGTAGGAACCTACATCAAAGCGATAGAAGCCGGCCTGGACAACGCCGATACGGCGATTTCTTCGATGAGCATGACTTACGGCCACAGCCCCACCGAAACGATCGTCGCCAGCTTGCAAGGCCAAGCCAGCGATACCGGCCTGGATTTGAACAAACTCGAAAAAATTGCCGCTTACTTTCGCGAGGTCAGAAAAAAATACGCCAAATTCGAAGGCAGCTTGAAAGGGGTGGACGGCCGCATACTGGTATCGCAAGTACCCGGCGGCATGTTGACCAATATGGAAAGCCAGCTGAAAGAACAAGGGGCGGCCGACAAATTTGACGAAGTTTTACGCGAAATCCCGCGGGTACGGCAAGATTTGGGCTTCCTCCCCTTGGTGACGCCCACGTCGCAAATCGTAGGCACCCAAGCGGTTCTCAACGTGCTGTCCGGCGAGCGTTACAAAACCATCAGCAAGGAAACCGCCGGCGTATTAAAAGGCGAATACGGAGCCGCCCCCGCCCCGGTGAATACAGAGCTACAAGCCCGGGTACTGGACGGTGCCGAGCCGATTACTTGTCGTCCGGCCGATTTGCTGGAGCCGGAAATGGACAAACTGGTCGCCGAAGTCCAACGCAAAGCGGCGGCGGAAAGCGTTAAGCTATCGGCCTTCGTCGAAGAGGATGCCTTGATCGACGGCATGTTCGCGCAGATTGGCTGGAAGTTTTTGCAAAACCGCGGCAACCCGAGTGCGTTCGAGCCTGCTCCGGGTTTAGAAGCCGCTACAGCCCCGGCTGCGCCGCAAGCTGCCACCGCCGGGCCGACCGAAATCTACAGTGTTAACGTCGACGGGCGCACCTACCACGTGGCGGTCGGTCCTGCCGGTAGCAATCTCACCATACAGCCGGTTTCGGCATTGCCGGCCGGGCCGGATTTAGTCGTGGCACCGCCCATGATCAGCGGCAGCGGCGTGGTCGTCTCCCCCTTGGCCGGCGTGGTATTAAAAGTCAACGTCAATGTCGGCGCGCACATTTCCGAAGGCGACGTGGTTTTAGTCATGGAAGCCATGAAAATGGAAACCGAAATTCGCGCGAAAGTGGCGGGCATCGTCAGCGCGGTCAACGTTAAACAAGGCGATAACGTGGCGGTTGGCGATGTGCTGGTCACCCTATAACGCGGGGTAAATCAAATTCATGGAAAATTTATACCTGTTATGGGAAAGCACCGGCCTTTATAACTTCACGGCTTCGCAAGCCGCCATGATGGCGGTGGGCTTCGTGCTGCTGTTTTTGGCCATTAAAAAGGGTTTCGAGCCTTTATTACTACTGCCGATAGGCTTTGGCGCCGTCCTCAGCAACATTCCGGTGGCCGGGATGACCGAAGAAGGCGGCTTGCTCTATTATCTGTACTACGGCGTTAAGACCGGGATGTTTCCGCTATTGATTTTCATGGGCGTGGGTGCGATGACCGACTTCGGCCCCATGCTTGCCAATCCGAAAACCCTGTTGCTGGGCGCGGCGGCGCAGTTCGGCATATTCGCAACGCTGTTGGGCGCTTTGGCGTTAAACATCGTTCCGGGCATGGAATTCGACCTAAAACAAGCCGCCGCGATTGCAATCATCGGCGGTGCGGACGGGCCGACCGCGATTTACGTAGCCTCCAAACTGGCGCCGGAGTTATTGGGCGCTATTGCGGTGGCCGCTTATTCCTATATGGCGTTAGTCCCCTTGATTCAGCCGCCTATCATGCGGGCCTTGACCACCGAAGAGGAGCGCAAAATCGAAATGCAGCAACTGCGGGCGGTAAGCCAGACCGAAAAAATCGTGTTTCCGTTAATGTTGATCACCTTGACCGCATTGTTGTTGCCTTCGGCGGCTCCGCTGGTCGGCATGTTCAGCCTGGGTAATTTGATGAATGCCTGCGGCGTGGTCGATAGACTGAGCAAAACCGCGCAAAACGAATTGATCAATATTGTGACTATTTTTCTGGGTTTGTCGGTCGGCTCCAAATTGAGCGCCGAGGCGTTTTTAACCATGGAGACCCTGGGAATTTTAGGCCTGGGCGCGGTCGCGTTTGCTATAGGCACCGCCAGCGGCGTGATCATGGCAAAAATCATGAACCGTTTCAGCAGCACGCCTATCAATCCCTTGATAGGCGCCGCCGGGGTTTCCGCCGTGCCGATGGCCGCCCGTGTGGCGAATAAGGTCGGCCAAGAAAGCAATCCTTATAACTTCCTGTTGATGCACGCCATGGGCCCTAACGTGGCCGGCGTCATCGGCTCCGCGGTGGCCGCCGGGGTGCTTTTAAGTCTGATCCGTTAAAACCTAACTCTACCGCTGTATGCAAACGGAGCCGCAGGCTCCGTTTTTTTGCCCGACATTTCGACTCGCCGGCATAGCACATGAGTCTGGCCGACAGTTAAACCGCTCCACACCTACTGAGCCCCCGCGTCGAAAACTTGACGATTGCCGCCGGCGGAAAATTTTTGCCGCTTGGCGAAAAACAGCATTTTCTTGACGCCTTCGAGCGGCATATATCCCCATACCTAACTGAAAGCAAATGAAAAATTTATATTGGCATGAGCCATGCTGTGCTCTTGGCAAAGCAGGAGGTACATACCATGGCTATCAATTTCAACAATGCTTTAGGCATACATCCGCAAGCCTTATCGCTACGCGAGCAGCGTGGCGAAATCCTTGCCGCAAACTTGGCGAACGCCGATACCCCGGATTACAAAGCGCGCGATCTCGATTTCAGTTCGGTGCTGCAGCAAACCCTGCAATCCGAACCGCGCATCAACAAAACCAATGTCGGTCATATGGAGGCTAGCAATTCGGTATTAGGGGCCGATTTGCTGTACCGCAATCCGCATCAGGCTTCGTTAGACGGCAATACGGTTGAAGCCCATGTCGAGCAAGCCAAGTACGCCGAGAACGCGGTGCAATATCAAGCCAGTTTGCGTTTTATCAATAACAAATTCGCCGGCTTGATGTCGGCGATACGCGGAGAATAACCATGTCGTCCCTGAATATCTTCGATATTGCCGGTAGCGGTATGAACGCGCAAAACCTGCGTTTGAATCTGGTGGCGTCGAATATTTCCAACGCCAACAGCGTCAGCAGCAGCCTCGACCAAGTTTACCGTTCCCGCCAACCGGTGTTCGCCGCCGAGTTGCAAAACATCATGGACAAAAACGATGCCGCCAGCGGCGTCGACGTGCTGGGCGTAGTGGAAAGCCAGGCCCCGCCCATCATGGAATATGCGCCTCAACACCCGATGGCGGACGAGTTGGGTTACATCTACAAACCTAATGTCAACACGGTTGAGGAAATGGCCAACATGATGTCGGCGTCACGCGCTTACGAAAACAACGTAGAAGTACTCAATACTGCCAAAAACTTAATCCTGCAGACTCTAAAAATGGGTCAATGAGGCTGAATCATGTCCAGCAGCGCGATAGATACCTTTAACAGTTTAGGCCTTGCCACCACATCGAATAGCCAAAGCAGCGGCAACCAAACTCAAGCGTTGGGACAGGAGCAGTTTTTGAAACTGTTGACTACCCAATTGACGCATCAAGACCCCAGTAATCCGATGGAAAACGGCGAATTTTTAGGACAAATGGCCCAATTCGCCACGGTATCCGGCATACAGGATTTACAGACCTCGTTCAAGGAATTCGCCGATTCGATCAATTCCGGCCAGGTGTTACAAGCATCCGGCCTGGTAGGACGATACGTACTGGCCCCTACCGACCAGGGCGTGTTGTCGGCAGGCGGCACCATCAGCGGCAATTTCGAACTCCCGAGCAGCAGCACTCAGGTCAGTTTAAGGATTGTAAATCCGCAAACCGGCGCGACCGTGCGCGAGGTCGATTTGGGCGATCTGGCCGCAGGGCAAAACGATTTTTCCTGGGACGGTCTGGACGAAGACGGTCAACTGGCCAATCCAGGCGTCTACGACATCCAAGTTCAGGCATTGATAGACGGCAAAAACACTCAACTGAGCACCAACGTCAAATCCTTGGTGGAAAGCGTGACCATGGGCAGCGGCAGCAGCGGGCTGCAAGTCAATCTGAGCGGATTGGGTTCGGTCAAATTTAATCAAATCAAACAAATACTTTAATCGAGGAGCGTGTCATGGGTTTCGCGACAGCATTAAGCGGCTTGAATGCCGCATCCAACAACTTGGCGGTAACCGGCAACAACATTGCCAACGCCAATACCGTAGGTTTTAAGAAATCCCGCTCCGAATTCGCCGACGTTTACGCGTCCAGTCTAGGCGGCGTCACCAGCACGACTCCGGGTGCCGGCGTGAAAGTGGCCAACGTGGCTCAGCAATTCAACCAGGGCAACCTGAACTTTACCGACAACAGCCTGGATATGGCGATCAGCGGCGAAGGTTTTTTCATCATGGCGAAAAGCCCCACCGAAGTAAACGATTTGTCTTACACCCGGGACGGCGAGTTTAAGTTGGATAGCGAAGGTTATCTGGTCAACAACCAGGGCAAAGCGTTATTAGTTTACGCCCCCAACGGCACCGAGATTTCCGACGGCTTCAGTACCGGGGTGACTCAACCGGTGCGCATCAACACGCTGACCGGTTTGCCGGTCGCCTCCGAATCGGTCAACCTGACCCTCAATCTAAATGCCGACGATACCTCGCCGGTCGATTCTAACGGTAATGCGTTGACTTTCGATCCGGACGATTCCAATACCTATAACAGTCAAACCTCCGCGACGGTTTACGATTCCTTGGGATCCCCGCACATCTTGACGACTTATTACGTCAAAAACCCGGTGACTTCCGGCAGTAGCGGCACCTCTTGGAATGTATATCACTACATGAGTGAACCGGACGATTTACCGGGCGCGAGAACAGCTATTTCCGCGGGAGACTTCGGCACCACCATACCGGCAACCGGGTCAGGCGCGTTGCCGACCCCAGCCGTATTGACATTTGGTTCGGACGGCAAGTTGACCGACCCTGCCGACGGTAAATTTGCGCTGGAAGATTACGTGATTACACCAGCGACCGGTGCCGCGGACGTCAAAATCAGCACCATGAATTATTTCGGCTCCACCCAAGTCCAGCAAAAATTCAGCGTCAACGAATTGACGCAAGACGGCTTGCCGGCCGGACGCTTGACCGGCATTGCGATAGACGACGAGGGTGTCATCTTTGCCCGCTTCAGCAACGGCGGTTCGCAAACCATAGGCAAAGTGGCAATGGCCCGCTTTCCCAATCTGGACGGACTAGCAAAGATTGGCGATACCGCTTGGGCGGAGAGCGCCAACTCGGGTCAACCGATCCGCGGCGAGGCCGGCGGCAACAGCTTCGGTACCATCCAGTCCGGGGCCTTGGAAAGCTCCAACGTCGATTTGTCGGCCCAACTGGTTAATTTGATCGTCGCCCAGCAGCATTATCAAGCGAACGCCAAAACCATCACGACCGAAAACACCATTATGCAAGCGATATTGAACATCTAACCGCGTTTAGGAGGTAAGCCGTGGACCGTAGCTTATACATCGCCATGAACGGTGCCAAGCAAACCCTGATGGCGCAAACCGCCAATTCCAATAATTTGGCGAATGCGCAGACGGTAGGATTTAAAGCCGATTTCGAACAATTTCGCGCCATGCCGGCATTCGGCCCCGGTTATCCCAGTCGCGTCTACGCGATGACCGAAAGACCGGGTAGCGACTTGTCCGCCGGCAGCTTGCAAACCACCGGCCGCGAGCTGGATATTGCGATCAACGGCAACGGCTGGTTTGCGGTGCAAGCCCCGGACGGCAGCGAAGCCTATACCCGGGCCGGCGATCTGCGCATAACTCCGCAGGGTTTGTTGCAAAACGGCGCCGGCTTGCAGCTTTTGGGCGAACAGGGGCAACCGATTGCCGTCCCGCCGGCGCAAAAGGTGGAAATCGGCCGCGACGGCACCATCAGCGTCATTCCGCAAGGCACCAACGCGACCAACTTGGTGTTGGTGGACCGGATCAAACTGGTCAATCCCGGCGACGACAATCTGGAAAAACGCCAAGACGGCCTGATGCACATGAAAGACCCGAACACGCCGGTCCGGCCGGACGCCAACGTCAACATCGCCCAAGGCGTTTTGGAAGCCAGCAACGTCAACGCCATGTCGGCCATGGTGGAAATGATAGAGTTGGCTCGCAATTTCGAATTGCAAAGCAAAGTCATGAAAAACGTCGATCAAACCGCCGGAGTCACCGCCAAACTGATGCAAATGGTATAGTTTCTGCATTACTCCTGATAAGACAAAATTTTGTCAGTTAGGAGGTTAACATGACAGAGCGCGCATTATGGGTGGCTAAAACCGGCCTGGACGCTCAACAAACGCGAATGGCGGTGATTGCCAACAACTTGGCCAACGTCAACACCACGGGCTTCAAAAAAGTCAGGCCGCTGTTCGAAGATTTGATTTATCAAAACATTCGCCAAGTCGGCTCGCAAACCACCCAAAACACTCAATTACCCACCGGTTTGCAGTTGGGTACCGGGGTTAGAACGGTAGCCACCGAAAAACTGCATACCCAGGGCAATATCCAGCAAACCGAGAATTCTCTGGACGTGGCGATCAACGGCCGCGGTTATCTGCAAATTTTGATGCCGAACGGCGACATCAACTACACCCGCGACGGTTCGTTCAAACTGGATTCCACCGGCCAGCTGGTTACTTCTGGCGGCTTGACCGTAGAACCCAATATCACCATCCCGCAAGACGCCATCAGCATCAGCATAGGTCGCGACGGCTCGGTCAACGTAGTGCAGCCGGGCAACGCCGCGGCAACCAACGTGGGCCAGCTGCAATTGGCGGATTTCGTCAATCCGACCGGACTGGAACCGGTCGGAGAAAATTTGTTCAGAGAATCGGTGTCCAGCGGCGCCCCCATCGTCGGCATACCCGGCGAAAACGAATTGGGCTACATCCAGCAAGGCGCGTTGGAGACCTCCAACGTCAACGTCGTGGAAGAACTGGTCAACATGATAGAAACCCAAAGGGCTTACGAAATGAACTCCAAGGCGATTTCCACCACCGACGAAATGCTGTCCTTCGTGACCCAACAACTGTAGGCCGAGGCTTAACACCATGAAAGCATTCCTGATAACCGGTTTAGCACTGCTGAGTCTGACCGGCTGCGATACCCTACCGAAACGCGATCCCGATTTTGCCCCGGTGCAACCGGCCGATTTACGGCCGCCGGATCAGCGCAACGGCGCGATTTACCAGGCAGGTTACGACATTCGTTTGTTCGAAGACATCAAAACCCGCCGGGTCGGCGACGTACTGACCGTCAGGTTGGCCGAAGCGACTCAGGCCCAAAAGCAAGCCAATATGGATGCCTCCAAAAGCACGCAGATTTCCGCCACCGCGCCGACGTTGTTCGGCTTGGCCAGCCAGGCTGTGCTGGGACATGATTTGAAAACCAGCATCGCCGCCAGTTCCACCTTCGAAGGCGAAGGCAAGGCCGACCAAAGCAACAGGCTAACCGGCGACATCAGCGTGACGGTGGTGGAAGTATTGCCCAACGGCAATTTACGGGTACGCGGCGAAAAACGGGTGGCGTTGAACGACGGCGACGAATACGTCCGCCTGTCCGGCATCGTCCGGCCGGTCGACATTTCCACCGGCAATATCGTGTCGTCCACCAAAATCGCCGACGCCACCATTATGTACAAAGGCGACGGTGCCATGGCCGATTCCAGCAAAATCGGCTGGCTGGCCCGGTTTTTCTTTAGCCCGTTGTTTCCGTTTTAAACATGCGGACGGTTAAGCGTTTGGAGGGGACCATGCTCAAAATACTGTATGTCACGTTAAGCGCCTGGTTAGCGCTCGCCGGTCCGGAGGCCCATGCCGAAAGAATCAAAGACTTGGCCTCGGTCTCCGGGGTCAGGAGCAACCAATTGGTCGGTTTCGGCATCGTCACCGGTTTGGATAAATCCGGCGACGTGTCGTCGTTGTTCGTGCGGCAAAGCATGCGCAACATGGCGGCCAATTTAGGCATCACCTTGCCGGCCGATACCAATCCGAAATCGAAAAACACCGCAGTGGTTAGCGTACACGCCGAATTGCCGGCCTTCGCCAAACCCGGGCAAGCCATAGACGTCACCGTATCGTCGGTCGGCGACGCCAAAAGTCTGCGCGGCGGCTCGTTGATTATGACGCCGTTGCGCGGTGCCGACGGCAGCGTATACGCGGTAGCCCAGGGCAACCTGGTGGTGGGCGGCTTGAGCGCTCAAGGCCAGGACGGCTCCAAAATCACCGTCAACAACCCGCTGGTCGGCCGCATTCCCAATGGCGCGACCGTGGAGCGCAGCGTGCCGACCTCGTTCGATCAAAGCAGCGACTTGGTGTTCAACCTGCATAACGCCGATTTCACCACCGCCACGCGAGTAGCCGAAGCCATCAACAAAGAATTGGGCGGCGAGACCGCCAGAGCGACCGACGCCACCTCCGTCAGCGTGCGCGCGCCCATCGATCCCAATCAACGAGTCTCTTTCGCCTCGGTGATCGAAAACATCAACGTGTCTCCGGACGACGCGCCAGCCAAAGTGATCGTCAATTCGCGCACCGGAACCGTCATCATTAACAGCAAAGTCAAAGTCCAGCCGGCGGCGGTATCGCACGGCAGCTTGACCGTGACCATCAACGAAAATCCGCAAGTCAGCCAGCCCGGTCCGTTTTCGCAAGGCCAAACCGCGGTAACTCCGCAATCCGATATTTCGGTAAAAGAAGAGAACAATCACATGTTCGTGTTCAATCCGGGCATTTCGCTGGACGAGATCGTACAGGCGGTCAACAGCGTAGGCGCGGCGCCTAGCGACTTGGTGGCGATATTGGAAGCCTTGAAGTCGGCCGGGGCGTTGCGGGCCGAATTGATCGTCATTTAACCCGGACAGTTCACCGTAACCCAGAGTGCGATAAGGGGGAGCCATGTTAAACGCGGATACCGCTTCGGTTTATACCGATTTCAACGGTCTGGCCAAACTGAAACAAGGCGCACGCGAGCAATCGCCGGAAGCGATCAAACAAGTAGCCAGCCAGTTCGAGTCGATTTTTTTGAACATGGTGCTGAAAAGCGCGCGGCAGGCCAAACTGGCGGACAGCATCATGGACAGCAAACAAAGCGAGTTTTACCAAGACATGTACGACCAACAGATGGCGATGCACCTGGCCGCTAAACCGGGCGTCGGCCTGGCTGACATGATTGTTAAACAATTGTCGCCGCAATCCGAAGCGGATTCCGACGAAAAATTGGACGCCGGCGATTATTTGGAGCGGGCTTTCGGCGGCAGCGGCGAGGTCAAGCAGGCGCAACCCAATTATTTCGCCCGGCCCATGGACACATCCGGTTTGAACCGGCTGCAAGCCAGCCTGGATAAACTGGAACAAAGCCAACAGGCGCTGGACGATCACTGGGCGGCGCTGGAAACGGCCTGGGACGCAAGCGCCGTTTCCGGCAGCAAACAAAGTTTCTTGACCGAATTGTGGCCTCATGCGCAACAAGCCGCCAACGAGTTAGGGGTAGACGCCAAAGTCCTGGTGGCGCAAGCGGCCTTGGAAACCGGCTGGGGACAATCGGTGATTAAAAACCGGGCCGGCGAAAGCAGCTACAACCTGTTCAACATCAAGGCGGACAGGAGCTGGCAAGGCAAGCAAGCCCAGGTATCCACGCTGGAGTTCGACGGCGGGGTGGCGCGCAAACAAATGGCCGGTTTTCGCTCCTACGATTCGTTTAAAGAAAGCTTCGACGATTACGTCGCTTTCATAAAATCGAATCCGCGTTACGACGCGGCGCTACAACATGCCGGCAACGCCCAACGCTACGTGCAAGAGCTGCAAAAAGCCGGTTACGCCACCGACCCGCAATATGCGCAAAAAATCATGCGTATTTATCATAACCAATTCGACGCCGGCATCGAGTCCAACGCGGGGTAAGGAGGATCTATGGCTATCGGAATTTTAGGCTCCGCACTTTCGGGTTTGGCAGCGTTCCAACGCTCGTTGGACGTCACCAGCAACAACATCAGCAACGCCAACACCGAAGGCTATAGCCGCCAACGCACCGAACTGCAAACCAGCCCCGAGCAATATGTAGGCTCCGGTTACTTGGGTAGCGGCGTCAACGTCAGCAACATCAAACGCAGCTACGACCAGTTCATCACCGGGCAAGTACGCGCCAGCTCCTCGGCGTTCAAAGAAGTGGATAGTTTTCATAGCCTATCCTCGCAAGTGGACAACGTATTAGCCGACAGCAATACCAGCGTGTCGACGGCGATGAAGGCGTTTTTCGATTCGGTCAACGACGTCGCCAACGATCCGACCTCGTTCGCCGCCCGCCAGGTTATGTTGGCACAAGGCGCAACCCTGACCAATCAATTCAATACGCTCAGCACCCGCTTCAACGAATTGCAGCGCCAAGTCAATTCCAATTTGACCCAAGCGGTCAAAGACGTCAACAGTTACGCCGCGTCGATAGCCGAGCTGAATCTGCAAATCAGCGACGCGATAGGCAAGGCTTCGGCTGGCCAGTTGCCTAACGAGCTGATGGACAAACGCGATGTATTACTAACCAAGCTGGCCGAAAAGGTCGACATATCGGTACTCAACCAGGAGGACGGCACGGTCAGCGTGTTCGTCGGCCAAGGCCAACCCTTGGTGATGTCCGGCAATACCGCTACGTTATCGCAGCAGGACAATGGCACCGACCCTTATCATCCCGATCTGCAGATCAACGGCGTTTCGGTAGCCAAATACTTATCCGGCGGCGAGATTTACGGCAATTTACGTTTTAGGAACGAAGTCTTGGACCCGGCGCAGGCGCAATTGGGGATGTTGGCGACCGGGTTTGCCACCGAGTTCAACAACCTGCACGCCGCCGGCTACGACACGAACGGCAATACCGGGGTGGCATTTTTCGAGCTTGGTACTCCGCAAGCCTTGATAATTCCGCATACCAAAGACTCGGCGCTGGTGGCGACCGCCAGTTTCTCGGCGCCGACCTCGGCGGCTAACCTGGGAGCCTCCTACCGCTTGGAGGTAACCGGTGCAGGCGTGTTCAGTCTGACCAATCTAACCGATAACACCACTACCGGTGGATTGAACGCGGCGTCCTTGGCGACCTTGTCGGCCGCCAACGGCTTCAGCATCAGTTTTAGCGGCGGTTCGCTGAATGTCGGCGATTCATTCGAAATCACCCCGAATTTCAACGTCGCCGGCACGATTAAAGTCAATCCTGCCTTGACTTCGGCCAGCCAAATCGCCGCGGCTTCGGCTGCCGGCTCGACCGGCGACAACGGCATCGCCCTACAATTGGCCGACTTGGAGCAAAAAACCAGCATGCTGGGCGGCAAGAAAACTTTTACCCAAGTGTACGGGCAATTGGTATCCGACGTCGGTTCCAAAACCAGCAGTGCCGCAGTCGGGGTAAGCGCCCAGCAAGTGCTGCTGAATCAAGCCACTGAGGCCAGAGAAACCTTGGCCGGGGTCAATTTGGACGAGGAAGCGGCCAACCTGATCAAATTCCAAAACGCCTATCAAGCCGCCGCCAAGGCGGTGTCGGTAGCGAGTTCGGTGTTCGATACTCTGATTAACGCGGTATAGTCCGGAGCGTATGATGCGAATTTCGACTTATTGGAACCAGCAATCCAACGTCAACCGAATGTTGGATCAGCAAGTTAAGCTAAACGACATTCAACTGAAATTGTCGTCCGGGCAAAAATATCTGACGCCGTCGGAAAACCCCGCCGTCGCCGCGACCGGCATAGACTTGCAACAAAACATCAAGGAAGGCGAGCAGTATCAAGTCAACATCGGTTTTGCCAAACAACGCTTGGGTCTGGAAGAATCCACCCTAAACAACGCCACCGAGGTATTGCAAAAAATCCGCGAACTGGCGGTGCAAGGCATGAACGACATCAACACCGCGGAAAACCGCAAGCAAATCGCCTTCGAAATCGACGAACTGAACCAGCATTTATTGGAATTGGCCAACACCCAAAACGCTAACGGCGAATACATATTCTCCGGCTACAAAACCGACGCACCGGCGTTTTCCAACAGTTCCGGCTATAGCTACGACGGCGACGCCAATCAGCGCACGCTGACGATAGGCCCCGGCCGCACCATCACTGACGGCGATCCCGGCGAAGCGGTATTCGGTACCGTTGCCGCCGGAACCTTAACCGCGGGCAGCATAGACAACGTCTTTCAGGCCATCGATAAACTCAGTACGGATTTCAAGGCCGACGTGGCCAACTCCGCGTCGTTGAACGATCTGGATACCACGCTGAAGCGCATGGGCACCATCCGCGCGTCGGCCGGCGCCCGCCTCAATGCTCTGGACAGCCAAGACAGTTGGAATACGGAGTACATCCTGCAAAACAAATCCACCGCTTCGGACATCGGCGATTTGGATTATGCCGACGCATTGACCAAATTCAATCTGCAACAAACCTCGTTGCAAGCGGCCCAGCAAGCCTACGTTAAAGTTCAACAGTTGTCGCTGTTCAACTACATCTAAGCGCCGATGAGCCCGCGCCGCGCCCCCGGCCAAAAGTTAAAGCGCCTGTTCTTCGCGCTGTGGCCCAAGGACGACGAACGCGCGCAATGCACTGCCATCGCAGCCGCCCACGCCGCCGGTTGCCGCAAGGTACCGTCCCACAATCTGCACGCGACGCTGGTTTTTCTCGGCAACGTCGATGCGCAACGCTTTGAAGCGCTAAGCGCAATCGAACCCCTTAAGCTGAAAACCGAACTGCTGCTCAGTTTCGACCGTATCGAATTCTGGAAAAAACCGCGTATCGTCTGTTTGACCGCCGGGAAAGTCGATCCGGAATTGCTGCAACTGGTAGAGCACCTGCAGCACACCGCCCGCGAACTCGGCATCGTATTAGACGAACGCCCCTACCGCCCGCACGTCACCCTGCTCAGAAAAGCCCAAGCGCTTGACGCCTGCGACATTCCGCCCATCGTCTGGCGTACCGACGCATTTTGTTTGGTGCAATCCTTAAGCACCGACCACGGTGTGCGCTACCAAGTCGTCAAATCTTGGAACTTTTTACATAAGACAGGCAAAGACAACGGACACCCGGATTGTTCTTTACACGATTAACCGGAACGCAGTTAGATGGACATCGTGCCCGACATTTTGTCCAGGGGAATAAATTGCAGACGCTTGTCGACTCCGCGCTAACAAATAAAATTTTGCGATGACAGGAAAAGACAAATAAGCTGTCAGTCAAGATGCGATAGTATTCCGCAAATGATGATTTTTAAATGGACGTACCAACGTTTTTACCTACCAAGAGCCATTTTCTTTAGCCGTCTGGATCTCGACCAAACGGACATGATTAGCAGTCGTACATCAGCGAGGGGATAATATGAAGGTTTTCATTAGTTGGTCCGGTGATACCAGCAAAGCTGCGGCGATTGCCATAGGCCAGAGCGTTTCTGACGTTTTCTCCAGCGTTGAACCTTGGATATCCGCGGTGAATATCCAGGCAGGGCAGCAATGGTTTAGTGAGCTTATGCAAGCGCTTGAGGACTCGAAATTCGCCATCGCGTGCATCACTAAGCGCTCCCTCGGCGCTCCCTGGATCATGTTCGAGTCCGGCGCCTTGTCGGCAAAATTCGGCTCCCCTAGACTTGTCCCGCTCATGCTGGATTGTGTCGCAGAGGATCTGGTAGATCCACTGGCGCGGTTTAACGGAGTCCTGTTCGACGAAGACAGCGTACACGGCTTGTTCAAGTCTATTAATTCGAGCGTAGGCACTCCATTGACACCAAAGGCGCTGAAAGCGGCTTTCAAGGAAATATGGCCCGACCTCAACGCCAAAATACACGATGCGCTCGAGGCCGAGCGCAAGACTCTCCGGCCCGAATACGACGTCTTCCTGTCTGCTCCGATGGCCTCATTCAAGGACGATAGCGAATATCAATCGTTTCGCGCAGAGGTTCTCAAGGTTATCCATGCCCTTGACGCCTGCGGACTGTCGGTATTTTGTGCACTGGAAACGATCGAATCAATGAGCATGTTCGACACCCATGGCGTCAGCACGCATGACGACTTGGACATTATGAAAAAGAGCGGGAGCTTCATCATGCTCTATCCGCAAAGACTCGCGACGAGCGCATTGTTCGAAGCCGGCTACGCGCTGGCACTGGGGCTGCCTAGCCTATTCTTTGTCCGCGACGAGCAAGACTTACCTTACTTAATGCAACGCCTACCGGAAGCCGTCACCCACGTTTCCATCCTGGACTCGCGTGAGTGGCAAACGTACGAAGATATCGGCGATCTGCTTCGCCGAAATGCCCATCACTACTTCAGGACGGGATCCGTAGCCCAACTCAAACTCTAAGCTGGGCGGCACGCGCATCGCAGGATTGCCGCCGAACAAGGCGCTGTGGCTATCATTGAAGAATTCAAGCCGATGAATCGAGCGTTGAACGACAGCTTACTATTGGCAAGCAATATGCTAAAAACATCGAATGTCGCAAATTGGCCGCAGTGAGGCAGCCACAAACACCGCGCGGGCATAGGCAAAATCATCGCAACCATTGTGAAGTACGCGAATAACCGAAAATACCGGCGCTCCGGTTACAATGCCAAGTGCGGCAAGCCCTAACTCGTCTCGTCATTGTATTAGCCCCCATCTGGAAAACCGGCAACCCCATGAACATCAAAGCGTTTGTTGCGACCTTATTGCTTGCCTGCCCAATACCGGCAATGTGCCAGGCCAATCCGACTCTAACGGATACGGCAATCGACCTTGCCTT